>JAIRON010000038.1 GCA_031257495.1 Puniceicoccales bacterium
AACCATTTGGGATGGTAAGTTTTAAAAAAATGCCCAGAATGGGCAATTCTTTTTTTGCCCCTAAATATCGCTGTTCCCCAATATTCAGTAACAAAAACTGGAAAGAATGTAAAATTTTCCTTGACACATTACAAAACATCATTAGGCGAAGCCATCAATTAACAAAAAAAGTTTAGACACAAACCAAAGGAACAAAAATGACAACAACGGATACAAGTTTCTCCATGAGCAGATTGTTTGAAGTGCTAGCAAAAATGTGCAGCAAATCACAGGATGATCTAGATAATGCGGTATCAAGCATGACTAAAGATGATAAGGGAGCTGTAAACCAAGAAGATCTTTTTAAAGCTCAGGCAAAACTTCAAATGTGGAGCACTAATTCTTCGGTATCAACCAGCATCCTCCGCGGCTATGGAGACACAGTGAGAGGCACTGCTCAGAATATTAAGTAACTCCTCTCTAAATTCGGGGGTGTGCAGGCGAGCACAAGCCGGCTTGTAAAGCTCCACATCCCCTGAAAATAGTGTCAGTTCAGCTTTGTTTCCCAACTTCATGGGCAATTTTAGACAGTTTGCCCACGAAGTTTAAAGTAAAATCAATCTTCGATACGGCACTGCCAAACATTTGGGACGAGCTAGTATCAATGGCAAGCATTACGCTAAAGTTGCACTCCCCTGTGAATTGCTTGCCTGACAAAATTTTTCTTCAAACTCTCAAAGAAAAATTTTCCAACCAAGATTGCCTACTTGTGTTCAGAAAATTTCTCCCTAAGATAATTATCCAAATTTTTTTGAGCAAAATAAATGATGTCGGTAAAACACAGGCCTTCAACGCCAGATTTCTGGCGCCCTGCTTTTTCTACGGGCACAACCTCATCCATCAAAGAGTCCACAATGCACCAACCATCTTCATGAGTTTTTCTAAGAGTCATGAAATGCCCATTGCAGCACACAATGAATGAATCAATCAACCCTTTACTGGGCAAGGCATTATCTCCGAATTTTTCTTCGGGTATTGAGTCATGAAACCCATTGCAAAGGTCTAGCAAATTAAGTTTCTTTTTATCAAGGCCCAAGTCTTCTGGATGCTTAGCTTTAACTTCCGAAACTAGTTGTGCCAATGCGTCACACACTGCCGTTGAAATTGTTCCACTGGCACTCGAATCAATACAATTTCGCACTTGATCCGCACGGGAACAGAGTTCATTTTGCATCCAGCCTTCCGGATCGTTTTTATCCTTTGCTAATATTCCATCTTTATCAAAATCATTTGTCAAGGGCGCTATAATTTCATTCATATTTCGAGAAATTTCATTCCAATCATCCATATCCATTGCACCGTTCAGCTTCGAAATAAAGCCATCAATTTCTTTCGAAACCTCTCCAACTTTTTCTTTGTCAACTTTACCTCCACTAATATAAACACGCCGCAAAATGTTATCCATTATTCTGGTCGAAGGATCACTTGGGGAAATTTCTTCCAACATTTGCTTGAAGCTCTCACATCCTCCAATAATTATCCTCCGATTGTCTTCATTCCTGTGATTTACTCCATTTAACTTTTCCAACGATATCCAATCCATGCCGACGTAATGGCGCAGTGCGTGTAAAGCACACGTATTTGGATTTATTTGGCATTCGTGGTACAGTTCGCTGGCTTTTTTTGGTTGGCCTATGCAAGGATTTTCTTAGATAATTCTATACATCCCCCTTTCGGCATCGGGTATTTGCATTGTTTGTTGATCATTTGAAAAATGGGAATTTTCATTCGAATTTGGAATTGGCACTGAACTTCCACCATTGTGGATAGTTTGACGCATTGTAAAAATATTATCAATAATTCATTGCAAAACCCCTAAAAAAATATTGTTCGTTTCTGGCAACTGAGTTCAAAAATTTCCCCACGCTTTCCATGAGCGTGCCATTTTGGCGAAAACGAAGCAATTTTATGAAGCTACTGAAATTGGGAATAATTTTGATTCAAAAACATCGCCTAAATTTTCTTGAGTGGAATAAATAACTCCGGTAAATGGCCTGCCTTCCACAATGGATCTTTGCCTACCGGCTCTTTCCAAAGGAACAACGTGGAGCAACAGTGAATCCACCATACACCAGCCATCGCGGCGGGTTTTCCTGAGTACAATAAAGTGCCCTTTGCCACATATGATCGCCCTATCCGTAGACGCTCCATTTGGAGGAAGGTTGTCAAGCTTAGCACAAACGGCTGATAAATTAAGGGCATCCGAGCTAAGCCCCAAATCATTTCTGGGATTGGCGAGTCGCACTTCCGGAAAAACTTTTGCCAACGCATCTCGCACCGCTGTTGGAGATGTTCCCTCTTTGCCTGAATCAATGCATTCCCTCACCTGTCTTGTACAGGATCGAAGCCAATTTTGTGCCCAACCAGCAGGGTCTTTCACCTTATTCGGCAACATTTTGGTTTGCCGATTTGTCATAAGAACCATGATTTTTTCCATATTTTCGGCAATCTCCTTCCAATTATTATCGGCTACGCCATTTAACTTTGTGATAATTTTTTCAATATCTTCGGACGTTTTTTTCACTTTCTCTCCGTCTCCGTATGTGCGGTGTAAAATATCTTCTGCTACCTTGGTTAATTTACAAGACTGGGAAGATTTTCGGTCTTCTCCCAATAGTATTTCCATAAACTTTTTATAGGCCCCCGTAACTAATTCCCGATTAATTTCATTTTCCCAATTTACCGCGTTTAATTCCTTCAGCGATATCCATTGCGTTCCGACATAGTGGCGCAAAGCATGCAATCCGCATATGTTCGGATTTGCCTGGCTTTCATGGTATAGTTCACCGGATCTTTCCGGTTGGCAGAGGGATGGCTTATTCTGAAGAATTCTATACATCCCCCTTTCGTCGTCGGGTATTTGGACAGGCTTTAGCTTTCCCGAAGGATTACTGGCTTCCATTTCCAAAGTTGTCACAGGCGACACACCATTGCTGTTATTGGTGTAATTTTGTAATTGAACTACATCGGCCATAAACAATATTTTATTATTTTGCAAAATATTGTCAATCCATAAATTTGCAAAATAACCGATTTAAGTTTAAACAAATATTTTATAACCGGAGCCAGGCTTCTATTTTGGCAAGTCGCCGCCGCAAATAGCTATGCGTTTTAGGAAACGGAAAAAATAAATTAACGCTCTAACATTTAAATTTTTGTTAAATTTTGTTTTGCAAAATTTTAAAATTTAAGTAATGTGATTTGGTCACAAATGGGCATAATATGAGCATAGAAAGTGTTTTGCCACCTCCCTCTCCTCCAAAGGCCAATCCGGGGCCAAGTCCCGTTGGTGGCCATAGCGTAGCTTCTACCAATAGACCGCCTCCATCGCAGCCCACAGGAGGCCCATCGGGTGGAGGAGTAAGTTTGGAAAAACGTGCCGTAGCAGCCGAACTTTCCCAATTTGCTGGAACCTCGCCCGTGGGCGGTGCCCAAGGACTGAGCAACAACGCACACACCTCATTTACGAGATCAAAAAAAGATGTCTCCCATTGGGTCCATAAGGAATGCATAAGATTAACAAAAAAATGGTACGAAAGATGGTATGAAAAGCATGATGAGTGGTGCAAAAAGCATGATATTAAGCCTGATTTGGTGAATATATTTATTAAAATTCTCAAGCTTATCTTTAAGGGAGGACTGAGCAACATGGCTCGAGCTGAGAGGATTCTTAAAAAATTAAGGGACGATGAAATACATCTCTTCATAAAAATTTTGACGGAAGTTGCCCGCGCCATAGTCATAGAATCGCACAAAGATCCAGAAGTTTTCAGGCAAATTAAACGGGACGTGAAGTATTTTAAGAAAGTTTGCGAAGAAGCCATTTCCCCGATTCATTGAAACTGTGAAGCATTTAAAATGGGCGTGAAAAACATTAGTGCTCTGATTTTCGTAAAGAAGTAAAAGTTTCACATTTGTTAGGAAACTTTTCGAGAAAAGGATTTCAGTACAATACATAACACACTGCCTCGTGAGCAGCATGCTTTTTTACGCAAAGGTATGAAAAATTTGAGACTTTCACTAACGAACAAGGCGCCATTTTTTAAAATTGCCATTATGCTTTTAAACTCAGCCTCTAGAACTGCGTTCAAACGATCACCTAGGGAAAGGTCCTCTTCGTTTTTCATTGCACTTAACCTTTGTTGTGCCTTGGAAGAATGGCGTGTAACTTTTTGGTAATACCCACTTAGTCTTTCATTAATAGACCTGCTGGAATCTCACAGAAAGAGCACCATATGCCAAAAATCATTTTCTAGCCCCATAGTTGCTACTTTTCAGCAATGTTCTTGCAAGTTAACACCGTTATCGCCCTTAACTTGCAAAAGGGCCTTTATAAAGCTTTCGCTGCATCTTGACATGTCACGCTAACACTTGCTAATCTTGCAAGAGCAGGACCTTTCTTTTCATCATGCAAATATGTCATAATTTGATTAAAACAACGGCACAAATTTCTTTTTCCTTTGTTGGAGTTGGATTGGGATTGTGCCGTTCTTTCGAGCAGTTTTTTGAAAGAAATATCTGCTATTGAATTATGTCTTTCCTATGGTCCACCCTGCCGTCTGAACTGCCCTTTGGCCAACAGATGGCCCATATGCAGGCTCAACAACTGGCTAACTCGAACATGAAGTAGGGTTCACCGGGGTCCACAACCAAAAGGTCGTTTATTTCTAGCTTCATGTTCATTTTTGATTGCAAATATGATTGCATGAAAGCCCCTTTCAAATGGGACTAAACATAAAAATAATATTTTTTTTAGAGAATTAAAAAAATTATGCTTCACCATTTTAGTTTTTTCCTGAATCAACTTGTTTCATAGCCTCTATCCCACAGTAAATACTTAGTTTTGGCCAGATTATCCCACATCCTTGCAGATCACTGAAAATTGCTAAAATTTTCGAACTTTGACTTGCCAAGGCCAATCAAAGCCTCATTGTGCATTGCACATCGCCCAGATGGCGGAATTGGCAGACGCGTCGGACTCAAAATCCGATTCCTGCAAGGGAGTGAGGGTTCGACCCCCTCTCTGGGTACCAAAAACAAGGAGTGATTAAAATGAATATTAACAAAAGTGGTCAAAGAAAAATTATGGCACCGAGCACGGTGATTAGTGAGGAAAATTTGGCAAGCGCAGCGGCTTTTCTGCTAATGCTTGTGGCAACACTGATTAAGGTACCATTCTATCCAGTGCCTTTCACTTTACAGACAATTGTTCTGCCATTACTTTGTTTTTTCTTGCCGAGAAAACCCATACTAAAAGGACTAGCACTCTTTGCATTGTACAGGACAATGCAAAGAGGCTTCGGGATTACACTGACGATTGGGTATATCGCTGGATTTTTCCTGATGGCATACATACTAACTGCTAAAACATGGGAAAGGAGTTTCTTTAAAGTACTGGTCAAAATATTGACGACTCAGTTAATTGTTTTGATCACTGGTACCTGCGTACTTGCCCTATCCATTGGTGTAACAAAAGCATTTGTCTGTGGATTTTTATTTTTCCTGCCAGCGGAAATTTTAAAAGCCGTAATCATTATGGGGATTTATAAGTTGTTTCCGTTGCGATTTAAAAATTCACGCATGGAGAGATGACAGAGTGGCCGATTGTGCAGCACTGGAAATGCTGTGTACCGGTAACGGTACCGAGGGTTCGAATCCCTCTCTCTCCGCCAATGAAGTTTTAAAACTGAGATTTCGTTAAAATTCAAGTGAAAAAGTAGACGCCAAATCCTTAGGCTCTGCGTAATCTAGCGGTATGTAACGTTTTATTAAAAGCATATCTATTTGTTTCTAAAAACCATTTCTAGAGACTTTTTAGTCAAAAAAAGTGATCTCAATTTAGTGGCTTGTGGTTTGAATTTTATCTCAGTTTTAAGCCCTGTAACCCGCACAGCCACTTGCATTGATGGCAATTGAGATCAAAAAAGGTTGCAACTAACGGAAGAGCGTGATTTAGACAGCCAAGATTCGTTGTGAAAACCCGTACACCATTTCTAGCAATAAAAAAGCCGCCACAACGTACGGCTTGTGGAGAACAATTTTGGGAAATCTTATACCTAGTCGCGAAAAAAATTGTGAAAAGGTATAAATGCAGATTTTCTTAGCGTTAAAAAATCGAGTAACTATGGAAGTAACAAAGTACCTCAGCTATTTGCGTGTTGATACAAATGTTTTAAAGCACAATATGTTGCATGTGTTGGCTTTTCTGTGTGTTCTTTTTAGCGTTGCCTGCAGCAATATCCATAAAACAAATCTAGATAACATCAGCGAAGTAGAAGGTATAGTTGCAGTTAAAGACGCGGATCAAAGCGTGAAATTGAAATTTTGTTCAAAAGGGATAGATCTAAATACTCCATTTTTGATTGGCTCAGTAAGCAAGCAATTTACTGCTATTTTAGCTATAAAGCATTTGAAAACACTTTTTAATACAGAAATAATCACGCTGATTACTGATGACGAATTTCAGGCTATTTTAAAGAATTTACAGGAAACTGAAGTAATACCATTTTGGCCACAACTGAAGTTGCAAACTTTGAAAGGAACGACAATTCACGATCTATTGATGCATTCGGCCACAATTGACTATGCGACCGGAGAACGCATCAACCGATATAAGTATCATAATCTGAACTATGCTTTGGTGGGGAAATGCCTGGAAAAACAAACTAAGCGATCGTACACCGAATTAGCTCACGACCTTTTTGTCGAAGCTGGAATGACAAATACATTTTTACATGACGATTTTTCAGAGAAAGAATTGTGGACGAAATTGCAAAAAGCCTTGGTTATTGCTAATTGCTCTCCACAAAAACTGAAAAATCCATTGACGACCACAATGAACCCAGCTGGTGGAGCCGTATCCACAGCACGCGACCTTTTAAGGTGGAACGAATTTCTCCACCAAAACAAGTGTTTTGATGTGTTGACAAAAGCGACAGTCCCTATTGGAGATGGCAATTTCTATGGACTTGGTATTATTACGAATAAAAACAAAAGCTTATTCTGGCATACAGGAGCAATTGTGGCAGTTTTCTTAGAAGAAATTTTGTTTACATGCGTATTAATTTATGATATGTCTCAAGCGCGTTCATTTGTTGGATTTGATGTTGCGAATATTACAGACGTTACGTGTAACTCAGAGGATACAATGGGCGCAAAAATCGACGAAAGAGTTGATATGCTCGTGCGAAAGTGTGTCAAGTAATGGTACATTTTATTGTTTCATTACGGTGCCATCTTTGCAATTCCCTGCACAATCGGCTTCGGTAATCTCCAACAGATCATCGAAGATATTTCAATACTCTTTGTTGCCTCTCAAGAACCACATACAATTTTTGTCGTCAAACATGGATTTGAAGTATACTCCAAGAAAGACAAGTTTCGCAATCGGAGAATAACGTGATTTCTATAGAAAAATTTGTAAATGTTTTTTTAATATGTAGCTGTCTTTGCGGATGCTCTGTCAGGAATTCCAACGAATACCGCTCACAGATGATATTCAATATAAAAAAACATGGAGCTGTTTGTTTTGATTACACGAATGGAAAAACTACTGTAGAAATCATCAAAGAATCTAACACTGAAAAATCAGTTCCAAGTCCTCTCGTAGCAACAAATCAACATCCTATTAAAATTGAATCCGTTAAGCATCTTGCAAAAATGATCCACGGCAGAAGGGTAATATTTTATACGGGGGCAGGTATATCTTCCGGAGTTATCCCAACCATGAACGAACTTTTGAAAGATCTCGGAGATACAGAACAGCTAATTAATAATGTTACAAAAAATCCAGAAAAGTATATACAAATCTTGAATAACTTCTTCAAAAAATGCGAGATGGCAGAGCCCACAAGAGCTCATATTGCCCTTCACAGTATAATCTCTAAGACTGGGAGTTTGTTGATCACGGAAAATATTGATTTGTTGCATCAAAAATCTGGAGATATTCCTTTGACTCGGGGTAATTTCTCAGAATCTCATGAGGAACTCGCCGATGCGGATTATGTAGTGGCTATAGGACTTTCCTCAGATGAAAGCGGTCTCCTGAGACTGTATAAGAAACTAAACCCGAATGGAATAATAATCGCCATAAATACGAGCAAAAACATCGAATATCTATCAAATAAAGATTTTATCCTGCAAAAAGATGCTCAAGTTATCATTTCTGAAATGCTGAAGTGGATTAACCATTGATTCTGGTTTTGGCTTATGCCGTTTCCATTTATAAAAGCTAGGGCTCGGGATATCCCATCGTTATAATACCCCTTTGACTTTGTCTCACTACGTAGTGCTGCAGCGAAATCAGGCGTCCCATGAAGTTTGAGGTGTTGAACGACTGCGTCACTGCGACGAAGCTGACACTATGTTTATCAAAAAGCTCAACTATCTTGGCGAAGTCCAGCAAGCTTCTCTGTTATTTTGCCGTCTAAATTACTGATCCTTTTGTCGAATCCATATATGATTTTTGAAAATTTCATACCATTCACACATATGACATTGCAATGGGATTACGTATAAAGCGTCTAGTTAAACTTTTTCAGCACAGTATACAATTCGGCAAAAGTAGCTGTTTTAAACATGACGGTCATTAAAAGTTTTAGGTTTTTAATTTTAACATTTCTCCAAATTTGCATATTTTTTTAGTAGACGACAAATTATGTAAATAGCAAAAAAATCTGATAAAGCGGCAATAACCATAAAAATCTTTGACAATATATCTGTTTAAAAAATTTCATCCTTTCGAAAAAGTGCTTCGTCAATGTTTGGTGAAAGTTACCTTGATTTGAGATTGACTTTAGCAAAAATTTTTGTAGCATGAAGGTATGACCGGTATAACAGGCATATCGCAGGTTCAATCAAGTGCTCAAGCTAGCGTTATAGCAACGAATTCAGTTACCCAAACCATATTTGGCGGGAGGTTGTTTGTCGTTAATACTTCCAGCGAAAAAACTGTCTTTTCGGAACGAATTTATGAACCCGATATAATATCTCTCAAGGAGCATGCAAATAGTTTGGGTATAGAAACAAGAGAATTAGTCGAATTAGACAGGTCATTTGGAAGAATTCTCTCCCATGTACAAAATGCGAATCCAACCAAAGCAAGAGAAATTGTGGAGGAGGCGCAAAGGAGGATTGGAGCTTTGGAGGCAAGGCGCATTTCAAGGGAACTTTATGGTCGAGAAACCTTAGATATTTCAAAAACTGACCTTAGGAAAGAAATATTGGCAGTATTCAGGGAAAAGGCTCCCGAATATATTCACAGCCTTGCCGATGAAAAACGGTCAGATATTTCTTTAAAAGAAGTCCCCAAATGGCTGGTAGAAAAAGCCAAAAGATCAAATTTTCCCCTCATTAAAGCTATTAGGAGACGTCCCATAATAGCGATATTGGTTGCGCTGCTTTGTGACTGCGATTATAATTTGTGCAATTGTATCCCCTGCCAGCTTAGTTGCCGCAGGTCTATCAATGGTAAGAATTTTTGCTGCCGCATTGGTAACCGGATTAGCCCAACTTGTGATCAAAAAAGCTGGAGAAAGCTCATCCAACTAAAATTTGATCAAAAAATATTTACAAAGGCTTTTGATTGCCAATAGTTGGAGTGGTGAAAGATAAAACAATTTTCGAAAAAATAATAGATCGGGAAGTACCGGCAGAAATTTTAATGGAGACGGATGATGCCATTGTGCTAAGGGACATAAATCCACAGGCACCGATCCACGTTTTGGTGATTCCCAAACGGAAAATTGAACATATTTCCTCCATAGATGGCGAGGATGCTAAAATTGCGGCGGGCTTGCTACTAATGGCAACAACCTTTGCGAGGAAAAATGGTATTGCCAGCTACCGCCTCGTAATAAACAATGGCCCCTTGGCCGGTGAAACTGTTCACCATCTGCACATTCACCTGTTGTCTGGACGAGAAATGGGTTGGCCTCCAGGATGAGGCAGAATTAATGGCAAGTTTTTAGAAAAATATTAAATTGAAATACAAAACACATCCGTAGCTAGCAAGAAATTGAAACTGCCTTGGATCCAGGATCGTTTTCTAGATCGGCATCTTGGTTATAAAATCAGTAGGCTGAGAGCTCCACTGCGAATAAGTCTGATTTATTTGGCTGGATGCAGCGATAGCGAAGCCAATCCTTAAATTCGGCATCGTAGTTAGGCAGGTCGGGCATGCAAAGAAGATCTACATAATCGTTCCTTTTGCTTTGTTTTAGGGCAAGATAGGCATTTTGATATTTGCCGCAGAATATCACAGACAGGGCCTCTTCTTCATTTTTTGTTATTATGGAGGCCCTATAATCCTGCATTCCATTGATTGCCAAAATACTGTTTTGGGCTAAATTAATTGGTATCTTTTCCGCACATTTTGCCGATTCCACTACGGATAAATCATTGTTTAGCAGAAATTTCTTTTTCGCTTTGCTGCGAATGGAATATTGATCAATTGTGAGGCCGCTGTGCCAGGGCAGATGGATTGGTACGCAAATAAGTGGGCACCAATAAATCGGGAATGCACCCACGTTATCCAAAGAAATTTCGATGTAAATAGACAGGTCAAATAATTTGTAGCTAACCCTAGGAATGCATATGGAGCACTGTTCGGAATCTTTTGGCTCAAATATTAGGACTTCTCCATTCTTGGAACATGCAAAATCCACAGCAGCGAGGTCAAATTTTTCCAGTCCGGCCACGGGCATAGCACGAATATTCAACTGATGTTTGGAATTGCCATCATTAAAAATTATGTCACGCCAGGAAGCGTCCGCCAAGCCAATTTGCCATTTCATTAAATTCGCCGAACCGTCTCGGGCGATAAAATAGCGGGACGGGCCAACGTCAATCTGCAATGTACCAGTTCCTGGGATTTCCATGGAGCAACAATGCCTATGCTTCCTTGTCGCTCAATTCAAAATTTCTCCAAATAGAAAATATTATGTCTTTTAGGGTTTCGTATTTTGGGTGCCAATCAAGCGTCGTTCTTGTCCCAAATGTATCAAAATAAATGCGGTCGGGATCCCCCTCCCTCTCGGGAAAATCTTCCGTAGCAATTGTTTTCCCCACAACTTCCTGGGCACAACTGATCGCTTCTTTGACGGAAATCGCTTTCCCTAAGCCGACATTAAAAATTTGTTTTTCACGGCGTACTTCCAAGTGTGGCATGACGCTCAAGCAGGCATCGCAAAAATCATCGACATGTAAGTAGTCGCGCGATGCAGTGCCATCTATTGTGGGATAAGATGTGCCATAGACATCGATTTTTTCTTTCTTTCCTAACGCGCACTCTATGATGGATGGGATCAGACCGACACCCAGGTTATTCACAAAATGTTTGTGTTCTTTTTCACTCAAGCCGGCTAAATTCGGCGCCCGCATGATGGCATAGCTTATGCCGTGCGTTAAACGAAGCGACTCTAGCATTTCCTCAAAAAACAGTTGGGAATAACCAAGGGGATTAATTGGTATCCTGTTTGTGGTATCCGTAATGGGCAGTTTCTCCTGGGCCCCAAAAACTGCAGCGGAGGAAACGTAGATTATTTTTTTTATGTTGTGAGCAAGCAGGGCATTTAGCAAAAAAACGCTTCCAATGACATTGTTCGAGTAATACCTCATTGGTATGGCAACCGCTTCATCAACGCGGGAAAGTCCAGCGGCATGAATGACCATCTCGATACTCTCCTTACGCAAAACATCACTCACAAACCTTATGTTTCCTGCATCTCCTTCATAGAATGAAATGGAACTATTGAGTAGCGCTGGAACCTGCACAAGGTCAATCACGGAAATGCGATGCCCCCGAGACCCTAGCGCTTTCACCAAATGGTAGCCGACATACCCCGACCCACCGATTACCAGTATATTCATGAATGAGAGGAAAGTCTAATTTTTCGCAAAAATTAGTAAAGAAAAATAACTTCACGGAGTTACATCATTTGGAGGTGGCTCCGGTTCGTCAATGGGGGCAGCCACGCTTTCAGAGTTATTCATGGCCTTGAGCTGCTCCTTCGCGACTATTGCTGTGGCAACGAGGCGACCATCTTCAAACTCAGCCACATATCCCTCATGGATTAACCAATTGATATTCTTAATGAATGCTGACAAATTTTCATCCTTCTCGGAAAAAGCATCATCCGGAATCATAGCACCGGGATAGAGTTTCTGGTAAATATCCGTTGGTTTGCAGTTGGGACTAGCATCTATGCAGTCGATCACCCTTTGAATGTCATCTTCGAAGCGATCTTCGGTGGACCTAAACTTGCGCTTCACCGCACAGATATATGCAATCTTCGAGGTCGGACCGATCTTGTAGATTGTAAAATTTTCATGCCTCAACTTGCTGCGCAAATTATTGGCCAATCCGAGGGGAAATTTTTTCTCGCGTAGGAGCAAAGTAAAAATTGACTTACCCAATATGCTGCGGGGCATGGCATTGAATGTTACTCCAGTTATTCGGAAGGAATCCGCCACTTTCACTGCTTGATCTCTAAAGTGCTCGATAAAAAATTTCTTGGCATCGGAAAATCTTGCAAATCGTTCGCCGGTTCCCTCGATCTTCGGGGTGTATATCTTAGCCTTTGAAACACTCGCCTTCCACTCATCTATTGCTTCCTGATCGGCGACAGATTCAATCTTCTCCTTGAAACGATGAAAGGGCATCCTGGGAAAATTTTCATCGTGGTGCTCCGTCAAAATTTCTTGGTAACGGTGATAATTCGGCGGACACAGTAACTTGCCGGTTAGCCCGCACTTATGGATACATATAAAAGTACCATTGGGAGCGCCAATGTCCTCTTCGCTTATGTCGAAATATTTATCGATGTGATTTGCCAAAATATGCCTAACGGGACTTTGTTCGTCGGCAAAAACGAAGCCGTCATCTACGGCCATGTACAAATTTTTATCTTCTTGTGATGCTGTTTTTTTCACCACAACCACGAATCGTTCCGGTTTTTCCAAGAACAGCCGTGCCACATTGAACAATTCGTAAGTTTTACAAGTTAAACGAAATGCTGCAATTGCGGTACTAAAGTAGGAATCTTCTGGGTAAAAGCTCGCTTCAATGATAGGAATGAACTCCCGGGGTTTTCCATCAAATCTCCGATTTTTTTGAAAATTTTGCCTATCATTGTGGGAGCGTTCGCCAAAGTCACGGCGTCTATTAAAGCTACCAGGACGAGAAGCATCTCCTTTGTCTGGGCTTGAATTTCGTTGTCCCCGATAGGCACCATCCTTTGGTCCCTTTCTATCTCTGTCCCTATCTCTATCGTCGAAACGCTTCCTTCCTTTGCTTTTTCCTCGTTCATCTCCAAAATCTGATGAAAAACCCCCACTGCCACGATGTTCATCACTGTACTTGCGTGGCCTGTTCCCCCATTCCGGCTCAAATGAGAATTCTTTCAAGCCAAGTAAGTTCAAATCATCATCACCCATAAGCTTTTCGTGTTGAAATTTTAAAATAATATCACCGCTCAGGTGACGACTTCATTCGTTCAAATTCCAGTTTTTCCCGTTCAAGTTCCAAACGTTCCTTCTCGATCTCAATTAATTGCCTATCAAGCTCTTGCTGCCTTACTGCCTTGGATTTTGGTTCCAACCTACGTCTTTCGAGTTTCGCCTCCGAAAGACGATTGGAGGAGGTTTCCTTTGACCTGTCACTATCCCTGCTAGCTGCATAATACCCCGCTGCACCACCGATCACACCTCCGGCAACGGCTCCACCTTTACCTCCAGCAGCAGCCCCAATTCCGGAGCCAATAAGAGCACCTCCGAGCGTACCGCCCATACTACTACAACCAACAGCTAGTAGGGAAGTAGCCAACAGCAACGGTAATGTTTTATTACTAATATTCACCCCATGCACTTCGTAAAAATTCCCCAATAAACGCAAGTAAAATCATCCGCGTAGAAATGTAAACATGCCCCAATCATTATATTTTGCACTATTTTCCAGAGAAGACACCCAAAATTTTTTGAATGATTTTTCAAACGCACTGCGAACATTCGCCATTTCATCGACCAAAATTCCACTTAAACAGAGCATTCCGCCGGGCTTTACCGAACTTACCAAAATATCGGAATTTTCTATGAGAACGTCGGCCAGAATATTGGCGAAAATTAGATCAGCTTCGCGGCCCAGTAAACCCAATTTTAAATCGCGGCAAAGGTAATCAATGGTGAGCGGATCGATACCATTATTGGCTGCATTTTCTTGGCTGGTTGTAATTGCATTTTCGTCACTATCGATCAATAGGGCATGCTGCAGCCCACACTTCAAAGCTGAAATGCCAAGAATTCCCGTTCCACAACCAACGTCGATGCATTTTTTGATACACCAATTGCTATCGCTGCGATACATTGTGGCGAACATCATTAGTGCCCGTGCGCACAGTCGCGTTGTTTCATGCATCCCTGTGCCAAATGCTAAACCAGTATCGATGTACACCGGAATGAAATTTTCGGAAGAAACGGCGACTTCATCCTTCATGCACAACGGTATCCAAAGCAAATTTTGATAGGACCACGGCTTACAATATTTTTTATATTCATTGATCCAATCAGCCTCGACGAGTGATTCAACTTTTATCTCAAAAGGAAGGGCAAATTTATCCCTTATGCCATTAAAAATTTTTTCACCGATACCTTTGTCCTCAAAGTACCCGCACACTTGGTGTATGTCATGGTCAACGTCATGGCTGAGTACGCATTCTTGAAATCCATTCTCTTGTAGAAAGACGTTCACGTCTTCAGCGTCTTTTGCTTCTATTTGCAGCGCAAATTTTATCATCGGACGTAATTTGAACAAAATTTTTCAAAAAATCGAAACCTTTGTTCAAAAATGTTCCCCACAAAATGTGCGAAAATTCCTTGACCAAAAAGAATTATGTTGCTACTCCCTAGCAGCAGATTGTTGTATTATGGCTGCATCGAAAATAATTCAGACTTTATCCCATCCCCTCGAAGAAATTCCAACTAAAGTTAAACCAAAGTTAAAAAAATTGAGCGATATACGGGCCGTTGTGTTCGATGTATACGGGACTTTACTAATATCTAACGTCGGTTCAAATTCCATGTCAGACACCTCCGTAGAAAGCGATGAAGCGATAAAAGAAGCGCTGATTGCTTCCGATTTCGAAGTGCTAGAGCCGAAAGAAAAACTAAGCGAACAATACGTTGGATACGTTAACGCCCATTACGATATTCGCCGCTCGGAGGGGATTCTGTATCCGGAAATTAACATATCCGATGTGTGGCAAGATTATCTAAATGAGTTGTTTACGCAGGGAGTCATAGATGGCGATTTGACCGAACGCTCAATCAAGCGTGTCATACTAAACCATGAATTCAGAGTCAATCCGGTATGGCCACGCAAAGGGACGCTCGAGTTTTTAAGATCGCTCCAAGACAATGACATTTGCTCCGGTGTCATATCAACGGCTCAGTTTTATACCAAACTTGCCCTGGAAACTTTGTACCAAAACAGCTTGGACACGCTTGGATTTAAGAAGTCGATATGCATATGGTCCTTTGAACACTGGCACGTAAAGCCATCGGATGTGCTGTTTGAGGCGTGTATCTCCGGGTTGGAAAACTTGGGAATTGAGCCCGACGAGACGCTGTACGTAGGCAATGATATGCACAATGATATCATTCCCGCCCATAAATTTGGTTTCAAGACGGCTTTGTTTGCCGGTGATAAGAAGTCCTACAATATAACTTCAATGGAAGGCGATATTAATGCTTGCAAACCGACGGTAATTTTTACCGAATTTTGTCAGCTACAAAATTGCCTGTTATAGAATGTCATTTTACAAATATTTTCGCAATCGCGCTCGTTCACATAAACTTCATGATTACACAAACATCCGTGACAAAGTTGCTGGCGATGATTTTGTGTTTGAAAATGATAGGCAAAAAATCGAAGATTTGCCCGAACTAAAAGGAAATCTAGCGGATTACATTTTTAGGGTGCTTGCAAGTCGACCTTTTAGGCTAATTCTCGTTGATTATTCCGGGCCAAATCCGCAAAAAATGCGGGCTTGCACGCTATTGGCATTGTGTATCCTTCTATCTAAGAAAATCAAACAGCACATAGAAGGGCGTCGCGTTGGAATTGCCTTGCCCTCCGGTATAGGTTCCCATGTTGCAAACATTGCCGTACTTTTGGCCAATAAAACTCCCGTAAATTTGAATTTCACTCTGGGTCGCAATGCCATCGAATCCGCAATCGATCAGGCAGGTGTAAAAACGGTTATATCGGCAAATGCTATTTTCGAAAAATTTCCACAGTTTCCGTGGCCGAAAAATGTTTTGGATTTATCGAAAATCATCTCCGGTTTGGGTAAATTTTCCCTAGGTAGATTAGTCGGAGAAATTTGTTTCACGCCCACCAATACGTTGGCTAGGCGCTATAAGGTGCCGACTGTTGGTGGAGATAGCGAAGCAGTGTTGCTGTTTTCATCGGGAACAACGGGAAACCCAAAGGGCATAATCCTTTCCCATAAAAACATCATCGCAAATTGCGTTCAAATTTGGATGACTGGAATTTTGATCAAATCGGACAGTATACTTGCATGTTTGCCAAACTTTCACAGCTATGGAATGACTGTAAATATATGCTTTTGCCTGTTGTTCGGCATAAGAATCGCCACACACAGCAGCCCATTGGAGGTCAAAACACTATCCTCTATAATTGCAAAGGAAAAGTTAACTGTTAACGCAAGTACACCCACATTTTTTAAGCAGTATTTTGGTAGGGTGGATCCAAAAAATTTGAGTTCCATACGGGCCGTTGTAGCCAGTGCTGAACGGGTTTCCATAGATCTTATCGACGAGTGGGAAAAGTCTTTTGGCAGTGAAATGGTAGCGGCCTATGGTTTAACGGAAGCTTCTCCAGTAATCTCCATAGGTTTCCCTTCAAATGGGAAAAAATCAATGGAAAAAAATCGCAACATTAGTCACAAAAAACCTTCCGTAGGTCGGGTATTACCGGGAATTTCCGTGAAATTTATTGGACCCGAAACTGGCAAGCCCATACCCCTCGGAGAGACGGGAATCCTGTGCCTAAAAGGACCGAATGTGTTCAATGGATACCTAGGCAACGATGCGCTCACGGCAGAGGTGCTGCGGGATGGCTGGTTGATAACGGGGGATTTAGCCCGCCTCGATAGCGATGGATTCCTTTACATAGATGGCAGAGTTTCCCGATTTTCCAAGATCGGTGGAGAGATGGTCCCTCACATTGGCATCGAAGAAGCGATTTCGAAAGTTTTATCACTTACCTATGATAAAGGGCCGGAGATTGCCGTGATGTCGAGGATTGACAAAAAGAGGGGCGAAAGTTTGGTTCTACTCAGTAAACGGGAGCTGGACATGCGGTCACTGCGTGAAAAATTGCTCCACTATGGTCTATCTAGCCTGTGGATTCCGAAAGAATACATCCTAGTCGACAATATTCCAACGCTCGCTACGGGAAAGCT
>JAIRON010000042.1 GCA_031257495.1 Puniceicoccales bacterium
AAACATTTAACTTGACAAAAAACCAAAATTAGAATCGGATAGCAAAATGGAAAGATACGTTGAGTATGCAGGGTATAAATTTAATATTTCACATCGCTTTAATCTTAGCTGTTCAAGAGAGGATCCTATGCCCGATTTTTTTGGTTGTCGTTTACTTGCCAGCGAGGAATGTAAAGCCGTTTGTACCCAAGGGACGAGTCTAATGGCCGAGTTAAAAAGTGATCTCGAAAAAATACCGCAGGCGGAGTTATCTTGCCGGAGGGTGATTAATACCACCTATAAGTCTGAAGTTTTTCAAGTGTTTACTCATATTAGCAAGTATAGATACGATTGCGACTCTTGGAATGAAAGTTTTGCCCGAGAAATGGCTCACGGTGTTTCGAAATTGATGGACGTTGATTATATTACAGCGAGCGAGTCCAATGCCCGCCTATTTTGCATGTTGAGTTGCATATCTTTCGCTGACATTGATGCTACAATTTCCGATATCGATACGACAGAGATTTCCAGCGATATTTTAAGGTTTATCTATGTTAATCCCCATCGGGCTCGGCCTGGAGAAAAATCTTATAGCGAAGTAACAATTACCAACCTTTCCGATCCAGAAAACAGAACGACATCCGCAAAATTTGTCAAAACTCCTACCTTCGAAATGGACGAAGTAACACTTGACGGACAATTGGCCTAAGGGCTAATCGGGTTGGTTGGCTTGGATCGATTCGTTATAATTTCTTCCAATGTTTCGGTATTTGTCTGTTTATTGTATCGAGTCGTGTCTTATGTATTACGTTGACAGGGTTTTTCGTTCTTCCGGACCCCTAATAAACCATTATAAGTATGGCATGTATTAATAATAAATATAATAATAATCCATGGAATATAGGTAAAATGGTCCGTGGATGAAGTAAAGGATGATGAGGGAGTGAGTATTAAAGGAAAGCTAAGTTAAAAAATTTTTATTAAATTTAATTTTGCCAGTTGTGTCGTTTAGTCTTGTATTTTTGATTCTGGATCTTAGAGCGTAACCTAGTTTGGTTTTCTTTTAGAAGAGATTTATTCTAGTTTTTAAGAGAAAGTCTAGTGTGTAAAAAAAATTTAATTCCAAATGAACGCAGTGCCGTTTAGCAGTAGTCCTGTCAAAAGTTATGAGGATTATTCCGTAGAACCTCTGCCACAATCGAGGCGAGGAAGCGGGATTTCCACTAGGAATGTTGCTCCGAGCTCCGATGTTTCCCTAAACCTAAATAAACGGGAAGATCTTCTCAAGGCAAAATCCCTAGCTCTGCGCTCTGCGCATGAGCCTTTTTTTCTGGATTACATTGAGTCAATATTCAGGGAATACTTAAGAAATCCCCATTCAATTTATCTAATCAACTTGATTACTAGCTTATTAAATCATGTGGGCCGTCTACGGCCGGGAGCTGTTTCCCGCGATCTTGATGAAAATTTTAAAAAAAATTCGCGATATGCTTGACTTTTAATTAGAAGCGAGGTAATGCTTCCAAAAGTTTTTTGTGTTGCAAGAGCGGGTTTCCCGCTTTTTTTGTTAGCCAAACATTTATGTGAATTTTAAAATGAGTACCAGTAGTCAGATATTGTCGGTTTTGGAATACATGGAAAAAGAGAAAGGCATTAGCCGTGCAGACATGATCGAAACCATTAGTGAAGCAATTCGGACGGCTGCTCTAAAAAGTATCACTGCGGGACAGGATATAAGGGTTGAAATTAATCCCCGAACCGGACAGTTACAGGCTTGGGAAGTTTTCGAAATCGTTGATTCCGTAAGTGATCCACGCAATCAAATGCACATAAGTAAAGCCTTGTTGATAGATGACAAAGCCGAAGTGGGTTCCGTAGTTGAAACGGAAATCGACCCGACTCTTCTTGGTAGAATAGTTGCACAGATAGCCCGCCAAGCAATCATGCAGCGAATAAAACTTTTTGAAAAGGAAAAAATATACGATGACTTTAAAAACAGGGTGGGTGACATCGTCTCCTGCGTTGTTCACCATGTGGATAACGGCAATGTATACGTAGAAATCGGCAACACTGAGGCTTTGCTACCGGCCAGAGAATGCATCCACGGAGAAGAATATGCTCCGGGGGATCGCGTACGTTGCTTGCTGCTAAAATTGAACACGGAGTCCCGAGACACGGACATCATTTTGAGCCGCAGCCACGTAAACTTCGTTCGCAGACTCTTGGAAATTGAAGTATCGGAAATTGCGGACGGTAGCGTATTCATACGGGGAATTGCGCGGGAGCCCGGTTATCGCACGAAGATCTGCGTCGACACGAAGGATAAAAATATTGATCCTGTCGGTGCTTGCGTCGGCACACGGGGGGTTCGCATAAAAAGTGTCGTTCGCGAATTGAACGGTGAAAAAATCGACGTGATAAGGTACTACGACGATCCACAGAAATTGCTTTGCGAGGCGATCAAACCAGCCATACCCAAGAATGTGCGAATCAATGAAGCGGAACATAGAATTTATTTCGAAGTCGCGGAAGGTGATTTAGCTGTGGCCATCGGGAAGCGCGGGTTAAACGCCAAATTGACCTCAAAAATGATGAATTGGCGCTTGGATATAAGCAAGGAATCAGTCGCCATAGACAACTTTGATGATAAATTGGAACGGGCGGTTACCGGCTGGGTCGATATTCCGGGAATTACAAAGGAGGTTGCTCACAAGTTAGTGGCGGCAGGCATCACGGATGTGGAGGCATTTGAGAGTGTGGACGTCGATGACTTGGCAAATGTTGGATTTAGTCATAAGGAAGCTGAGCAGACAGTTTTGTGTATTCGGGAGTTTTGCCGGAAATAGCAAAAAATATGAGTGTAAGAGTATATCAACTAGCAAAGCAACTTGGATTGAGCAACGGCGAAGTTATCGAACTGTTGCGTGCGCGCGGTCTCAATGTCAGCGGACCGTCCAACACCATTCCAACGATATATGCCGATGCACTGATTGAAGAGCTAGGTGGTCCCAAGCCCAAAGAGGATATCCCCGGCTCCACTGAACCAAAAGTGGAAAACAAACAACCTCCGCCAGTGGTCAAAGATGCGGAAAGTAGCGGAGATACGGTTATAGTTTCGAACGCCGCCGTTGTTCGACGAGCTCCCAGTCCCAGACCAGCTCCGCAGCTCAGCTACCTTGAGGGCGATAGTAAAGACGCCAAGATGTCCTATGAAAAGAAGCCCACAAGCGGCCGGTATCGAGGAGACTCAGACAAAAGGAAAGACGATATCCCTCTCGTTTCCTTCAGCGGCATAGATATTTCAAAGAAACGCGATGATTTTAGGCAAAAGACCGAAGCCGGTAACATTGGGAAAGGCGTAGAAGATTCGACGCAAAACGGGCCAAAGCCGGCATTCAAGCAATTTTTAAAGAAGATTGAACGGCCAACTAAGAATGCCGTCCTAAAGTCAATTTCAATAAAACAACCAATCATAGTGCGCGATCTGGCCGTTCAAATGGATATAAAGCCATTTCAGCTCATTTCCAAATTAATGAACATGAACGTGTTCGCATCGATGAATCAAACGCTGGACCCTGCCATCGCTCAGCAGGTCGCAGAAAAGTTTGGCTTTGATCTGGAAATCAAGCAGCGGGAAGTTGAAACGAAGCTGAAACAAAAGGAAAAGCAAAACAAAAAGCCTGTTTCTGTGGCTGGCAAGGTTAGAAATTTGAGTACACGCTCCCCAATTGTTTGCGTACTTGGGCACGTCGACCACGGCAAAACGACCTTACTCGATACAATTCGTAAAACGCGGGTAGCGCATGGCGAAGCGGGAGGAATTACCCAGCACGTAGCCGCTTATCAAGTTGAGCAAAAAGGCAAAAAAATTACTTTCATTGACACTCCAGGTCATGCCGCATTCTCCAAAATGCGTGAACGTGGCGCAAATTTGACCGACATTGCCGTGTTGGTAGTCGCCGCCGATGACGGTTTTATGCCGCAAACCGATGAAGCTCTGAACTTTGCAAAAAAAGCCAATATTCCCGTGATCGTTGCCATTAACAAGATCGATGCCAAGGGGGCTAACGTGGACCGTGTTAAACAGCAGATGCAGCAACGGGGAATCTCTCCTGAGGATTGGGGCGGCGAAACTTTGTGTGCGCCAATCTCAGCTCTGAAGGGTACAAATATTACCGATCTGTTGGAATTGATACTTTTACAGGCGGAAATATTGGAACTACAGGCCGACCCAAGCGACAAAGCGACTGGAATTATTTTGGAATCGCAGATAGAAACGGGCCGCGGCCCGACAGCTAGTGCCATTATTCAAGACGGCACACTGCACATTGGAGACTGCATAGTATGCGGAACAAGTTACTGTAAAGTTCGTTCCATGATCAGCGACTCCAACAGCACGGTAAAGGAAGCGATTCCGGCGACTCCGATCAAGGTCATCGGGTGGACAGACGTTCCCGCCGTTGGCGAGACATTTACATCCGTTCAAAACGAAAAAGAAGCGCGTAGGATCGTAGAAGAAAACTCCCTTGCCCAGGGCCAGGCAAAGAATTTTGAAAATAATGAAACCGCCGCCGCTATTACGGACCTGGATCAGCTACTGTCAGCAATCTCCGCTGAGCGAGAAAAAGTTTTGCGCATTATCATTCGCGCCGATGTTCACGGCAGCGCAGAGGCTCTCGAAGGATGCTTACTAGCGATCGGCAGCAAAAAAATTAAACTGGAAATCGTAAGTATTGGTGTCGGTTCGATCAGCAAAAACGACATTGAATTGGCCTCCACTGCGGGAGCAACTATCGTCGCATTCAATACAAAATTTGAAAATGGAGCACAAGCTTCGGCGAAAAATCAGCAGGTCCCCATAATTCAGCACAACATCATCTACGAGATCGTAGATCAGGTGCGGGATGCCATGGCCGCCCTTCTCGATCCGGAACTGCGCGAGCAGAAGCTTGGTGCCGCCGAAGTACGGCAAATTTTCACTCTCAAATCTGAAACAATCGCCGGATGCATGGTCACTGAAGGAAAAATTCTACGCGATCAGTTTGTGCGCATCATCCGCAAAAGGAACATAATTTTTCAAGGCAAGTTTGCTTCCATAAAACACTTAAAGGAAGATGTTGCAGAAATTCGAGCGGGATTCGAGTGCGGTATTAGAGTTTCCGGTTTCGACCAATTTGAAATTGGCGACAGCATCGAGTGCTTTGAGATCAAAAAAATCCAACCAGCATTGTAAATCATGGGACAGCAAAGATTTACACGCTTGAATGAGCTTGTTTGCCATGAATTTAATTCCATTCTGCGCACACTTTACCGCGATGATCTTATCGATGTCACCATAACGGAGGTGCAGGTTTCGCCGGACCTTCACGATGCCTATGTTTTCGTTTCCATCCTTGGCGACGAAGCCCACGAAAAAGAAAAATTCAACTTGCTGATTAAAAAATTACCAACAATCCGTAAAAATTTGTTCTCCCGCATTTCACTGAAGCATTCTCCACGCCTAAACTTGCGTCTGGACAGGTCCATCAGCCGCGGAAATAAAGTGCTAAATTTGCTCGATTCTATTGCCGATGAATAACTTATTTCAATTGTTGGACGTTCACGAAGCTTACAACATCGTGGGACACACGAGGCCCGACGGGGATTGCATAGGCAGCGAAGTAGCATTGTGTGCGATTATCCGTACATTCGGCAAAGAGTGTTACCTAATCCTCAACGACTCCATTCCACCAAATTTTACTTCCTTTTTTCACGGCATACCCTGCGTTTCAGAAGACAAAATCAACGGCAATTTGCCTTTAATTTGCGTTGATTGTTCGGATTTTAGTCGCGTTGGACAAGCCGTTAAATTAGCCTACAACGAAGTATTTTTAAACATCGACCACCACATTTCAAACGATAATTTTGCACTCAATAATATTGTAAACGGCGGTGCCGCTTCGACTACAGAAATTTTAGCAGAACTGCTCATAGAAAGCAAATTTGCTATCACAAAGCAAATTTCTGACGCCCTATATCTCGGGATTATAACGGACACGGGAAATTTTGCCTACGATTCCACTTCCATTAAAACATTTAAAATTGCCGAAACGTTGATAAGTATCGGCACCAAACCCCACCAAATATACGCCCTTGCCTATGAAAATAACACCTTGGAGCGCTACCGGATGTTGGAAAGGCTGCTTAGAAACATGGAAATATTCGGCGAGGGACGCCTGTGCTTGTCCTTTGTTACGGAGCTCGACTTCGAAGAAACCGGCGCAAGTGCATTCGACACCGAAGGTTTTGTGAATTACACCCGCGAACTGCGAGGGATACTTGTCGGATGTTTTCTGGAAATACGCAGCAACTCCGTAAAATGCAGCCTGCGTGCAATAGACAGAAGCCTGCGCGTGGATCTGTTGGCGAATATATTCGGCGGAGGGGGACATCCATGCGCGGCAGGTTTTTCAAAAAGCAACGTTTCCATAAGTAACTTCATAGGTAGCCTGAAAGCTGCATTATGTGAACATGTAAGGAAATTTTACAGCGAATGCCATGCTCCGACTAGATGATGATTTAAACGGAATTTTACTGATTGATAAGCCTGCCGGGCTGACCTCCCATGACGTTGTCCACAAAATTCGCCAGGTAACAGCCATAAAGCGGGTGGGACATGCTGGAACTTTGGATCCTCTGGCCACAGGCTTGCTACTCGTATTGATCGGCCGCGCCACAAAAATTTCTCAGTTTTTGGTTGACCTTG
Organism: Puniceicoccales bacterium; assembly: GCA_031257495.1. GTDB lineage: Bacteria > Verrucomicrobiota > Verrucomicrobiia > Opitutales > JAIRKQ01 > JAIDVZ01. The sequence continues at coordinate 6,725 of JAIRON010000042.1, forward strand.
ACAAGTGCTACGAGGGAATAATGCAGCTCGGCATAGAAACAGATTCCCACGATTCCGAAGGAAATGCGGTTGCCCAAAGGGATGTGCAGGGAATCACACTGGAGCGCTTGCGGGCGTCTGCTGCAACTTTTGAAGGCGATATCGAACAGATTCCGCCAATGTTTTCCGCTAAGAAGCTAAATGGTAAACCGCTGTACAAGCTTGCACGCCAGGGAAAGGTGGTCGACAGGCAGGCAAATTGGATAGCAATTTCCAAGTTCGAAATTGAAAGCTTGAGCGTTGATCAGGCAAATTTTTGTGTTTGCTGCAGCAAGGGAACATATGTGCGCACACTCGTCCACGACCTTGGTCAGATGCTCGGCTGCGGCGCGCATTTACTATCACTGCGGCGCACAAAAATTGGGCAATTTTCTCTGGATGATGCCTTTCCGTTGGACGAAATTTGCCAAATGTCCCGCAGCGAAATCAGCAACCTCTTGCTAACATCCTATTTGGCAGCCAAATCATCCTAGATGAAAATTATCCGAACCTTATTTGATGCTAAAATTGCCCCATTGGTTGAAAAAAAAGTTGTCCTAGCCATTGGAGTATTTGATGGAGTTCATTCTGGCCATCGATTTTTGCTAAAACAAACAATGAATTTCGCCGAAAAAATGAAAGCAGTGGCCGTGGTATACACATTTTGGCCACATCCATCGCATTTTTACGCAAAGGATCAAAAAAAAATGATCACGGACAATGGGCAAAAATTTGAAATTTTAGCCACCCTTGGCCTTCCCTACGCCGTCGAACAGTGTTTTGACGGAAAATTTGCCGCAGTTTCTTATGAAAACTTCATTGAATTTTTGAAAAAAAAGTTCCGATTTCTGGCCGGAATTTGCGTTGGTTCCGATTTTAGATTTGGCCATAAGCGGGAGGGAAATGTTTTTTTCCTGCAAAAATTATGCGAAACGGCAAACGTTGCCCTGCTTGTTGTCGACGAATTTTGCATAGACGGCGAACGGGTCAGCAGCTCAAAGATTAGGGCTTTGCTCGATGAACACAATTTTACTGTCGCAAACAGACTCCTCGGCAGCAAAATCTTTCGCTAATTTAAGGCGTGTTGGCGCTATTCAAAATAAAAACTACAAAGAAAATAAGAAAGAAAAATGGTAATCAAATTTATCAAAACAGGAAATTGATAAAAGATAGGCAGCTGAAAGAAACTTTCTGCCGTGCTGCGGAAGTTTTCCCCTTAAAGAGCTTTGTAGTAAAGCCCAAATAAATTTTCCTCTAGCAAGGAAAAACATCTTGGCAAAGTGAAAATTTGTGGTACAATGGAAGCGGGGGATTGAAAATGCATCAAGCACAAAGAACAGGTGGACCAACAGGTGCAGCTCACAGCGAGAGAGTAAAAGCGCCAGAGTCCAATATCAAAACAACCAAGGAAAGAGTCTCGCAGTCGAAAATGCAGTAAACGCACGTTCCTTGGAAGCTTTCACAGCCGAAGTCCATTCGGTAGCTTCATCATCAGCTCCTCTCCGGAGAGGCGGAGTGTGGAACATGCTTCTCGAATTATTTGACAGGATATTCGGGAGCAAGGAAACAAAACTTACCTATCAGGTGAGAGATGCAATAGCAAACCGAGCTGATAACGTCTTGAACGTTCTATTGAACGGTACAAATGCTGAGGCCACAAGAGTAAGGGATGAACTGCGC
>JAIRON010000009.1 GCA_031257495.1 Puniceicoccales bacterium
AACGTGCCCTACGGGCCAAACATTTCCATCACCACTTGACTCACTCAAAGGATGATCGCCACTTGGCGGTATTGCTAATATATTACCACTTTCCATATTTGCCCCTTTGATTAAAGCCACAACTTTTAATTACAAGCTAAAAGTTATAAATTTTTTTAAAATTTTATATGCCCAAAAACAGGGCAAATTTTATGCAGAGAGTTTGGGCCCGGAGAGGTGGCAGAATGGACGATTGCTTTCGACTCGAAATCGAATGTACTGCTATGGTACCGAGGGTTCGAATCCCTCCCTCTCCGCCAAATTAATTTTAGTTTTATTCCATGCACGTTTGTCCTCTCCTTTCACCCTTTTTTGTCTTGACTTATGAGTCTTGCCTACAGCCTTCACATAGAAATTTTGAAATGCCTCCCCCTAGTTTTTGAGGCACCTAAATGTGTAACCAAAATAGCCAACCCGGGTACCATCGCACAAGATTCGGATTTGCCAGGGGACCTATGACCAATTCTTTCTGCGCACATACCAATCCTCATTTTGTTTCTGAGATTATCTCAAGTACGGAAATTTTGCCATCCAATGTAAATATAGGTTGCAAGCAAAATAAATAGACACCTTAGAGAATTTTTCTTAGATTTTTCACATGGCTTCGTTGATTGAGATAATTAATTTTTGTGATGGCTTTCTGAATATAAAGAATATAAAAGATTACGAACGGGCCCATAACGGCCTGCAATTTGAAAATGACGGAACGGTTACAAAGATTGGGACCGCCGTTGATGGAAACTTGCTAACCATGGAGCGCGCGGTGGAAAGTAAAATCGATTTACTTCTGGTGCATCACGGAATGCTATGGGGGCAAACGGCTCCCATCACGGAAACAATTTACAAAAAGTATAAGCTGCTGATGGAAAATAACTTAGCCATTTATAGCGCCCATCTGCCTCTCGACATGCACGGCGAAATCGGCAATAATGTATCCATCGTACATGCCCTTGAAATGCGGCAAATCGGCAAAATACTCTTCGACGCAACCTATGACTTTGAAATTCCATTGGTATCCGCCGAATATGATCGGCAAACCTTGAGAGCCAAGTTAATCTCCCTATTCTCAGGCACAAAGTGCATGGAATTTGGCACGGAAAATCCAAAGAAGATAGCGATTTGTTCCGGAGGGGGTGGCTCCCATGTGATGGATATGATTCGACTGGGAGCAGACACGGTAATAACTGGCGAAGGGCCGCGGCATCTATTCGACATTGCCTATGAAAGCAAGGCCAACCTATACATATGCGGCCACTATGCCACGGAAACCTTCGGTGTAAAAAATTTAGCAAAACTTCTAGCCGACAAATTTGCCTTGCCATCGATTTTTATTGGAGAAGAATGTCCGCTCTGACAAGAATCCTTTCCGGAATATCCCAACGGGTTGGCACAAGGCCTCAAATTTGTGTAGTAGCAGCAAACATGGGCGTTGAAGTTTGTTTTTAGCGAATAAAAATTTAGTGCTTGACAGCGTTTTCTCCTCTTAGCCGGCGGCATAAGCGGATGCCAAAGTGGCGATTATCAAGACCATGGTATCAGCTGTCGCGTAGGCAATAAAGAGCATATTACCGCGGTTAGATATTTTTTGCTTGCAAAATTTTTACATTTTTATATAATGCCACCTAGCTTTTTGTAAAGCACAGGGGGATTTTTTATGGGTAATGGGAAAAAGCTAAAGGGGGACTTTTTTTAAGAGCCAAGTGGCTGCTAAGCCTTTGCCAATCTGATTTGGTCTAAAAGGACAAAATTAAATATCGTAGCAAATGCAAGATTTAGCAATAGTCCGAAAATTGACTCTAAAACACAATGGAGATGAGGCAATTTTTGGCTATAAATCTCCCCTGTATAAAGGAGATAGAGGATTTTCCGTGTCTTTGCACGCTACCATCGCTATGCTAACGCAAATAGCTCTCGCGCTCATAGCAATTCATGATGCGGGTTGCGTCCATGGTGACATTAAACTGAAAAACATCATGCTCAACTATACTACGATGAATGGGGCAGAGTACGTAATGATCAAAGTAATAGACTCGAAACTATCAAAGAAAGTGGATGAAAATTTCAAAAACAGATCCACATGCTCAGCTTTGTCTCTGGATTCCAATATAAACCCGTCCACGGATATGTGGGGATTTGGACTAATCACCCTTCCCATACTTTTTGGGAAAGTAGCCCAAAACGAGTACAATCGCATGGGCAGTAGCAGGCATATAAAGCAGGTTAAAAATCAAACAGCGGAGGAGCGACGGCAGCATATTTCTGACCTGTTTCACGAGTTTAACAATACCATGGAGGTCACGACGGGGCTGCAATATCCACCGGAAGTTCTGAGGCCGCTCATCGATCTTGAATCGCGGTTATTGAGCTTGGATTCAAGGCAAAGGCCCTCCGCTGAAGAAACACTGAAGATTTTGACAAAGCTCCTGGTTTCGCCTTGGCCCGAACGGCCGTCACCGCAAGTGTCACCATCAACCTTTACTCTATAGCCAACCTTTTTTGGAGCGCCTAGAAATTTTTCAATCACTACAAAACACTGCCATAGTTTCCAAAAATTAAGCATAGTCGGCAAGTTTTCTCTGATATTAGCCATTTTCGGAATAAACCTGCTGAAAAAAATAAATACCATTTGTGCTAATTTATACTGAAAGAATACGCAATAATCGTTGAAACGGTGAGCGACGTACAATGGGGAAGACAATATTACTGTGGTTAAATTTTTAATCTTGAAATCCTTCACTTTTTTCATATATCCTCCTTTTGGAGGAATCCCCTTTTGGAGGAATCCCCTTTTGGAGGAATTTCATGGATAGGATTGGAGCTACTGAAGGACACCATTTCAGGCATTTACCGGATACGCATCGACATCATCGATCATTTGTAAGACACCGGCGCGGTGTACCGGTAAAAGATACTTATCCTGTTTCATCTGTAGCCCAATCCAAGCCACAATTGCAGGAACCAAATTCCCAGAAAGTATGCCTGCCAGATACATGTTTGCCGATCAGGCAGGTTGCGATATGCGAGGATGATGCGCAAAAATTCGAGCGGGAACAAATGAATAGCAGAGAGTTTCCCGGCGGGGATGCCACTGAAATTGAGTTGAAAGTGGAATCAACGGCAATTGGAAAAGGTGCTTTTGGCTCCGTGTTTCCCGCTACGCTAGTTTGGACAAAGGATGGCGTTCCCCAAGAGAAAAAAATAGTTTTAAAACAGGGACGGCGAATCGAAGAAGAGTACCAGGGATCCAAGGATATGGAGGAAAGGGCAAGAAAAAAAATAAGGGAGTTCGGTAATTTGCTAGCCTATCAGCAGGGCATGGGGTGCGTATCCCTTATCCGCGGCATCCAACTGGGGGATCAATCGGAGTATGCACCGGTAAAACTTGAGTTTTATGACGGTGAGGCAATGTCAACCGATGTTAAATTCACAACCATTGGAACAGACCAGCAGGAAAAAACAAGCCGGCGGCAGAAAATAAGCCGGCGTGTTAGAACGAGTCAATGTCTGGAAAAAGGTCAAGTAACTCTACAGGAATTTGTCCCCGGACACAATTGCCGTGACGGTATCTTTGAAGGTAAATCTCCGCTATATGGAAAAATCAACGGTTTCCCCTCAACGCTGCATGCCCCCATCGAAATATTGACCCAAGTTACCCTCGCCCTAATGGCAATCCATGAAGCTGGCTATATCCATGGAGATATTCACCTGGCAAACATAATGGTTGATTACGCCCATAGAGACGGAAGAGAGTATGTATCCACGAAATTGGTCGACTTGGGGTTTTTAAACAAAATTGGAAATGACCTTGTAGTTAAAAACAGCAATAAACCCCCGGAAGCATTATCCTCCTATAAAGTTCAACCATCCTACGACATGTGGCTGTTTGGAACGGTGATTATGCCCATACTTTTTGGAAAGCAAGCTAGAGATAAATACCGTTATTTTTTTCGCAATGGCTTTGGTTACGTCAGAGAAAATATGAGAAAGACGCCCGCTGAGCGACGGAAATATATTTCCGATATGTTCAACAAGTTTAATGATGCCCTTGAAAAAGCAACGAAGCTAAAATATCCTCCCGATAAGCTGGATATACTCATCGATCTTCAAGCAGGATTGCTGAATTTCGACCCAAACCAAAGGCTTAGCGCGGAAGAAGCGCTGAAAATTTTAACAGAGCTCCTCGTTTCACCTTGGCCCGAACAGCCTTCCGCGCAAACACAGTAACAAATTTTGTTATAATGAGGTGCGTTGGCTCAAAGTATAATAGACAGAGCATAGCGATAAAATTAGGCAGAATGAAAAGTTCTCTTTGCCCAGTTTTTTAAAAAAATTTATGATAAATAGGCTTAATTGTAGTTGTAAATCTTTCCTATTGCATGAGCAAATACAGTTTGCTCTATGACTTATTAAATTCATAAAGAAGCAATGAAAACTACTTTTAAAGAGGCCATGGAGATTTTTGCTTGGCCGTTTTTTAGGCTAATCAGAATAGCCCATGATACTCATCGGCAAAATTTCAATGAACAGGCTGTGCAAATTAGTGAAATTTTAAGCGTGAAGACCGGTGGTTGCAGTGAGGATTGTGCCTATTACGCCCAATCAATTAGGAATGCCAAAAATGATAATGCTGCAGAAAATATGGATATTTTAAGAAAATGGACGTTAGCTATTTTAAGGCAAAGAGAAAACCAGATCAATCAATTAAGTCAGTGATGAGAAAAAATTCAGTGTCGGTACCATATTTGATGATTGCTTTTGTTTTTTCTGCGACGAGAATATGGTGCGGTTATTTCGTAGTTTTAGTATTTTTTTACGTGAAATTTTTTGATGCACAAAGTGTGAACCGTGGTGTTGTTAAAATATGAACATTTTTGTTACCGGAACGGATACAGATGTTGGTAAAACAATTGTTTCTGCGTGGGTTTGTATGCATACGCCGGTGAGTTATTGGAAGCCAATTCAAACCGGCGGCGATTCCGACAAAGATATAATTGCAAAACTTTCTCCACATACGAAAATAATTCCGGAAACTTATAAATTTAAGGCACCTCTGTCTCCGTATGATGCGGCAAACATGGAAAATATCGCGGTAGATATCGACAAATTCAGCGAAAATTTTGAAAACACAATCATCGAGGGGGCCGGTGGGGCGCTTGTTCCTATAGCCGAAAATTTTTTTATGGCGGACCTCATAAAAAAATGTAATGCTTCGGTGCTGATTGTGGTAAAATCCAAGCTGGGAATGATCAATCATCTACTGATGACGGCGGAGGTTTTGAAAATGCGCGGAATCCGCGTCGTCGGAATAGTAGTGAACGGAAAAATGGAGGATAACATAAAATTCACTATCGAAAAATTTTCAAAGGTTAGGATACTTAGGATCATTCCGGACGACAGTGTTGAAACTTTGCGATGCACCGCCGTTCCGCCGGAAATTTTGGAGATAATAAAATGATATGGAGGCCTTTTACGCAGGAAAAAACCGCACCTCCTCCGGTGAAAATAAAAAGTGGAGCGGGAGCTTATCTGTTTTCCGAAAGCGGAGAAAAATATGTTGACATGATCTCCAGCTGGTTCGTTAATGTGCACGGACACGCTCATCCGGAAATAGCCGCTGCCGTTTGCGATCAGGCGAAAACTCTGGAACATGTAATTTTCACGAAATTTTCCCACGATCCGGCGGAAAAATTAGTGGACGGCCTAAAACAAATACTGCCTAAAATGTTAGATAGATATTTCTTCTCGGATAACGGTTCAACGTCTGTAGAGATTGCCGCCAAAATGGCCTATCAGTACTTTCAAAATATCGGAGAAAAAACCAGAAATATTTTTCTTTCGTTGAACGGTGGATATCACGGAGATACGTTTGGGGCCATGAGTTTATCCGGAGCCGACTCCATATATCACTCGATGTTTTCTCCGCTGTTTTTCAAAACCGTAACAATTGACGTTCCGGAATATTATGACGGCGTCACGGGTATCGAGCAAAAAGAAAATGAGATTATCGAAAAGTTAGATCGAAAATTGAACGAAATTGGAGACAGAATTTGCGCTCTTGTGGTCGAACCACTTTTGCAGGGAGCTTTCGGAATGCGATTATATCGGGCGCAATTTCTGGAGAAGCTATTGAACAAAGTGCGGGAATTCGGCATATTGGTGATTTTCGATGAAGTCATGACCGGATTCCATCGCACCGGAAAAATGTTTGCGCTGGAATACATCCATTCCGTGCCGGATTTTGTTTGTTTGTCGAAAGGACTTACCGGAGGTTTTTTGCCGTTGGCGCTGACGGTAACTTCTGAAAAAATCTACGATGCATTTCTGTCGGATTATAAAAAGAAAGCGTTTTTGCACGGACATTCCTACACAGCCAATCCCATTGCCTGCGCCGCCGCCTGCAAATCGCTGGAAATTTTGAGGCGACCGGAAGTGATAAATAGAATTTCAGAGATTTCGGCATTTCATAAAAATCACGTTTTTTTTAATGTTGCCAAAAGAAGAAGCATTGGAGTAGTCACAGCATTTGATGCCTCTTCGGAGGAAGAAGCAAATTTCATCACGGACAAAGCTTGGGAAAATGGGCTATTCCTTCGGCCACTAGGCAAAACCGTGTATCTTTTTCCTCCCTATTGTGTCAGTAATGAAGATTTGAAAAGAACCTACGACGTGATTAATGGATATTTGGGTGAGCGTGCCCTATGATTCGTTTTGAAAAGGCAATGGAGATTTTTGCTTGGCCGTTTTTTAGGCTAATCAGAATAGCCCATGATATTCATCGGCAAAATTTCAATGAACAGGCTGTGCAAATTAGTGAAATTTTAAGCGTGAAGACCGGTGGTTGCAGTGAGGATTGTGCCTATTGTGCCCAATCAATTAGAAATGGAACGAAGATGCCAAAGCATCCCATGTTAAATCTGGAAACTGTAGTTTCCGCTGCCAGGGAAGCTAGGGGAAGGGGGGCGAGCAGGTTTTGCATGAGTGCTTCGGGGCGGACGCCCACTTCCAAGGAGGAATTTAATGCTATTTGCAACATGGTGAAAGAAGTCAAGGCATTGGGTTTGGAAACGTGTGCAACGCTGGGAATGATCAACGGTGAGCAGGCTGCGCAATTGAAAAAATCTGGCCTGGATTATTACAACCACAATGTGGACACATCTCCGGATTTTTACGAAAAAATAGTGTCAACGCGAATCATTGATGATCGCATAAAAACCATAGAAACCGTACAGGATGCTGGAATAAATGTGTGTTGCGGTGGCATCGTTGGCATGGGTGAAACGAATGAGGATCGGGTAAAAATGCTTGTCCTATTGGCTAATCTGAAAACACCACCAAAATGTGTGCCACTAAACAAACTTGTGAAAATTCCCGGGACTAGGGTGGATGATTCCCATCCCATAGATGATTTCGATTTTGTTCGCCTCATCGCTTTGGCTAGGATCCTAATGCCTCGATCCTATGTGAAAATTGCCGCTGGACGTAATACTTTTTCCGATGGCATCCAGGCTTTGTGCATGTTTGCCGGAGCAAATGCTCTGTTTTCCAGCGAAAAGTTGCTAACGGTGGACAATGTCAGAGCTGGAGCAGATAAAAGCCTATTTGAAAGACTGGGAGTTACCGTGGAATTACCAAACGCTTGACCGCCATATTTCTTCAGGCAGCAGGATCTATTGGCATTCAAATTTGTCGATCCGCGGGTGAATGACCGATGCTAGTATTTTAAATTTTTCATCGAAGATTATTGGGTGGTCATGGGATAGATGAAGTTTTCAAATAGACGCAACCCCAATGGAGCTGTCATTATTCCCGGTTAAGTTTGGAATTTAATTGAATGAAATTGCATTTCCGCTTAACCTCCGTTAAGCAAAAATACAAAATGATGCGCGGAGAGATATTACTTCCCATAAACGTTGGTAAACGCATAGCCATCATAGGACCAATGGCCTCTGGAAAGTCAACACTTGCCGTTAAATTCGGTGCTGTCCTGAAAATTCCTGTGTATCACCTCGATCAATTATGCTTTCTGCCGGGAACTTTTTGGGCTAAAAGGCCAGAAAAAGAGTTCAAAAAGTTACACGACGAAATAATTAGCCATGATTCTTGGATCATGGAAGGAAATTTCGAAACGCTGTTGCCTCAGAGACTGTCCAGGGCAAGTACATTGATTTGGTTAAATCCGCCCTTTTGGCGATGTGTTTTCAATTTTTACAAGCGTTTTTTTAGAAAAAATCGCCATAACACCACCTATCCCGGGAGACTTCAAAATGCCCGGGAAGAATTCACAATTTGCCAACTAAAGTATATTTTCATCCATAAATTTCACAGAAAAATATTAAAGAAAATGATAAAGGAACATTTTAACGGGAAAGTTTTCTGCGTGAGACACTGGAAAGACGTTAAAACTCTTTTCCCGTTCCGAAAAACACATGCTGAAGAAACCTAGCAAATTTTGCCATAACAGAGATATGCTACTTCTTTAAGTGCTTTACTTTTAATAATTTTTCCGCTTCACTATCGCTCAGTCAGCGATCCTTTTCCACAACGGTGTCCAATTGGAGCCGCGCTCGTTCCTTGGAAAAAGGAAATTTCGAAGAAACCCTATCCGCCTCCCTGTAATGTATTCCAACGAAATCGATATTTTTCGACTTTGCCCAGTGGGAGACATCAGCTAAATTATCTTTGTTATCGTCGATGAAAATTATCCTAGTTGGCCGAAATTGTACGTAATCCAAGAAAGCTTCCAAGCTTTCGGATTTTGATATGCTTCCGGTGCAAACAATTCCTTCACCGAAGCTTGGATCGTAGGGGTTGCCAAAACCGTTAAAGTGTTTCTCTGTCACTTTGGGCCAAAAATATTCAAAGTGAGATAGCCCAAATTGTTTAGTATTTTGCTGCGCCAATGCCTTGGGTTACTGATATCGCCAAACCTAAATGGTTTCGTTGAAAACCCAGTCAACACGAGAGCTTTGGTGTTACTTTTTTGCAAGTTACGCACAAGCTTCGGCATTTCCGGGTTTACCACACAATTTTCGCTCAGTGTTACTATTTTGCACGCTAAATCTAGAAAGCTTAAATTCTACTGCTTTCGCCAGCCCATTCCTTTACAAAACGACGATTTGGCTTTTTAAGACCGCATCTTTAACGGTCGTTAAAACATCGTCGCAATCAAATACAACAAGTGTGTTTCTATCTGCGCGATTAATGTTCCGTTTTATGGTGCCAATATCGCTTGCTTGCAGAATTTTAACTTTCCCATCATCGGCATTGCTGATATGAGCGAATGTACTTGAGCAAGCAACAATCACGAAAATTTTAAATGTTATGGAAAATACTTCCATTATCCGCCTCTAATGAAAAATTTTCACATGTTCAATTAAAAGCTTTACCACAGAAAAATATTTAACCAAACCAACAGTTGCTTTATAGTATGATTTCTGTGGACAACCGCTACGGCTCTCAGGGAACCTTCTTTTATTTTTTTAAAGCACGAGCCCCATGCCCATAATAAAACTTGCAATCAAACCTTTGTAATTCCATATGAAATTTTTCATCCAGACTAAAAAATCCCAAAGGGCAACAAGTGGAAGAGTAGCAAGCGAACAAATTCCTTTGCACAAATTCCGAAATGTTTCAGCAAAATTTTTAATTTTAGAAATTGACCAATCTTCGGCTCCAACTGCATTGCGCATAGCCTTGACAACAGTAAAAGGTAGCGAACGAGCAGCCAGAAATGATTTCAAAAGTGCCTTGATACTATCACTAGTCAATATTCCTTTAACTGTCCCGAATATAATTTTGATAACAATAAAAAGTAGCGAAAAAGCAGCCAAAGACAAATCCATAAGGAATAATTTTAAAAGAGTCTTAACAAAACCTCTAATCTCACGATTTGAAGCCACTAGTGCGAGTATGGCCAAACTCGCAACAAAGGCTGGATGAGCGGAGCAAAATGATAAGAT
>JAIRON010000032.1 GCA_031257495.1 Puniceicoccales bacterium
GTTGGCAATTTGTAGGAATAGTTCCTTGGCATGCGCACGGCATCTTTTTCCGTTGTAACGGCAAAATTTGCTCCCCGTTGAAGAGCAACATCGTACAAACAGTTAAGTTCCTGTTCCGTAAACCTATGATGGTCGATGAAGCGCTTCTTGTAAACGATATTGATACCCTGCGTTTCCCAGAACCGTTCGAAACTGTCCGGCATCGCAATCCCGCTAAATATGCAGACCGACTTAGCTGTAAGTGAGTCTATGGACAAGGTGTCATTTTCATTGGCCAGGGAACAGAGAAATTTTGGCTTGTGGCAGCATTTGATTAATTCTTTACCAGGCAAGAAATTATGTATGACATCCTCCACAAAATTACCCCGATTGAGATCGGCTTTTGTCAGCAAAATGTAGGAAGCTCGCTTCAAATGGTCGACTGGCTCACGCAGAATTCCACGGGGTAGAAGTTTGCCATTGCCAAATGGGTTTGTTTGGTCGATGAGAAGCAGGTTCATGTGCCCTCGAAGGGGGAGATATTGGAACCCATCGTCTAAAATTAGTATGTTCACTCCATATTTTTTTATGGCGTATCTACCGGCCTTTACCCGATCCTTATCCACAATTACGACCACACCCGGCAAATTTTTCGCCAACATGTAGGGCTCATCACCGGCGAGTTCCGAACCGAGCAAGGGTTTTTCTCCATTACTCACCACGCGTGGAGGAAGTTCCTTTCCATGAGTTATCCACCGCAAAAACACTTTTAGTTTTGGCTCCTTTTTGCTTCCGTATCCCCTACTTAGGATTGCGACCTTCCTTCCCCGTTCGGAAAGTTCACGGGCAAATTTTTCGACGACGGGGGTTTTACCAGTCCCTCCAACCGTTAAGTTTCCTATAACAATTACCGGGCAACCCAGCGGTTGGGACAAAAAAATGTTCTTTTTATAGAGCCAGTAGCGAAAACGAACAATTTTTTCGAACAACTTTGAGAGAGCGAGCAGCGGGAACGTTATGGTTCCTGCCCAGGAATTTTTCACGCGATCGTAAACAATATCCGCACAAAACGCTTCGAATTTTTCCGCCTTGCTTAACAGACGGCGAATGAATTTTCTATAAAAATATCGAAATTTTCTAAGTGTTCGCATGGCAATTTCTGTTAACGAACTTTGTTACATAAAATTGTTCAGTGTTGAGCAATACGCTCTCCATTTCGAACATTGATTCATACTCAGGAAATGTGGCATCTCCGGGATAATTTCCCCTGATGGTACTTATGTATAATTCACAGCAAAGTGGAAGCAACAATTGGTAAATACTGCTACCTCCACAAACCCAAATATCTTCCTCCAAATTTATCAATTCCGCCACTGAATGAACAACAATTCCACCAGGAATTATCATAGTTGAGTGGGAAAGCACAATGTTTTTCCTCTTTGGCAAAACTTTCCCTATCGATTCGAATGTCTTGCGGCCAAACAACACCGTTGAGTTTTCTGTCATGTTTCGAAAAAATTTTAATTCCTCCGGGATGTGCCAGGGAATTTTATTATCAAGGCCGATGGTTCCGTTTTCGGCAACCGCAGCAATTGCCCGAAAGCGGCACATCTTCAGTATGCTGTCAATCAATTCCATTGTCAATTTCATACGGCAATGGGCGCTTTGATTGTTGGATAGGGATCATAATCAACAAGTTCAAAATCTTCGTAGCAGAATGAGTCCATATCTTTTACATCCTTATTGATCAGTAATGTCGGCAGTGTCCGCGGTTTGCGAGATAATTGCGCCCTAACCTGTTCGATATGATTTTTGTAGATATGCAAATCTCCAAAAGTGTGAACAAATTCCTTTGCTTTGAGATTGCAAACTTGTGCAACCATCATCGTCAAAAGGGAATAGGAAGCGATATTAAACGGTACGCCGAGAAACATATCCGCACTACGTTGATACAGCTGGCAGCTCAGCCCGCCATCCGTCGATACGTAAAATTGAAAAAATGCGTGGCAGGGAGGAAGGGCCATCTTGTCGATTTCACCGGGATTCCAGGCGGCAACGATGTGTCGGCGCCCATATGGATCATTTTTTATGCCATCGATAACCCTCGTGATTTGGTCAACAAAGGCACCCTCCGGAGTACGCCACCGCCTCCACTGCGAGCCATAAACGGGCCCCAATTCACCATTTTCGTCAGCCCATTCATTCCAAATTTTTACTCCGTTTTCTTGCAAATATTTTACGTTTGTTGACCCTTTCAGGAACCATAAAAGCTCATATATTATCGATTTTAGGTGTACTTTCTTTGTTGTGAGCAAGGGAAAATTTTCGCTGATATCGAAGCGCAATTGTGCCCCAAATAACCCAATTGTCCCGACTCTAGTGCGATCGGGTCGCTCTTCCCCGCTGGAAAGAATCTTGCTTAAAAGTTCGAGATAATTCTTCACTCCATGGACATAAAAAATTTTTTAATGTGGGCGACATCAAAATGTAAACACTGAAAATTCGCCAACTTGGTTTAGGGTGCGTAAAAAAAGCCGAATAAAGAAAATGACTTGGACCACATGAGTATCACAAGCAAAGAAATAATAGGACGTATTTTTCCCCGAGCCAAGGATGGATTATAGGCGAGTGCTGAGGATATTATTTATGTAATAGAGGACGAATTCCGTGAAAAGATGTGCTAAACTGCTCCACATTCATTCTGTGCACTAGTGTATGCGAGGTTATTTCGAAAAAATTTTTAAAGCACTAGCAAAACAAGAAGGAGATTTTGATATTAGGTTTCACCCATCTTAAAGCACATAGGACGATGGCTAGCCTACAAAAAAAATTTCCTCTGGAGTAATGTCGTGCAAAAGAGAGTTCGGTGTAATAGCTACCAGATGATGAGCAGCTCCCCTGCCAAGACTGCGTCAACGGAACATGTTGCGTAAAAAACAACTTCGGCTGGAAATTAGAACTTCGTTTGCGGTGACTAATCAAAATTTCCGTTGAATGTAGGAAGTTTTCACCATATCAAGGGACAGGCCGCTACTTGACAACTTGCCTAAATTTGAAGATAGGGCTACGATACAAACTGAGTTTGAAAAAAAATTAAAGCGGCGAGACATAACTCTTTGCATTCCCTCCAAAGAAAGTCTAAAAATCCAGCTTTTCATAGCATAACTCTTTATAAACAACGGTATGAAGTCTGCCGGTAAAGGATTGGTTTCCGCATTTTTGCTTCCTATGAAAGGCTCTCTTGCACTTTCTTTTTCTCCTTTTCTTCGCATCCTCTGCTTGCATTTTCCCTTAATTTATGAGTCCTAACTCTAAAATTTGAGATTGGGAGGCGATGTAGAAAATTTCCAAAGAAATGAAATTTTGAAAAATTTTGAATTTTCTTGCTTTTGGAGATTGCGTCACCAAGGTGTGGCCATGTACGCTTTTCTGACTTTTTTTCTGACATCCGTTTTGGTCTGCACGAGCGCTTTCATCATATTGGTAATTTTGATGCAGCGGCCAAGTAGCAACGCCGGCTTAGGATCCGCTCTCGGAGGGGGAGCAGCCGAATCGGCATTCGGAGGGGAAACAACGAAGGTTCTTACAAAGTGGACGATCTATGGAATTGTCACCTTTTTCATCACCGCGCTGTTGCTATCGATGACCTACATTTCACGAAAAAACCATAGAAGCGAAAGAGGTGAATTGCCAACGTTCACAGAAACTGTAAAAAAGTGAAAAAGTTAATTTGGCAAGTTGCATTGGTTTTTGGTTTTTTTGCTCAAAATTGATTGTTTCCCTATGGATAGCCATGGAAGGTTCACAAAGATATAAGATTTTACAAGGAAACTCGCCGCTCAACTTTACAAGCTTTCAAGGGAGATGGAAAGTGCAATTGCTAAAATAGCAAACCGAACATCTTCCGATGAGGAAGCATCAAAAATTGATGAGGTAGTATCAGCAGTTCAAATGGAAAAATTCTGCGCACGAGCTTCTAAGTGTTGTGAGGAAGCGACCTATTGTTTGGATTTAACGCTGTCTCATTCCCTGGAGGAAAAAGAGACAGCGTTGCAAAATGTCCAAAGAGCTTGGCAAGGGAAACCTCTCATAAAAATGAAGAGTTAAAGTTTTAGCTCGGAGCTTTTGGTTTCATCGATGCAACCGAAGGTATCGCCAGGTAATTCACGTCCATGATTTCGCTTGCATTTTAGAGAATTTTTTATCTTACTCGGCCATGGATTCGAGTTTTGTGCGGCAGTCTTTTCTTGATTTTTTTAAATCCAAAGGACACGCTCTGGCCAAATCTTCTTCTCTGCGGCCGGACTCACCGAATCTACTCTTCACCAACGCCGGGATGAACCAGTTTATTCCTTACCTCCTCGGCGAACGCACCCCCACCGCAAAGCGCGTGGTCGATACGCAAAAGTGCATACGTGCTGGAGGGAAACACAACGATCTGGATGATGTCGGGTTTGATGCTTATCACCACACCTTCTTTGAGATGCTGGGCAATTGGTCCTTTGGAGATTTTTTCAAAAAAGAAAGCATAGAATGGGCCTGGGAACTGCTAGTTTACATCTGGAAACTGCCCAAAAACAGATTATATGCAACGGTTTACCGTCCGGAAGAAAGCGATCCGGCGGAGTTTGATTCGGCCTCCTACGAAATTTGGAAAAATATTTTTACCAAAGAAGGCTTGAACCCGGATGTTCACATAAAGTATGGGAGCAAAAAAGATAATTTTTGGATGATGGGAAACACGGGCCCCTGCGGACCATGCTCCGAAATACACATGGATCTTACCCCAAAGGGAGACACGGAAGGTAGGCTAGTGAACAGCGGCGATGGGCGCTGCATGGAGCTGTGGAACCTCGTATTCATGCAGTTTAACGCCCTAAGCGATGGAACGTTCGAGCCTCTGCCACAGTTCAACGTGGATACTGGTATGGGCCTCGAACGGGTGGTGGGAATAGGGACCAAAACTAAAAATTTCACGGACTTTTCAGAATTACCATCCAACTACGACAGCGACCTATTCACTGATATTTTCCAGGTCATCGAAGGTATGTGTGGCCAAAAATATCGCGGCTCCATACCCCCGTCACGGGAAAAAATGAGCGAAAGGGAATCGATGGATTTTGCTTTCAGGGTAATAGCAGACCATATCCGCACGTTGACATTTGCGATAGCCGACGGGATATTTCCCTCAAACGAGGGAAGAGGTTATGTTTTGCGCAGAATTCTGCGAAGGGCTGTTGCTTTTTGCAATAACCTCGGACTGGAAGCGGGTTCTTTCGCCGAATTATCGAGCGTCGTTACAAAAAAAATGGGCAAAATTTTCAGCGAGCTTAGCGAAAACGGTGAAATTGTCCATAAGGTGATATACAATGAGGAAATTGCTTTCCACAGGACCCTACATCGGGGCATGGGTATTTTAAATGGCCTGATCTCCGAGGCGAAAAGGGGGATAATCAGCGGATCCGACGCGTTTTTACTCTACGACACCTACGGGTTTCCCCTTGATCTTACCCAGCTCATCGCCGGCAACAACGGATGTAAGGTTGATACGGCAGTGTTTGAGGTGGAAATGGAAAAACAGCGGGAACGTGCCCGTTCCGCTCAGAAAAAATCTGAAATTTGTTTAAGTTCTGATCTGACAAAACAGAGCGCATTCATCGGATACGATCTTAGAAATACGCAGAACGTTCCCTGCAAAATTTTGGATGTAATCAGCGATGGCAATTGTCTAATTTTGGACAAAACGCCATTTTATGCAGAGTGCGGTGGACAAGTTTGTGACACGGGGACAATTCAGGTAAACGGCCAAAATTTCAAAGTGACGGCTGTGTTCAGGGATAAAAAGGGGCAAATTTTGCACAGGGTCGATGGGGCTGTTTCGGAAGACTTCCGCGGGAACATGGCCTACGGCAGCATAGATTTGCGGAAAAGATTGGCATCGGCGAGAAACCACACGGCAACGCATATCCTGCACTGGGCACTGCGTAGTATATTGGGAACGCACGTAAGGCAAGCCGGTTCATGCGTAGATTGGAAGCGACTAAGGTTCGATTTTAACCATTTCGAAGCTATTTCTCAAAAAACCATAGGCGAAGTGGAAAAATTGGTGCAGGATAAAATCCTGGAATGCTCGGCTGTGTCGACCTTCGAAACGAAGTTTGATGAAAAACCAGTGGATTGCATTGCAAACTTCGACGAAAAATATGGCGATATCGTGCGTGTGGTTAAAACGGGAGACTACTCCACCGAGCTGTGCGGCGGATGTCATGTAAACAATACTTCCGAGATTTGCTTTTTTAAAATTCTCAGCGAAAGCTCCATATCCTCAGGAATTCGCCGCATAGAGGCCGTTACGGGTGAAGAAGCGTTCAAACTCGCAAATTCGCAGTTCACAAGTTTATCAAATTTGGCCGAAATTTTCTCCTGCAAAGGCGACGACGTTGTCCCGCGCGTCTCCGCTCTTTTGGAAAAAACCAATAGACTGGAAGCGGCAATAAAGGCGGGAAGGGACTCGATTTTATCGGACACCGTAGTAACTTTGGCCGCTAAAGCAAGGGTCATCGGGGACGACATCTGCGAGATAAACGAGCTCATTGATGGATTTTCTCCGGAGGAAGTTCGTTCAATTGCTAGCTCCCTCGCCAAGAAATTTACGGAATACGTCTTGGTGTTAACATGCGGAGGGGATGAGAAATCAACCGTAATAGTAATGTGCTCGGCTAAAGCTGCTGCACGCGGGTATAATGCCAACACCATGGTAAGGGAAATTTGCGCAAAACGAGGTGGTAATGGCGGCGGCAACGGAAACTTTGCAATGGGAGGATTTTAATCGGAGAATTGATGCATGTTGCAAGCAGGCATAGTCGGACTTCCAAACGTTGGGAAAAGTACACTTTTCAACGCTCTGACGCGTTCCCATAAAGCGGATGCGCAAAATTACCCCTTTTGCACCATAGAACCAAATGTTGGGATGGTTGAGGTGCCCGATGGGCGTTTGGCAAAATTAGCAGCGCTGTCGTACAGCGCAAAAATAGTCCCCGCCGCCATTGAAATCGTCGACATAGCTGGACTCGTTGCCGGGGCAAGTAAGGGCGAGGGACTGGGCAACAAGTTTTTGGCAAATATCCGCGAAGTTGATGCAATAATTCACGTAGTTCGCTGCTTTGAAAATGGCGATATTGTCCATAGTTCCGGCTCCATTGACCCAATTCGCGACATAGAAACAATCAACATAGAGCTCATTTTATCCGATTTGGAATCCGTAGAATCGCAGTTGGACAAAAACTTGCGCAAGGCTAAAGGAGGTGACAAGGAGGCTAAGGAAAATGTGGCACTACTCGAACTTCTGCACGCACACTTAGCCGAAGGAAATCCGGCGAACACTCTGCAGATCGGCAAGGAGCAATGCGCCAAAATCAAGCTCTTCAATCTTTTGAGTTCAAAGCCTGTGCTGTATGCTTGCAATGTGGGAGAAGGCGACATTTACAATCCCTCCGCCAATAAATATGTTTCCACAGTTGCGGACTACGTTCCTTTGCACCATGGTGCCGGTATTTGCGCAATTTGTGCTCAAATTGAAGCGGACATGCTTGAACTTGACCCGGAGGAAGCCGCTGAATTTTTACGGGACCTTGGTGCACAGGATAGTGGAGTTTCGCAGCTGATAAAAAATACATATGCCCTACTCGGGCTATCTTCCTACTTTACTACTGGTGAACAGGAAACTCGCGCCTGGACATTCAGGAAAGGCATGAAAGCGCCCCAATGTGCCGGCATAATTCATGGAGATTTCGAAAAAGGATTCATCAAAGCCGAGGTGGTGAGCTATGGCGATATGGTCAAGTATTCCGGATGGCATGGTGCGCGCGAGGCAGGAAAAGCCCGCTTGGAAGGGAAAGACTACGAATTTGTTGACGGCGATATCGCCATTTTTCGTTTCAACGGTTGATTTTTATGGACATTTATCAAATCTTTACCACACAGTGCCATTTGTGAGGTTAATTTTGTGGAGATGGAATTCGACTCATTTGTTTTACCAGATCGGCAGTGGCGTTTCTTCCAAATGAATCTTCACATCATAATATAGGAGAGGTTTATGGAAAAATCTTTGGTTATACTCAAGCCAGATTGCATGGAAAAGCGTGTGATGGGGAAAGTTGTCACCCGCCTGGAGCGGGCAGGTTTAAACATCGTGGATTGCAAGGTGATGCATCTGGATAAAAAAATGCTCAGCGAGCACTATGCTCACCTCGTTCACTTTCCGTTTTTCCCGGAAATTGAGGATTTCATGGGATCACGGCCGGTGATTGCCATGATTATCGAAGGAAATAACGCAGTTTCCCGGATAAGGACCCTTCTCGGACCAACGGACTCCCAACAGGCCCTACCGGGAACCATACGGGGGGACTTTGGCACTGACAAGATGCTGAACATTGCCCATGCTTCGGATTCCAAAGAAGCTGCCGAAGCTGAAATTCAACGCTTTTTTGGCAAAAAATAAAATCTTTTATCAGGTTCTTCTGAATAGTAGCCTACCAAGGCCTCTAAGTCCGTTATAAAGTAGGTTTCCACCTCTATAAAACACGTCTTCACCAAGACTTGCTCCCGCAACCGCACCGGCAACAGGCATGTCAACAGCCCTTCCCACGAGTGCGCCGAGTACTCCTCCTGCAATACCAGCAAGTCTCCTTCCAATTCCCGGACCAACTACTGCGGTTCTTAGTGTATTTTCTATTTGTCCATTAATTTTATGTATTTCTCCAATGTTATCGACCAATTCATTGCCGCCATTTATCGCTTCTTCCAAAGCTGCGGCCGCGGTTGCACGACCCCCTTCCGCACTGGCCAGAGCACCGTCAATTCTTTCCAATGCGGCTTCTAATTCTCTAATTTTGCCGGCTGTTTCTTCGGTTTTTGCAGAAGCAATCGCACTACTTTTCCTTAGCTTATCAATATCGGAAAGTATCTTCCTTCTTTGAGTTCTCAAACTTTCAACTTCCGATTGTTTTTCTGTCACTTTTCTCTGCGCTTCTTCCATTTGCTCTTTCACACGATTGAGCTGTCCAACGATGATCCCTTGAAGTTCACTCAACTCCCCACTAACCATAGCTTGTAAATTTTGTAATTTAGTGTTGATATCAGCGTTAATTGCTAGTGTTTGTTCTATAACCCTCAACAAACATCGCACACTATTGGGGTCTTCTCTCCTACATTTCCCTAATCCAGCGCTTAAAGCTTCCCTTTGCTGCGCAA
The DNA here is from genome assembly GCA_031257495.1 of Puniceicoccales bacterium. GTDB lineage: Bacteria > Verrucomicrobiota > Verrucomicrobiia > Opitutales > JAIRKQ01 > JAIDVZ01. Next base: position 9,232 of record JAIRON010000032.1, read on the forward strand.
CAAGGTCTCTTATTCCTGTAAATTCTGCATTAACACGCCTTCGCATTCCTTCAATTTGCGCTCCAATTTCACTTTCTGCACCTCCAAGTTGTCGGAGGGCTTGATTCATGTTTTCACTAATCTGTGCAAATGCCCCCCGAGTCAATTCTTCGGCTGCATTGGCGTACGCTTCCAACGCCCCCGCAATACCCTCTGCCTGGTCTTTTATACCACCCAAAACAGCACGCTGATCCTCCACCTGGGCGTTTAGATTTGAAACTTGTCCGCGCAACCTTTCTACCTCATCCATAGCTGTTTCCAGGTAATTTTGCTGCTCCCCTACTATTCTCTGTGCCTCTCCAAGCACTCCTTGTTGCTTATCAGCCTGCTTGCTAAGATTATCCAGCTTAGTTTGCACCTGTTTAAATTCAGCAAAAGCTTTCCCGGTTTCAGCAAAAGCTTCCTTCACATGGTGGATCAAAAGTACGACAGAAACCGTAAATATAACCGCAGCAATTATCGCAGCAAATGGAGCTATGCCGAGCCCCACCATAACTATCATTGCTAACGCCGACGCAATGATAGCTATAATTTCCAGCTTAATTTCTAGAGGAACGCGAACTTGATCATCAGTGGAACTTTGATCATCGGCAACCCTTGTGTACACTCTCACCCTGCCTGTCGCTGAAGATGGACTACGGTCTTCAGGGGGCACTTTTCCTTGTACATCGGTTTCTACGTGTGAAGAACGTGCTCCTCGGTTTTGCACAATATTCAAACCAGTCGAAACTTTCCCCACTGGGGATGAACCAACAGGAATTTGACCACTTCCCCTTGCCGTCGGATATGTCCTTCCACTCATATTCTTCTACTTTTATGTTAAAGCTGAAACTTTATGTTAGCAAAATTTTCACCTTTGTCGATACATATTTTTTACGTTCCCTTTCATTCTTGCAAAAGGCAATTCTGCCTTCCGGTAAATTCAACGAAACAACCCCAATGGACAAATATTAACTTGCTCATAAGCGCCATGCAATTAGGTTTGGCAAAATGGCAAACACTCACACCAATGCGGCTATCGGAACGGATATCGTGGATGTGGAAAGATTGCATGCGGCTGTTAAAAGATTCGGAGGTGCGTTTTTGTCGAAAATATTTACAGAAAATGAACTGGTTTATTGCCTTGGTTTATCCATCAACTACCGCTCCCTGGCTGCTCGATTCGCGGCCAAGGAAGCCTTTTCAAAGGCACTCGGCATGGGCATTGGCATGGGAAGTGCGCTGAAATGGAATGATGTTTCCGTGCAAAACCATCCATCGGGGGCACCGGAAATAGTCCTATCCGCTAAGGCAAACAATCTCATGAAACGGCGCGGCTTCAAATTTGCCAAAGTGTCCCTTTCTCACACCAAAACACTTGCCCAGGCCGTCGTAATACTTACTAACTAGGAGCATAAATTATGTTCGAATCAATAGCTGAAAAAATTGCCAGCACATTCAAAAATCTGCGGGGACTGGGAAAGATAACGGAAAAAAATATCTCCGAAGAGCTGCGCATCCTAAGATCCGCCCTCATAGATGGGGACGTCAACGTAGAGGTTGTCGAATCGTTTATTGCAAACGTTAAAACCAAGTCTCTCGGACAAAAGGTGCTGGCAAAAGTTGCCCCCGAGCAGCAGATAGTTAAGATCATCCACGATGAAATCACCGCATTGCTTGGATCGGAGGATAATGAAAATTTTACAACAAAGAAACCCGTAAAAATACTTTTGGCCGGGTTGCACGGTGCGGGAAAGACGACAACGGCGGCCAAGCTCGCTTTGTTTTTAAAAAATCAGGGGTATTCGCCTCTGCTCGTAGCATGCGACGTTCGGCGGCCAGCGGCCATGGATCAGTTGGAAATCCTTGCCCAAGAAAATAGCCTGCAATTTTTCTGCGAAAGGGACGATAAGGATGTTTCACGCATTGCTAAACATGCTCTGGAAGCTGCTTCCAATAGCGGCAACGATGCGGTGATTTTCGACACGGCGGGGAGGCTGCAAATCGATGATGCGCTGATAGATGAGATAAAGGTTCTTAAAAAAACCACATGTCCCGATGAAAGCTTGCTCGTCGTTGACGGCGCCATTGGCCAGGAAGCTGCAAATGTTGCCAAAGTTTTCAACGATGCTCTGAATTTAACGGGCATAATCTTAACAAAACTTGACGGTGATGCTCGCGGCGGAGCAGCACTATCGATGAAGGGAGTAACCGGTGTTCCCATAAGATTGATCGGCACCGGCGAGAGGATGGCGGACCTTGAATTATTTCGACCGAAGCGCATGGCCCAGCGAATCCTCGGCATGGGAGACGTGGTTTCCCTCGTTGAGAAAGCCCAGCAACAGGTGGATGAAAAGCAGCGCCGATCAATGTCGGAGAAAATAAAAAAAGCGCAGTTCGATTTCGAAGATTTTCTTCAGAACATAGAGCAAGTGCAAAAACTCGGACCAATGTCTGCCCTAATGAAAATGCTCCCCAACACCCTATCTGGAAGCATGTCGGACCGTGACAGCGACCAAATCAAGCAAGTTAAGGCAATCATACAATCAATGACTATTCAAGAACGAAGAAAACCCGGCATTATCGATCAACATCGACGCATGCGCATCGCAAAGGGCGCCGGCGTCGAAATGAAAGATGTAAATGCCCTGCTAAAGCAATTTACTCAGATGCAAAAAATGATGAAGTCATTCAAAGGAGAAAAGGGAAAGAAAAATATGCAGGCATTAGCTGCACAGTTCGGAATGTTTTCTAAGCCGTAAAAAAAACTTGACGATGGGCGTGAAATATAATGTGCTGACTAGTGCAATATTGGCTATGTGGCAAAGCTTATTATATTTTCTGGAGAATTTAAAAAAAAATGTAGGATTGGTTAAGTTGGCACAATGATATTTATTTTAATATTAGCGACGATGGGTGCTCTGTTCATGGCGTTTAATAACGGCGCAAACGATGTCGCCAACGCCTTTGCTGCCGCTGTCGGATCAAAAGCCATTAAGTTAAGGCATGCCCTCCTAATTGCAGCTATTCTCAACTTAGCAGGGGCCGTTCTGCTTGGCGGCAACGTTTCCAGCACGCTGATCGACAGAGTCATACACATTGGAACCTTTAATGATGCACAGAGCTATATAGTTGGCATGATATCCTGTCTGATCGCAGCGGGATGTTTCGTTTTGCTGTCCACCCATACGGGACTGCCAGTCAGCTCGACACATTCCATCGTCGGCAGCATAATGGGAATTGCGCTTGTCCTAGGAGGCGTGCATTCGATAAATTGGAAGTTTGTAGCCATTTTAACTATATCCTGGATATGTACACCTTTCATAACTGCAGCATTTGCATTGACCATAATCAAGCTGGTGAGGGCGGTAATTTTTAATAGGGGAACTGATCAAATATTGAAGCGAACGTGCCGCTGGGTACCGGCACTCGGATGCATAGCGTTGACCATAGTGGCCGTAGCCATAGAACGGGGAACGGTCCTGCAAAAGCATCTGGCAAAAGTAAAGTATTTGAAATTTTATTTCGCCTTTCTTGTCCTGCCGGCAATGTATTACATTTTACATATCATTGCTAGGCAAATTTCAAAACTTTCCGAAGAAACGGAGCAGGGTGCGGAAAGAATTTTTCGCCGATTTCAGGCCGGGTTATCATGTTTAGTTGGCTTTGCGATCGGTTCCAATGATGTGGCCAACAGCATAACTCCCGTCCTTGCCATATACTTTGTGATGAAAAACAATGGAATACCGGAATCCTTTAATTCTGCGGCCCCAGTTTGGATATTGGCCATCGGCGGATTGGGTATGTCCGCAGGCGTACTCATGCTCGGCCACAAGGTGATATATACTCTGGGGCATAAAATTACCCTCTTGACTAGCTCCCGCGGATTCAGCGTGGATTTTTCAATTGCGACTACCGTGATACTATCATCCATGCTCGGCATCCCAGTCAGTTCCACCCATGCCGCGACCGGCGCCGTAATTGGGGTTGGTTTAGAGCGTGGCCTTAAGGGGCTAAACTTTGTCCTGCTCGCCAAAATTTTTCTCACCTGGATTGTCACGGTACCCATGGCCGCGCTTCTAACAATCACCGTATTTGGATTCTTGAATACATTGGTCTCAGCGATATTGTGATAGGGCCGATGAAATGTGCCGAAGTATTTACTCTAACATGGGCAAATAAGCCTCTACTCTACGCAATTCCCCAGCATTTGCAAAATTGCGTGAAGGAAGGCATGCTCGTGGAGGTTCCATTTGGTAAAAAGTCGCAGTATGGGCTCATAGGTAAATTTGTTGAAAGCCCTACAAACACATTTTTTGAAATAAAGGAAATTTCCAAGATTCTCTATGATCAGTCCCTCTTTGCATGGGACATACTCGAATTGATCAGCTGGATCTCACACTATTACGTCGCCAGCATAAAAAGCGTGGCGGAAGCTGTCATTCCAACAGCTATCAGGAAGCTTACAAACCCAAAAATTAGCACAAAAATTTCCCTCGCTCAGGTATTATCCGAAAGTGAAATAAGTACGCTAAAGTCCCGTTCGCCGAAGCAATGGGAAATATATGAATTACTAATTGGAACCAGCCTCAACAGGAGTGCAATCCTGAAACACTGTTCACCGTCCGCCTTGAAAGCTCTTATAGACAAGAGCATCGTAAAGGAAAATTTTGAACCCATAAGCAGGATTGATTACCGTGACAAGTTCGGCTACGATGACCCCAAGAAGCAAAACATTGAACTCACCGAAGAGCAGACTAATGCGGTAAAAAGCATTTGTTCTTCTCTGGACAGCGGCAAATTTAAAACTCACCTCCTCCACGGCGTGACCGGCTCCGGCAAAACGGAAGTTTACATCAAGGCCATTGACCACGCCCTTGCCCTCGGCGGTGACGTAATCATGCTCGTCCCCGAGCTAGCTCTAACGCCGCAAACGGTGGGTAGGATACGCAGCGGGCTCGCTCCAATGGTCAGCGCGGACACGTCTTTTGACCCCAAAGTACTAGTTTGGCACAGCGGCCTGTCGGAGGGAGAGCGGCGAGATGCCTGGTTTGCCCTTTCAAACGGCGATGCCAGGATAGTTATCGGTGCGCGCTCAGCCATATTTGCTCCTCTTAAAAATGTGAAACTTATCATTGTCGATGAAGAGCATGAATCAACTTACAAACAATCGGAAACGCCGCGATACCACGCCCGCGATGTAGCCGTATATCGGGCAAAATTGAGCGATGCGGTCTGCATACTCGGCTCGGCGACACCCTCCCTTGAATCCATTTTCAATGTCCAAACAAAAAAATATCATCTCAATTTGCTCACAAGCAGGGTTGATGGCAGTGTTCTTCCAACCATTGAAATCGTCGACATGCGCGAAGAAAACCCTCGCAACGTAATATCGAATGCACTTCACGTGCTCATCGAAGACAGACTGTCCAAGGAAGAACAGGTAATTTTGTTCCTAAACAGGCGAGGATACGCTACAATCGTGCTCTGCAAGCAATGCAACTATGTTGCGCAATGCCCGCGGTGTAGCGTATCTCTCACCTATCACCGGGACAAGGGACACATGCTCTGCCATCTATGCGGATACGCTGAGTCTTTGCCCGCTCGCTGTCCAATTTGCGGCAATTTCGACATAGTTCAGCATGGTTTGGGTTCCCAAAAGCTAGAAGAAGTTACAGCGAAACAATTTCCAACGGCACGGGTAGCGAGGATCGATTCGGATATAATGACGAACAAAAACAGTTTCAAACGGGTGCTTGACGATTTTAGGCAATGCAAGATTGATATCCTCATAGGTACCCAAATGATCGCCAAGGGTTTGGATTTTCCAAACGTATCTTTGGTCGGAATCGTGGACATCGATGGGACCATAAATTTTCCCGATTTTCGATCCGCGGAACGGGCATTTCAACTCATTGTACAAGTATCTGGACGAGCGGGCCGCGGCAACAAACTTGGGCACGTCATCGTGCAGACACGAAATCCGCAATCGTACATAATTCAATTGGCTAAAGCAAACAGATTTGAGGATTTTGCGGCGTCAGAACTAGCAAATCGCGGAGAATTCATGTATCCCCCGCACAGACATTTGATTAGGATCGTACTAACATGCGCTAGTGAAGATATGGCAAAAATGTATGCCATTGAGCTTCAAAAACACATAAAACAATGCTGCCAAGCCGCTGAAATTAAAGCACCAACGCCATCAATTTTGGCAAAAATTAACGAAAAATTTAGGTACACAATTGTAATTTTTTCGACTAAACCATCGCTAGACGGAGCCCAAATAGGCGAAGCAGTGAACGCATTCAAACATCCAAAAGCCGTGGAAATAATTATTGACGTGGATCCAATGGATTTGGTTTAGGAATTTTCACGGATAGCCCACTCCAAGAGTGGGACCGCCTCTTCTGGCTCAACATCTTTAGCTAAACAAGCATTATTTTTGTAAACATTTACCCTGCCACTGGGTAGTCCTACGATCGCATAATCCGCGTCGCGAGCCTCTCCCAAGCCATTGACTACGCATCCCATGATGGCAATTTTCATGGTACGAGCACACTCCAACTTTCCAATCTTTTCCTTTACTACCTCGAGAACGCGTTGCATGTCATAGCTTGTACGCCCACAGGAAGGACATGCCACAAATTCCACTGCGAATCTGCGTACACCAGTTGCTTGCAAAATATCACGGGCAGCCTGAATTTCTTCCATTGGATCCTCGCTCAGAGACACTCGAATGGTGTCACCAATTCCGTCGAGAAGCAGGCTGCCGATTCCAATAGCAGACTTAATGCGGGCATACTGACCGTTCCCCGCCTCCGTAACACCAAGGTGCAGTGGATAATCTAGGCCAAGTCTGTCCATTTCTTCGCACGCCAAACGGTAAGCTTCAACCATTAATCCAACATTGCTCGCCTTGAATGAAAGAACCAAATCGTGAAAATTTACACGACTTGCTGCCACTACGCATTCGTAGGCACTCTCCCACATGCCACGCGCTGTGTTTCCGTATTTTTTTAGCATACGTTCGGAAAGCGAACCTCCGTTTACTCCGATTCTTGCGGGAATGTTGGCCAACTTGGCTTTCTCAAAAAATTTGGAAAATTTATCCAGTGCCAAACTTCGCATGTCATCGGAGGATTTGCCAAACTTTTCGGCAAAATTACCGGCGTTTATGCGAATTTTATCGGCAACACCCAAACAATCGTAGGCAATCCTAGGTGAAAAATGCACATCGGCAACCAGCGGAATGTTTACGTTTTGCGAGCGCAATTTGCTTTTTATTTTTTCAAAGAAAATGACATCCGTCGGCTTCGGGATCGCCAAACGCACGATTTCGCAACCAACAGAGTACAGCTCCAAAACCTGGCGCACATTGCCATTAACATCTTCGATGGGAACGTTCACCATCGATTGTATGCTCACCGGATGGAAGCCCCCAATGCCAACTTGACCAACAAACACGCTGCGAGACCGCCTTCTCAACTCACATCCTCAACCTCGCCTGCCGGGAATACTCGTCTTCTAATTTGTTATCGGCAACCCAGCGTTTAACATCAAAAAAACTGACATATATGAGTAATCCGAACAAAATGAACAGAAATATACTCTGCAATATGCCAAAAATTTTAGTCACATATTTCTTCCCCGTAGCACCCTCTATGATGGATACCACCACACACCCACCATCCAACACTGGCAATGGCAACATGTTAAGTATGGCAAGATTTATATTTATAACGATAACAAACCATAGCAATAAGCGGATATCTGCTTTGGAAAAGGAATACAATGTTCTAATAAGTTCCGTCGGCCCCGATAGATGTTTTACAAAAATATCAGAATTTCTGTTCAACAAACTCCCAAATGCCTGGCAGGTCTTAGTTAGCGCATCCTTTATTTGTTCGGACGGGGGTTTATGCAGCGTTACGGTGGCGTTTTTCAACTCAACCCCAAGGACATTCGTATACACCGCAGGAACCAAACGCACCTGAGCTTTGGGAATAATGACGTCGACGGCCATGTCCGATTTTAGCACTGTTAACGTATTTGCCCCATAGCGATTTATTCTGTGGGCAACATCGCACAAATTGTGGCAATCGAAACCATTGATTCTAACTACCTCGAGACCGTTGTAGAGGTTATACTTTTGCAAATCTTCTCCCCTTTCTGAAAGCAGCAATAATTTTCCATCGCTACTTTCTTCAATTGAACTTTTGTCAACATTTTCTGGATAAAATGGAATCACATCAGCGGCGATATCTTCAAAATTCAGGACCACGTAGGGCTTTTCCACCGCCATCGGTACCGTATCCTCCCAACAAATAACAACCGCTCCATTGCGTAAAACTTCAAGTTTAACACTTCTGCAATTGCTAACAATTTCGCGCAAAGAAATACTATGCCAAACGTCTACGTCGTTGACCTTCAAAATTTGGTCGCCTATTTTGATATTCCTCTGCTCATTTGAAAGTTTCTCGACTACCAATTCCTGCTTTGGAAGAATCCCTACGGCACGTAATTTATCGGATCCATTTTTGCTTATCAGTACCGGTCTAAGATCCAAATCGAGATGCCTATCCCCCCGAATAATTTTCATGGACAACTTAGCTCTACCAAATGTATCCCTGTTTGCTCCTAAGGCAATCAGATGCTGGATATCACCAAAGTTGTTCACGGCAAATCCGTCAATTGAAACAATTTCATCACCAACTTCAAGGCCTCCAAGCCTGGCTGGCGATATAACAATCTCTCCGCCGTCAAGGGTCAAAGTTCTTTCCACGTATCCAACCGTGCGGCTAAGTGAACTACCGTCCACCGGCAAACCGCTATGCCACAGAACACAACTTAAAAATATTGCAAACAGCAGATTGGCAATAGGCCCCATAATGGCAACGATGACCTTATCGGCACAAGTCGCAGACTTTAGACCTTCGGGCAACCTGAATTCTCCCTCAATTTCCTTTAAATCGGCCAACTGTGGCAGCGAAACATAGCCCCCAAGTGGTAATAGAGACAGGCGAAATTCCGTCTCTCCGATCTTCTTCTTCCACAAAGCAGGGCCGAAACCTATGGAAAATCTCGGAATGTATAAACCGCGCACCTTTGCCGCTAAATAATGTCCAAACTCATGGACAACTATGGACCCACAGAAAAATATTATGACCAAAAATATAGGCCAAACCACGCTAAAAATCTGCTTTAACACAATTCCGAATTAGGTACAATAACACATGCAAGGTAATATTTGTGTAGCACGCTGCCAACGCATCATCCAAAACAATTCCCATCCCACTACGAAACCTTTCGCACTTTCTTATTCCCCAAGGCTTTAGGATGTCAAACAAACGAAAAATCAAAAAACCAATCAAAAATGCAACTATACTGCCCCGTTTCAGGAATAAAAAACACAGCGGCATGGCAGCAAATTCATCCAAAATCACACAGGATGGATCCTTTGTCCCGATAACACACTCCGCCACTGAACAAGCGTAAATTGCAAATAATACCAACCCTCCACTGATTATTAAAATTGTGAGACAAGCGCAAAATTTGAACAACAAGTAAGCGAATAACGTACCAATGAACGCTCCCATGGTTCCCGGCATGAAACGACTGTACCCAATTTTTCCCAAAGTAGCAATATTTGTCAAAATTTTATCCATTTAAGCTAATCCACGAGTAAATATCGATACCGCACTGTGTAAATTACCCCTGACTTAATCGTTAGATAAGTTGCGTACAGAAAAAGCACCATACCCACTGCATAAACAAGGTGGGACATCCACAGAGGTATAAGCCAGTTAAAGTCGAGCAAAATGGCATTCCATAGCAGTAGAAAACCGGTGGAAACTATCTGTAAAACGGTTTTTACTTTTCCTTCCCTACCGGCAGCAAGAACCACGTTTTGCTTCGCGGCAACGAGGCGAATGCCCGTTACAAGAAACTCACGCCCCACGATCAATAGGACAAAAAACAAAGTCCAGTGAGGCAAGATATTTAGAGCGAGCATCATAATAAACATCCCCACCATGAAAATTTTATCAATCAGCGCGTCAATGAACGCTCCCAGAGTCGATGTAATTTTATATTTTCTTGCAAGGTGGCCATCCAACCAATCGGTCCAGCTCGTAAAAACAAAAAGCACAAACCCAACAGTGGCACTACCAATGAAGTGAAAGTATACAAAAAATGCCACAACAAACAGTAATGGAATGCGCGACAAAGTTATCCAGTTTGCTAAATTCATTCCCTGACGTTAGCAGGGAATCCACAAAAAAGATTGTTGCAACCAAAAATTACAGTTTTTTGATGTAATGCCATGAAAACTTGCCTAACTTTGGTGATTATGGCCGCCGGAAGCAGTTTCCGCTACGGTACTCTCAAGCAACTTGAAACATTTGGGAAGCGCAACCTAACGATCGCTGAATACAATGTTTTAGATGCAGTTTCAGTGGGATTTACAAATTTTATCTTCATAGTACGGGAGCAAGTGGCCAACACCTTTCACAGGCGATTAACAAATCTCCTTCCCGATAATTGTACCTTTTCACTAATTTACCAACGCAGTGAAAAAGAACTGTGCAAATATTGCAATCGAACGAAGCCGTGGGGAACGGGCCATGCTCTGCTGTCAGCCAAAGCGGCGGTTCAGGGAAATTTTGGACTTACGAATGCCGACGATTTTTACGGCAAAGATGCCATAGGCAAATTAGCTAATTTTTTAAAAACGGCAGACACAAATTCTTCCATCTTTGCAAACGTAGGATATAAAATAGGAGGCACTCTCTCAGAAAATGGTACCGTATCCCGCAGTGTAATGTCCATTGGTGGAGATGGAAATTTAGTAAACATAATTGAATACAAAAACATATCGCGGAACGGCGAAATTCATTCCGAAGATGGAACAAAATTTGACCATGACACACTTGTATCAATGAATCTTTGGGGATTCACGACAAAAATATTTGCCATCCTCGATGAGCAATGGGCAGAATTTATCAAAAATATTTCCGACCCAAGTGTGGATGAATTTTATCTCCCGTTTGCAGTGGACAAGGCTATGCGAGACAAAAAATGTGAAGTAAAAGTGTTTAAAACGATCAGCAATTGGCGTGGCATTACCTACTCCCAAGATAGGATTGGCCTAGAAAATTTTCTCCAAGAAAATTAAAAAAGTGTTTAAAAATGATTTTTTAACAAAAAAACCATATAAACTTGATCTTTTTGCTTGCCATAAGGTTTTAATATGCGAATAGTGGACTTGCCTAGGGTTAAATCTAGGGTTAACAATCTTGAATAAGGATTCAAAGATGAATAAATCTGAGTTGATAAATGAAATACAAAAAATCAAGGGTGCAGACTGCACCAAAGCATGTGCCGAGCGTTCACTAGATGCGGTGCTACAGGCTATAATCAATGGTGTTGCAAAAACGGGAAGCGTTCAATTGATTGGTTTTGGCACATTTTCTGTAACAGCGCGTGCTGCGCGCGCAGGAGTTAATCCAAAAACAAAAGCGAAAATCAACATACCTGCTTCGAAGTCCGTTAAGTTTCGAGTTGGGGCAAAGCTTAAGAACGTTGCCAAATAGGGTTAGTTGCTAATATTTTGAGCTGGTTGTCTAAATTTTGCCAATCAGCTATTTTTATGGATGCAATCCGGAGGTTTTTGGTTAGGTTATGCCATAGGCCGAAGAATGTTGGAGAACGGGGTGAGGTTTTAGCTTGTAATTTCATAAAAAGGCGAGGCTACTCCATCGTGACCCGTAATTGGAGGTTTGGCCATGGGGAAATTGACATCATAGCGAAGGATGGCGGTGTCATTGTTTTTGTTGAAGTTCGGTTACGCAGCAAGGGTGCCTTCGTTTGTGGATATGAGTCCATATCACGAAACAAAAAAGCTGTTTTACGCCGCGCCTGTCTCGCATATCTGAAAAAATATGCCAAAAGGGAGCCATCTTATCGTTTCGATGTAGTTGACATTGAACACGATTATGAAACGCACAGCGACATCATCCACCACTATGAAAATGTCCCGTTATTTTGATAACATTCGCACAAAGTTTGCGGCTTTCACAGAAAATGTTTCCATTATTTGAAAGCAGCGTAAAGGAAGATAACACAGTGATTTTTTTTGCTGAGCGTTCGCCGTCTATGTGTGATGAAAATTATTCCTTGCCTATTTCAAACCCCGCCACCATGATGCTGCTCCATGGACAATTTGACTTCCGGAAAGATTCTTGTCACCGGAGCTGCTGGGTTTATTGGAAGTGCGCTCGTAGCAGAATTAAATAACCGCGGCCATGAAAACATCATAGTTTGTGACCGCCTGAGCAGAGACGAAAAATTTTTAAACTTAATAGGTCTGCGTTTCGAGGAATATTTTGACGCCGACACATTACCTAGCATGTTGGGCAACGAAAATTATCTAAATCTGTCCTGCATATTTCACCTCGGTGCATGCGCTAAAACAACGGAACGAAATTGCAACTATCTAATGTGCACCAATTACGAATACACAAAGAAACTTTCCCAATTTGCTGTCAGAAATAACATTCGATTCATATACGCATCATCTGCGGCAACCTATGGTGATGGTTCCAATGGCATGGAGGACGACGAGGCAAAACTGGATAGCCTACGTCCACTCAATATGTATGCTTATTCCAAACATTTGTTCGATCTTTTTGCCAGAAAAAACAAGCTGCCGGTTTATGGGATGAAATATTTCAACGTATTCGGGCCCAATGAATATCACAAAGGGGAGATGGGCAGTGTGGCAATGAAAGCCTACAAATCAATAGGAGAAACTGGCAAAGTACAGTTGTTTAAGAGTAAAAACCCCCAATATGCCAATGGCCATCAAAGGCGTGATTTTCTATACATCAAAGATGCAGCGGATATGACAATTTTCCTGGCAAATGTTGACGAAAAAGTTGAAAACCACACAACCCATGGCATATATAATTTAGGTTCGGGGGAAGCAAACACCTGGATAGATCTAATCACACCGGTGTTCCATGCTATGAATGTGCCCGTCAACATAGAATACATCGATATGCCAAAAAGCATTGAGGAAAAATATCAGTATTATACGCTGGGAAACATCGGTAAGCTGCGTGCCCTGGGATATGTTAAAAAATTGTTTACGCTGAGGGAAGCAGTGACTGACTACGTTAAAAATTACCTCATGGCTGGAAATAAACACATACAAGACGCAAAAAGTTCTTTCGTTGGCGGATAATATTTGTTTATTCGTCTCCATTTATAGTATTTTATGAAATTTGAGCAATACATAAATGCTTCAAGGATAATAGACATAAGAAGTACATCCTTTGACGGAGCTCTCCGCGAACTGGCGTTGGCATGTAATTTAGAAAGCGGTATTTCCATTGAAAAAGTGATATCCGCCGTCCAGGAACACGAAAGAACCGTTACGACGTGCATAGGCAATGGTGTTGTGGCCGTACCACACACACGCTTAAACGCAAACATTCCCCTCACACTGGCATTTGGCAGATGCAGAAACGGCCTCTCCCTAAACACTTTCGATGAGTACAGAGATGTGCGCTACGTCATGCTCATGTTATCCTCTAACAACGAAAAAGCATATCTAAGTACACTTACGGATATTGTGCATACACTGCAAAATAGTGCCATAGTTGATAGTTTCGATCGTGCCCATTCGCTGGATGATTTCAAAGAAAAGGTTCTCAGTATATTTGTTTCTCAAAAGAGAAAAGTTCAAAAAGAGGAGGAAAACGCTAATGAATTTTTTTTGGAAGAAACCTCCAAGCTGGCACGGGCAGCCATGTGCTCAACGGTGTTGATATTCGGTGGATCCAAACTCGAAGGCATTGATTTTCAGAAAATATTCGATGATCTGAAAATTATAATCACCGCACCCAAACATGCGGAATTCGACACCTTTTCGGCAAATGTTCATTTCATTTCCCCATTGTTAGCCCCGAATTCCATTCACTGGTTATACGAATTTCGCAGTACAGTCCTCCTGGGACTTTCCCAGGACATAATTAAATATGATGAAAAGGTTTGTTGCCTGGGTAGTAATTCGCATGACGGTACCCTCGACACCCTATTTATAATAGATATTCGGCAAGAGTTTTGTACTATATTTTCCTCCGAGACGCAAATTTTAACAAAAAACATAAAGCCCGAGGTCTTGGAACGTGTGCTATCCATTGCATCGGAAATTTCCATGGAAGGGCGGGAAGGCAGGCCAGTAGGATGTTTGTTCGTAATCGGTGATGTGGAAAAAATAAAAGAGTTCAGCAAACCTCTGGTTCTAAATCCATTTTTTGGATACGGAGAAAATGAGCGCAATATCCTCAGTCCATTCATGGACGAAACGGTGAAAGAATTTTCGACCATAGACGGAGCCTTTATCATACGTGGAGATGGCGTAATAGAGTCCGCTGGTACGCTGATCAATGCTCCGGAACACAACGTGGTCATGCCCAGTGGATTTGGGACGAGACACGCCGCCGCTGCTTCCATATCATGGGCAGCGGAGTGCATAGCCATCGTAGTCTCAGAAAGCACCCACCGGGTAACCTTATTTCAAAATGGACAAATGCTCCCCGTGGTAAAAAAGGGATAAGTTTAGCAAAAAAAGCTTATAAGCTTAAATTTTCAGCGATCTCCACAATGGAACAAAACTCGTCCGCAATTAAGGACGCCCCCCCTATCAGGCCACCATCGATATCAGTCTGGTTTAGGAGTGCCTTCGCATTAGCGGCTTTCATTGAGCCACCGTACAAAATTCGTATGGAATCCGCCAATTTTTTATCAAAAATTTCGACCAATTTTTCTCTGATGAAGGAATGTACTTCCTGAGCAATCTCCGGTGTGGCAGTTTTACCACTACCTATCGCCCAAACGGGCTCATAGGCAATTATCAAATTCTCAGCCTGCTCATTTAAAACACCCTCCAAGCATCGTTTCAGCTGCGCTTCGACGACATGGAAAGTTTTATTTTGTTCACGTTCTCTTTCACTTTCCCCTATGCACAAAATCGGGGAAAGATTATTTTCCAGCGACGCACACACCTTCTTGTTTATGAACTCGTCGCTCTCCCCAAATATTGTTCTCCGCTCGCTGTGGCCTAGAATAACATGGGAAACACCGCAGTCACGCAGCATGGAAAAAGATATTTCCCCCGTGAATGCTCCTTTCGATTCATGGTACATATTCTGTGCACCAACTCGCAATAATGAACCCGAAATAACTTTGTAAGCAGCATCTAGGGCGATAAATGGCGGACAAATCAATATGTCAACGGCTCTCACCTTTTCCATGCGCCTCCTTATGACTTCAATTAGCGAAACCGAATCGGTAACGCCGTTGTTCATTTTCCAATTACCAGCAATCAGAAATTTTCTGTACATAACTCAAACCCTATCCAAAGCCGCAACACCGGGAAGTTCCCTACCCTCAAGAAACTCTAGGGACGCTCCCCCACCAGTACTAATGAACGTCATGTATCCATCGTATCCACTCCTGCGAATCGCCTTCCCCAAATCTCCCCCGCCTATGATGGATATTGCCTCCGAAGAAGCAATTGCTTTGGCAACATCAAACGTGCCCCTTGAAGCTTTCTCAATTTCGAAAATACCAAGGGGACCATTCCACAAAATTGTCCTCGAGTGGGTAATAACATTGGAATACCTTTCCACCGTTTTAGGTCCAATGTCAATTCCACACCAGCCATCGGGAATATCGGAATCAACGATTTTTACCTCATTGACGGTCATTTTTTCCGGATTATACTCATCGGTAACCACAAAATCAGTGGGTATGAGCATGTTTACGTCCTTATCTTTTGCAGTCTTCAGAACATCCTTAGCCACTTTTAGCTTATCTTCTTCAACCAGGTTTGTTCCAGTTTTGTGTCCATTGGTAGCTAAAAATGTAAAAGCCATCGCCCCACCGATTAACAAATTATCCGCCTTGTCCAGCAGATTATTTATGATGTTGATTTTGTCACTAACCTTAGCTCCACCGAGTATGACAGTAAACGGCCGCTCCGGATTAAGTACTCTCGATCCCAAGAACTCCAATTCCCGCTCTATCAAAAATCCTGCCACCTTTGTTTCGACAAAATGGGTGATTCCTTCCGTGGAAGCATGAGCCCTGTGCGCAGTTCCAAAGGCATCATTCACGTAAATATCGGCCAGTGCGGCTAATTGCTTGGCAAATTCCGGATCATTCTTCGTTTCACCGGCATAGAACCTAAGGTTCTCAAGCAAAGCAACGCTACCATTCGTCATCTTGCCAACGGCAAACTCCACATCCTCACCGACGCAATTCTGTAGAAACAGAACGGACTGCCCCAAATATTGCGCTAGGATCTTGGCAACGCTGCTCATGGAGTACTTTGCCATTCTCTCTCCCTCGGGACGCCCAAGATGGCTTGCCAATATCACCCGTGCGCCAGACTGCATTAGGTATTCTATCGTTGGCAAAGCAGCAACGATTCTGGCATCATCTGAAACCGCACTATATTCGTTTAATGGTACGTTGAAATCAACGCGGACAAATACCCTCTTACCTCTGCAGTTAACATCCCTTATTGTCTTTATCCTCTTTTTCACAAAAATCTCCAACTTCTTTCATGGAACATCATAACTATTAATGATTATTAGTGACAAATTTTCATTTATCAACAATTATTCATCGCATTATTTGCACATTACAATATCATGAATAATCTCTCAGGCATCAACGTACCAATTTGGAAAAAACTCTGGCAAAAATCCGTGTACAAACACCAATTTTGCACTGTATATGAGAAAAAATTTCAACATCCCATAGATAAACGGGAAGGAGTGTTCCTCACTGCTGATATTTGCGATAGCGTGCAAATCGTGGCAGAAACAAAGGAAAACAAGTTTCTACTTGTGCAACAATTTCGATTTGGCAGTGAAAGATTGTCTCTCGAGTTTCCAGCGGGGCGCATGGAAATGAGCGAAGATATTATTGCCTGTGCAGAACGCGAATTGCTTGAGGAAACCGGCTATTCTGGTCACGGTACAAAAATAATAGGCAGCCTGTATCAAAGCCCGGCCATACAGCCAAACAAAACGCACATTGTGTACATAGGGGAGTGTGAGCAAACTGCCCAACCAAATTTCGATGAAATGGAAGAACTTAGCACGCTAATTGTTTCCAAAAACCAGCTGCTAAGTCTAGTTAAATCCGATGCGATCGATAGTAGCATAACTTTGGCTGCACTGGCAAAATTTTTGCTCTGACACTATGCATTGTAAAATTTTTTACATTTTTTTATTTTTTGTTTGAAAAATTTGCAAAGCTTAAAAAGCTAGCCCACAAATTTTAACAAAACTAAACAAAAGGTAAAATATGGATTCCATTTCAGTTTCTACACCAATAACCAATCAACGTTTCGACACTCACATCGAAACACCAAATCCACGACCAGTGAAACAAAATTCCACTAATTCCACTTCTACCCCACAAAGAATACAAATTGGTGTTCGAGAATCTAAAACCAGGGAACCAAGTTTAGAACAAAGGCAAGGAAATTCAATAGGGGAGAAAACTGCTTTAGTACTAGCAATAGGGGGAAATGTTTTAGCAATAGGGAAAGGTGCTTTAAAGGCTACGGGCATCGGAATGGCAGGTGCATTTGTCATGGATTGCCTACGCTACGATGCAGATAAAACTGTAGCTGATAAGTTAACACTTGAAACAAAGTTAATAGAAATAGCGAATGATATTGGTAGTGGAATATGGTCTCGTGCCTCATCCTATCCATACATTGCCACCGGAACCGTAGCAGGGTGTGTTTTGCTCGGAGCGACCATATACTCCATCATACGCAAAATTACATCATCTCCTGAGCCACAATTGAAACAGTGAAGGCCATTTATAGTGCAATAGGTTCTCGTGCTTCCTCCTATCCATGCATTGCCGGAGCCGTTATCGGAACAGCCGCTTTGCTCGGGGCCACCTATATTGCATACGCAAAATTACATCATCTCCTAAGGCACAATTGACGGTAACTATTGGGAAGTCTACGGAGGAAATAAAAGACGGCGTTAATGTTAATCTTAGTAATCTTGAGGGCGGTGAAACTCAAGATTTCATGTCATTTACTTGAAAAATTTGCAAAAATTAAAAAAATTAATTCACAAATTTTAACAAACTAAACAAAAGGAAAAATATGGATTCCGTTTCTACACCAACGGTCGATCAAAGCTATGGTAATTTCATCGTAGCGCCAGATTCACGACCAGCGAATCGAAGTACATCACGAATCTCACAGTCCACCTCACCAGGAACACGAATTAATATCCAAAACCTAAAACCAGGGAACCAAGTTTAGAACAAAGGCAAGGAAATTCAATGGTGAAAACTGCTTTATCAACTCTGGGCGGCGGAGTGCTAGGTCTATTTACCATAGATTGTCTACTCAATAAGGATACACCTGCCGATGGTGATACTTCTGCCGCAAAGTGTCTACCACACTCGGGTATACTTGAAACAATATCAACGCGGCTTAAAGCAAAGACAATAGAAGCAGCAAAGGCTATTTATACAGTTGCATGTGACCATTCATGCACTGCCACCAGAATAGCCGCAGGGTGTGCTTTGCTTGGGGTGGTCATATACTGCATACACAAAATCACATCATCTCCTAAGGTACAATTAACGGCAATGCTTACGGAAGGAGAAGACGGCGTTAATGTTTTAGTAATCTAAAAATCTTGAGTTGGAATTAAACTCAAACTCAAAGAGTGGCGAAATTCAATGTTCCATGTCATTTCATTGAAAAATTTGCAAGAGCTAAAAAAACTGACTCGTAAATTTTAATAAAAAGTAAGCTATTGGTAGTGTAATAGTTTCCTACACCTCCTCCATTTATGTAACTGCAATAGCCTGTCCATGCGTTGCCATCGGAATCCCCACAGGGCGTGTTTTGCTCGGAGTAACCACATACTCCATACGCAAAATTACATCTCCTCAGATCCAACTGGGGCACATTGGTGCCAACTAAGGCGAAAAAAGATGTGGCAATAAGACTTTAGGTAATTAAGGGGAATTATACGTATTCTTTGCAAGATGCTTTGTCACGGTACCAGGGGATTTGGCATTAGATTTGGGAGTAGCAACGGATTCAAGTCCAATGCATTGTATAATGCATTGCCAAAATTGTGTGATTCCACATTGCCATAAGCTTTGTTCGTAAGCAATAAGCGCCCAGAGTTCGGCAATGCCGTGTTTTCGAAAAATTCTCCATCCGCTAAGTCACCTACACATTGTCCAACGACAAAGAAATGCTATAGTATGCTTGGGACCTAGGGCATAAAGCAGTTTGGTAGCATAACCATCTCGGTAGATTTCCAAGAGCCGAGGACCGTTTTTTTAACAAGATTGCTCTTCATGATGGCCACCTTTACTTCTACGGGCAAAATTTTCTTCCATTTTAGTTTTCTAAACACCCGCTTCAACACCTGTTTCAGGTTTCATTGGCTTATTTACTTGTAGATGTTATGCTATTTCCCCTATTTCTTTGGCAGAGCTCTCCATTTGTTTTCATTTTCCAGTTTGATACTTGTATGTTATCCCATTTGGTATTCCCACGTTGCTATGGCAAGTTATTCTTTATTTTTTCCATGTCTCTTTTTTTTGTCATTTTTTCACACCTGTTTTTAAATGGTTTTTTTCCTTTGTTAATCGCTTAACACACCACAATTAGATCTAAATTTTCACACTAATTGCCTGGATACGGAGCAATTTTATATATTTTTTTATTTAAAGTTGAAATTTTGTTGAAATTTTGTAAAATTCTCTAAATGAACACCCTAAAGGGGGTAACATTATGAGTTCCGCTACAGAGAGACAAAATGCAATTCAATCACTAAACGATTCCACACAGCTTCTAACCGACCATACTAGACTTGGGAGAGAAATATCAATTGGGAAAGGCCTTACTTCAATGGCCAGGGCGAGTGCATCCCTTGGTAGTCGGGAAATAAGCAGACTCCTTTCAAGGGGAGTTTTTACCATACATCAACCTTCAGGAGTTTTCGATAACCCATTGGTAGGCTTAAATTCAGAAGTGCAGAATGAACTTAAAACTTTAAACAATTTAGTTTTGGCTATTTTGAAAAATTTTGATAAAACGAAAAACTTCATCCACGGAAATGATATTTTGGGGGCAGAAACCGTTTTGGAGCGATTGGGGCAAGGACTGCAGGAAATTGATGATCTTCTAGGAGGAAATGCTTTTGCGGGGGAAGATAAAGATAAAATGCTGTTGGTCAGAAAGGACATGGAAACAGCAATTCTAATCGTGAGCCAAAACCTATTTAAGGAAAGAGTCAAAATGAGTGCCAGTTATGTCATTGCGACTTATTCGACT
>JAIRON010000054.1 GCA_031257495.1 Puniceicoccales bacterium
AACCCCATAAAACTTTTCTTGACATTGGGGAAATTTTCTTAGACAGTCCCAGGAAGATCATTCAGGGTACATGATTGAAATATAGCTCCATTACCACTAATATTAATTTTGTTCAATAAACGTACAATTAAATTATCAAATTGTGCTTGTATTCCTTGAGTACGCACCTTGTTGAGTTTTTTAAGAAAATATACCGAATCTGCATGGCTGAAACGTGCGAAAAAAGCATTACCCGGCAATGGTACGTTTCCCCCTTGCCCACTGCTTATTATGGCATTTGGCTGAGTACCTATGGCTGCCGCCGGCGTGCCCGGAGGTGGAACAGTTGTAGAGATGATTCCTGCTCTGAAGTTATTTATTGCAAAAAACCTAGGACGCCTAGAATCTCCTACCGGCCACGTAGCAAGTGCCATCTTAATAATTTCTCCATCGCTGTAATTAAACCCACCTGGACTTACAAACGTAGCGCCACCGTCATTTGAAATATTCGTACTAGGCAAAATGTTTACTATTTCTGAAAAAATACCATGGTTCCACAGTCTTGTGAATATCCTTATTTCAGGGGGAATAACAGGTGGTAAGGGATTTGGTACTATGCCTTGAATGATTAAATTATATATACCTTGTGCCCTGTTTTCCACACTGGTATATACGGAAAGTCCTGCCCCACGGGGTGTTTCTAGTGCCCACACAAAATGAGCAAGTTCATGGGCCAGCTCCACGACCACTGGCATCGTAACTCCCATGAAATCTAACTGATTACTAGCAACATTCCTGACAAGCAATACCCCCCACCCCTTCGATGTATTTCCATGAAGCTTTTTTTCCTTTTCCCTCCAGATTAAGCTCACATTGTCCAGGCAGATCATCATCAAAAATAAGCCCACTACTTCCCCGCTTATTTACGAATATTACAGCTTCGGGCCGCCTCGCGCCTGGTAAAGCGTTTTGGTTTTGAACATGATTTGCATAACATGCTCTAATTATCCTCTCAAAAAAATCAGGTTTTATTTTCAGTAAATCAACTATAGCTCGCGCATAATTTCCTCGAACTGGGTTAAGCAATAAGTTATCCCCACAGCCATAACCCCACTTAAACATGGAGTTGATTTCAGCCGCTGTTATTACATGATTTCCCATCGTAAGATTTAAGCCTAGGGCCAGATCCAAAAAAACATCTCCCCACTTTTCATTCATAATTTGGTCTATTTGCGTTCCCTCTACTGCGGTATAGGCAACATGACCTGGCGGACGAGGAAGACGCAACGTCTTTTTTTTAGGATTTCCTATAGTATGTCGCGCAAAAAGTCTTCGTACTACCCTTGATTTTGGCTCTGAATCCCTAAATTCCCTTACGTCTTGCCGTACTAAAATTTGTCGCCCTGGAGTGAGCCCTTTCAAAGTTTTTTCTTCCGAAATATCTTGAAATGCCGAAGTTAAAACCGAAACCAAACTGGTTTGATTTATTTTGGTCATGTTACGTTATGTTCCTACTTTTCAAGTTTTTTGATTACATTTTCGATGCAAATCTGTTTAGCCCTGTTACAATGGCCAACAGCCTTCATTATGGAAATTAGCCACTTTAATGCCTTTTTCATCTGGGATGCTGTAAGGATAAGAACATCTCCTTTTGGAGCTTGTTCAAAGATACGTAAACATGCAGAAAAATAAGCTAAAAAGCAAATTGAACACTCAGCAAAGTCTTTTGTAAATACCGTGCCATTGCCTGAATAAATAGCTCCCCCAATATAACACCTATCCATTTTTTGTAACATATCCAGAACTTTTCTTCTAGCTAAGGCAATATCTTCAATATTTGTCTTGTGACCCTTATAAAAGGGAACACCCTCTTTTAAAACACTATAAGCTTTCTTAAAAACTTCACTTTCTTGAGTTTTACAAACACTTTCTTGTATTTTTGTGATACTTTTACCAGATACAACCACCCCATCTAGTGTCCCTACATTCATAATGCTCTCCTTTATTGGTTTGGGTTTGAGAGAAAACTTTATTGGTTTGAGAGAAAAGTGTAACAAACCTTACATGCCGCAAGCAAATTTTAGCCAAATAAAAATTTTTACCATTCACAAACACTTGAGTTGCAAATGTTTAGCAAAAGAACCAAACTGTGTATCAGTTCAATGCACTGGATGTTCCTAGCTCGAAGCTTCCCATTGTTTCTTCGAACCCCGTAAAATTTCCTCGGCTGAAAACTTAGTACTCTAGCAGTGCTCCGTTTTTCTCTCCATAGATGCTGCTAATAAAACACGTTCATTGGCTGTTAGAAATTATTTAAGGACAATTTTTCCCGTCCCTGAAATGTAAACCCTGTTTTAATTTAAAGGTGTTGTTATTCTTTGTTGAAAATCCCGCAATCTCATAGGAAAAGATCATAAATATTTTGTTACCTGGCAGTAAAAAGAGCACACACCGTTTCTTTTACTCTGGGGCTTCACATTCATGTGAAGCCTTAGTAAAAATATAAGCAAAATTCGCCGCGATATTTTAAAATAAATATCAAAATTTTATTTCGAATACATGGGGCTTGACTTGTTTTTTAGGGATAACTGAATAAATTGCATGACTGACTTGTAGGCGCGTTTGAGTGTACTCCCTTTGGAAATGAAGGAGAACGTAGAAAGTGTTATTAAAGAACATGAACAACAAGTACAAGAAGTTGCGCTCAGTATGTTGCGTGAAGAGGGAATAGTCCATTTAGATCCCACATATGATAGGACCTTCAAGTGGTTAATGAGTAATAATAATGAGGAGATCGCCAAAGTTGCTTTTGATTCCGTAATGTTTTTGGCGTATAAAGGCTTAGAAACCAGGAAAGTGGTAGGATTTCAGTCCATGTCGGAAAATTTTGACAAAATGACTGAGCAGTTGAAGCACCAGCCGGATAGTCAATTTCAAGCACTGACAATGGATATTCCTGTTGAGCTTGATTTGCGTGGAAATCGCGGTGGACCATCGCTATCTTTGCAAAGGTCTACAAAAGTTTGGATGGACATTGAGATGCAGCGGGCCAAGCAAGATAAAATTGAGGCAAGAACGTTGCAGTATGGTGCCATAGCGCTGCTTTCCCAAAAAGCAGAAGAGTTATTTCCCTTACTTTTAGTTTCGATTTGCCAGTGGCCATCCAAGAGTGGAGAAATTGTGAATGATGTGTTTCATGCAGTATTTGACAAATATGGCAATCATTCTGTGCCGATTTCGCAGATCACAGTCAACGTTCAAAACATAGAGAATCCAATCGGTATGGATGAAGATGGACGAAAAGCAGAACGTAAGCGTGTGTCGGATCTTTTTAAAGAATCTCTGAAAAGGCGCTATCCAGAACTTACAAATGGAATAAGAAGTTTTAAAGAGTTATGGACTTTAGAAGATGATTTAAGCGATAAAAGGCGAAGCCTTAGAACGGCCTATGAATTTTTGAAATTTCTGCGCTTAGCTCCTTTGATGCCTGAATTGCCATATGAAGGCATAGAAGACAAAAAGGTGAAAAGGAATGAAAAAAAATCTTTTCAATCAGAAACAAGAGTTTTTAACCAAGCAATTAGGAGAGCATATAATATTATGAGTACGAGATACGTAAACGATAACAATATTCCAGGCGCCCAGGAGCAATATAGGGGTGTTTGGGATGTAACGCAAACAAAAGAAGAACTAACGCAAACA
>JAIRON010000006.1 GCA_031257495.1 Puniceicoccales bacterium
GATTCTTGACGGCAAGGGATGCTAATTTGGTACCTGATCTTTTTTCTTTTTTCCTGCTTCCAGTAGCCAAGGGAGCACTAGGGCGGCTATGTTCCCAATCACTATGCATGACGTGTATACCCTGGGGCTTTGGATACCGATACCACTTGGCGGGAAAAATCCTATGATGTAGCTAATCAGGCTCACACTCAGTCCCATGGCAGCAAGAGTGATCGTGATGATTTTTCCCCTAGGGCCGCTGTAAAGGGTTGTTGCCATGCTTTGTTGCTTAATTTTTAAAATTATGGCGGCTAGGAACATCAAAACATACATAAGGAGAAGATATTGGGCGGTCAGGTCAGTCAGAATGATAAATGCTGCACTTATAGACTCGGCAAACACAAAGACGAGGGACAGCACGGTCGCTATAATGGCCTGTGCGAGCATGATGTTTGTTGGCATGCCGTACTTGTTCAATTTGTGAAAAATATGGGGCAAATGTCCATGTTTTACCGTTGAATGTAGGGCACGTGGTGGTCCCGAAACCCATGTGCAAAACCACGCTATGGAACCAAACGTCTCTAAAATTGCCACTACAGGTGTTAGCCAGCTGGCGTTTAATTCGGCAAAAAATCGAGCCAAAGCCTGTGTAGCTCCAGCATGGAGCACGAGCTCTTCCTTGGGAACGACGATAGCTATGGCCAGTGATCCAAAGATGGAAACGAACAAAATCATGAGTGTGGCGAGCAGAATTGCCCGCGGGTAATTTTTCCGCGGATTTTTCACGTCTTTAATGTGGTTCGCAGACATTTCCATGCCGGCAAAACTCAACAGCAATCCCAATGTCAATGATATGTTGTTGGGGCTGGAGAGATCGGGGAAAAAAGTTTTTGCCGAGAAAGTTATCTGAGAAGGATGTCCCCTTAGGAGCCAGTATAGGCAGAGTAGGACCATCATTAATATGGGTAAAAATGTACCAAGAGAACTGCCGATTGTGCTAATCGAACCCGTTACGCGTATGCCGCGCAGGGTAACGATCGTGCCGCCCCAGATCACGACTAAAATTACCGCTAGCGTGAATAGGCGGCTTTCCGTAAGTGAGGGAAAAATCCCGTAGGCGATGGTACCTGCCACAAAGGACAGTGCCATTGGGAAACAAACAAAATTGTTTATATTTTGCAGCAATACGGCAAAAAAGCCCACCTTTTGTCCGAGGGCATGTGAAACCCAGGTGTAAATGCCCCCGCCTTCGGGGAAAATGGTGGTCAATTCCGCGGAAACAAGCGCCGTGGGAATCAAAAATAAAATAGCTGCCAAGGCATAGAAAAATAGCAGGGAAAAACCGTAAGGCGCCACAGAAGGCAAACTCCTCACGCTGGCGATTGCGGAAAAATTTATCATCACCAGAGTGAATACGCTAATCTTTGGTCTAATATGCGAAACGCACTCCATTTTTGGGAAGAAAATGCAAATTATGGTCTTTTGCAAGATTTTATTGAAAGTATCGATGCTAAGGTATAACCAATTGCTGCAATTGGAACGTATACCAAAATGATGCAAAAATCCTGTTGTTTGCGACTTAGACAATTGGCAGTCGTGGATTGACCAAATTTTATGCATAGGAATACTATAAGCAAACCGAGAACCATCCTTATCAATTTGTTAGCGCTTATTTTGAGGCGAAATAGGGAGGTTTTAGTGCATAGTTCATGGTACAGCATCACCGTTTGTATTCCGATGGATAGTGTTGTTGCCACCGCTATTCCTTCCACTCCAAATGATCTCATAAGTGCTATGGTAAGTACGAAATTTATGACCAAAGCGTATAAGCCGACTTTAACCGGGGTTTTCATGTCTTTCAATGCGTGAAAGCTGCGGATTAAAAAATTTGAAATTCCTAGGAATGGGATAGTGAGGCAGTATATGGCGAGTATGGGGATGGTTTTTGCCGTATCTCCCGCGCTAAAAATGCCCCATTCAAAAAACACGCTTAAAAGTTCTCGGCGAACCAAGAACAAACCAACTGCTGAGGGAAGTAGGATCCAAAGCAGGATAAAGATGCCATGATTAAAGGTACGGTTAAGGTCATCTTGTAAGCGTTTGTCCGCTGCCAATTTCGACATATCTGGAAAAATCACCGTTGCTACAGCTATGCCAAACACGCCAAGTGGTAGTTCTACGACCCTGTTGGCGAAGTATAGCACGGACACGGCCGAAGCGCAGTACACATAGGCTAAGTTTCTGGATATTAGTATGTTAATCTGAGCTATGGCTGCCCCAAGAAATCCTGGCCAGAATAGCCTCAAAACCTCACCTATCTCGGCGTCGTAAGATAACCCATCACCTTTGACACCAAGCCTTTTCAATGCCCAAAGTGGAACTAAACATTGTACTATTCCGCCCAAAATCACCCCAAAACTTAGGCAATTGAGGAGCTCAATTCCTGACATGGATAAGGCAAATTTGCCGATTACCATCGAAGCTATCATGCACAGGTTAAGCCAGATGGCGTTTAGTGATGCCGCTAGAAATCGGCCGAAGACATTCAAACCGGCTGAAATTATTGCCGCCACGCATACAAAAATCATGTAAGGCAAAAGCAAGACGAGAAAGTGGGCGGGTAAAGCCCATTTTTCTGTGACAAAGGAACATTTTGTGGCCAAATATGATAGGGAGCAACCTGCCGCTGAAATGGTAGTCAAAACAACTAAAAGTTTCGCTATAACGGTCCTCAGCAGAGATAGTACGGCAGCGGGACCTTTCGTCATGTGCAGCTTTGACAGTACGGGAATTATTGCCGATGATAGGGCACCTTCACCGAGTAGGCGTCTGAACAGGTTGGGGATTGTGAAAGCAAACAAAAACGCCGAGCCGATGTCGCTGATCCCAAACATACTGGCGAATAGCGCATCACGCGCGAAACCGGATATTCTAGAAATGACCGTTGAGCCGGATACCAGGAATATATTCCTTAATTTACTGCCCATTTATACGCGGGTATATATGATAATGTTTGGATGATTAGCAACCGAAATCCTCCCCAGTCGCCGTATTTCGACGAGCCCACGTATGGATGGAGTCTTATAGCTCGCTGGTACTTCGATCATCAATCTGGCATTATCCGCTTTTTTTAAAAACGGCGAAAATGTTGTTAAAATTTCCTCCCCACGTTCATCCAACATATTGTAAGGAGGATCGATGAATATTAAATCAAATTCGACATTTATCTGGTCAATGGCAGCGAAAACATCCTGGCATATAATTTTGCAGGTTGGCTCCCTTTGGGCAGCTTTTTTTACCCGTCTCAAATTTTCTTCGATAGCCTGTGCAGATTTTTGATTCTTTTCGATGAATATTCCCGCGGAAGCTCCCCTGCTGATAGCTTCAAGACCATAACTTCCCACTCCTGCGAATAGGTCGAGAAAAAATGCATTGACCGAGCGTCCTTTTATCGATGAGAAAAGAGATTCACGGATGTAATCTGTGGCAGGACGTAAAAATTCCGTCTCCTCTGGTACTACCAACTGTATACCTTTCGCTCTACCTCCCGTTATTCTCATGCTTCTCTTTCGTGTAAATATTCAAAAGTTCACTAAAATCATGCTCCTGCGAATTACTTACTATAACATATTTATAACGACTTGCAAATGATATTTCATTTTTGAAAGTGCACAGGCGATTTTCTATTTCACAATTATTTTCTGAGCCACGTTTATGCATTCTTTCCTCCAAAACTTCGAAATTTTCCGGCTCTATGAATATGGAAACTATGTCAATGTCCAGATTTTTGTTTATTATTTGTAAAAATCCCTGCACATCGATAACTAAAATCACATCTATGCCCTTGGATGTTTTATTCAAAACATCTTTTTTTAGCGAACCATAATAATGCTTGCCATGTACAAGGGCGTATTCCAGAAAAGCTCCGCTGCCTATCCAGGATAGAAAATTTTCCTTGGAAATGAAATGGTAGTGTTTGCCATCAATTTCACCCTTCCGTGGAGGGCGAGTTGTGGCGGTTACGGAACGTGCTAAGCTGCCATCGGAAATGTGTGTCAGGAGCGCATTGACTACGGTATTTTTACCAATTCCGGCGGGCCCGGATATGATAAATAATTTTCCGCATCTGACCATTTCACTCGGGTTGCTGTTGGCGCATCATGGGAAACAAAATCGTATCCCGGATGCTAGGAGCACCTGTAAGCAAGGCAACAAGGCGATCAATTCCGATGCCAATTCCTCCAGCCGGAGGCATGCCATACTCCATGGCTAGGAGAAAATCATTGTCCAGGTTTTGCTTTTCTTCGCCGATTTGTGTTTCAAACATTTTTCGCTGGATGATTGGGTCATTTTGTTCGGAATAGGCTGGTGCAATTTCCTGCCCATTTATGCACAATTCAAAGACGTCGAGGTGATGCTGATCATTGGCATTGAGCTTTGCCAGTGGACATAGTTCCCGCGGTAATTGCGTTACGAATGTGGGCTGTATTAAATTAGGCTCGATGAGCTTGCTGTAGACGTCTTGGGTAACTTCAAAATCTTCCAGACTTGAATCGGTCTCAAGTCCGAATTTATGGCAAAACTCGAGTTTTTTTTCCTTGCTACTGTTGAACCAATTTTTATTTCCTGTCAGCTTGATAACTAGATCCGAATAGGTCTCTATTTGCCATTCACCATCGAGATTGATATCGGTTCCATCGAAGCGTTTGACCGTGTTTGTTCCCAACACAGTTTCACAGAGATGCTGTATAAGGTCATAGATTAGGGCCATCATCCCTTTGTAGTCGGTGTAGGCCTGATATATTTCAATCATTGTGAATTCCGGGCTATGCTTCCTTGATAGCCCTTCATTCCTAAAGACACGACCAAGTTCAAATACGCGGTCGAACCCAGCGATAAGCATGCGCTTCAGAAATAATTCGTGGGAGATACGCAGGTAGCAGTCCTGGTCCAACGCATTTATGTGAGTTGTAAACGGCCTAGCCGCCGCACCACCGGCAACCATCTGCAAGATCGGGCAGTCCACCTCTTCAAAGGATCTATCCCATAAAAATTTTCTAATTTCCTTGACAATTTGGCATCTCATCTTGGCGCGCTGGCGCGATTCCCCGTTAACGATCAAATCCAAATACCGCTGCCTGTAAATTTGGTCACTGTCCGTCAAACCATGCCACTTATCGGGGAGTGGTCGCAGAGATTTGGAAACAAGCGTTACTGAGTCCGCTCGCACGGTGATTTCGCCGGTAGAAGTTTTGAACAACTTACCGCTGACACCAATTATGTCACCTATGTCAAGTTTGGTAAATTCGGTATATTTTTGATCTCCGAGAGCATTCTTCGTGACGTATATTTGAATTTGCCCATCCCGGTCAAGTAGCTTTAGAAAGCTTGCTTTGCCCATGAGGCGAAATGCTACTATGCGACCCGCCACGCTGACTTCCTCCTGCTCCTCGCTATCTGGCTTGAATAGGTCTATCGCTTCGCGGGATGTATATTTTTGCTCGCAATTGCTTAAAAAGGGATTTTCCCCATTGGCGCACAATGCTGCTAATTTCACTGATCGTACGGCAAAAATATCACTCTCATTTACCACATTGTTGTCAGTGTCCATAATAACTATGGCGCCATTTCGCAAAATAACGCCACTTTTTCAAGTTAAAACACAATGGACGCTTTTATTCTTTCATTTCACCGTCTTCCGGCGCTTTGCCGTCCTTAAACTGCTGTACCTTATCGGGGTGGGGACTTTTAAATGTATTTGCCCCTTTCCGTGACGCAAATGTTCTCCCTCCAAATGAACTGCCAGCAACGGGGGCGCTTTGTTTTACCTCGGAAGCAGCTTTATTGGGATGATTTGTAATTTCGTGGTTCATATTTTTCCTGGTTGATTTATATTTCACTGCGCGCAATGGTCTACGCCTATTTGTTGCTTTTGGCAACGGTTCTGACTTGTGAAATTCAGACTTAGATGGTTTAGATTGAGACGATTTGGATTTGAGTGGTGGGGCAAACTTTGCTGGAGAAATAAGAGCCTTACCAGCGAGGGGAATGGTGTTCATGTATTGATCAAATTCAGATGTGCTGCTGTTGATATCGACTATGGTCGGAGATATTAGATAGATTCTTTCCTTAAGCTCCGTTTCATCCTTAGTCGACCTGAATAAAAATCCGATTAGTGGCAAATCCATAATAATCGGAACTCCCGATTCTTTTTTGCTATGAGTTTCGTGAAAGTAACCGCCAATCAAAAGACTTTGCCCTTCGTAAAGAACAGCTTGCGTATTTATGGAGCTATTATTATTCGTTGAATTTGACGCGTCTCCATTACCATCCTGAGGCGGAATAATTCCGCCATCTTCTATGTTGACGAACATTTTCATTTTGTGCTTGCCATCTTTGTTTATGTCCCCGGGAATAATGTGAGGAACTACCCGTAACTTCGTTGCCGCTGTTATGGAATACATATTAGCGCGATTTCCGGTAGTTTTAGAGTATAGTGTGGTACTTTTTTCCACAACTGCACCGACATTGTCCAATGTGAGTATGGAAGGTTTGGCAATAGCTTGGCTGTTTCCGATGGATTCCAGAGCACTAACGTAGGCAGATATGTCATATTTTTTCAATATGCCAGTTAGTTTCGTAAAGGCGTTTCCATCTCCACTGATAGCTTCGCTACTGCTAACACTACTGCTACTAGATGTTTTAATGTTTAATATATTGTTACGCTTGGTATCAACGAGGCCAAGCGCACTCAAAGCAAAATCTAAACCGTTATTGCGGCTAATATCCATAATGGCAACGTCGATTTTTATGACTTCGCAGGGCACATCGAGTTGCTTTATAATATCTTCGTAAAACGTCATATTTTCATAGCGATCGCGTATAATTACGGAGTTCAGTCGTTGATCACAAGTTATGAATCCGGGCAGGGATGAGGAAGAACTAATGTTTTTGGCCCCATTTTCCGAAGATCCTTTTTCCGATTTGACTTCCATTGGTTTGCTCGGGGAATCATTTCTTGTTTCTACTATTAGCGCATCCACTCCCTGCACCTTTCGCGCTCCACCCTTGTCCATATCAACGCTCATTCCGGAGACCGATGATCCACTTTTGCCGGAAACGATGCTTTGCAGGAGTGTAGCTACACCTGGCACCGTCAGAGAGCCATCGTTATACGTGAAACTCATATCATAGGCCCAGGCATATTTCAAAGGGAAAGATTTTACGATCGTTGTGTCACTGATTTTTTCCGATACGAATTTTTCAGACAAATCTTCGATTGTCTCCAAATACTTTGGTGGTGCAGTAACTATTAGAATGTGGGCATCGGGTATGGAGCGGAAAGAAAAATCTGAGCTACTGAACCCCAGGTGCCCGATTATATCCGAAAGAACAACGATCCCGGCACTGTCTATCTTGAAAATTTTCGTTTTCAGTTCACTGCCCTTATAAACATATAAAATTTTCCCATCGAAAAACCATGTCAAACCATAGGCTCGTGTTACGTAGTCCCAAAAATCGGATGGGGACATTTTGTTAAACCTTCCATTCACTACA
The DNA here is from genome assembly GCA_031257495.1 of Puniceicoccales bacterium. Taxonomy (GTDB): domain Bacteria; phylum Verrucomicrobiota; class Verrucomicrobiia; order Opitutales; family JAIRKQ01; genus JAIDVZ01. The sequence goes on from JAIRON010000006.1 coordinate 7,537, forward strand.
TCCGTTATGTTCGGGCTAATAACGACACTGATATTCTGCATGGAGCAAAAATCCTGGATGAGATCGCCTAGCTTTTGATCTTTGGAAAAGTGGTAATAGTAGGATTCCGAAAACGGGATCGTCATATTATGTGACTTTTCAATCGTTTCACCAAACAGGCGAATCGAACAAAAAAGTGCGATTGCAAGGGATATTGCCTTTAAGAAATTTTTCATTTCATGTGAAAACGGGTTAGCAACGGTGACAAGCCGGCTGCCATACTTTTATGTTCCGAAGCGGCCAACCAAAAATCTACATTTCTCACAAAGGATTCAACGTGATCCAGTAAGCTATCGACAGTCAATTTTTCCAGCAATATTTTTCTAACTATGGATATTCTACGTGATCTTTGATCTACGGATAGGACATCGTTGTTATCTTTTATCCTTGCAAAATTCCACTGCAATAGCCGTTTCAACTTTGCTTCGGTAGAATTATTTGCAGGAAGTGCTTTTCCCATACAACCTTGGAATATAATGTAAGTCTTACTAACTGGAATAAAATTTACATCAATGACATCATCTATTACAACGGAATAGGATCCATCATCACCCCCGTTCCAATGTTCAACCATTAAAAATTCTGACAAAACATTAACTATTTCTTCCCAAATCATGCGTAAACACCTACCCATGGTAGAATATGACTGTATTTTGGCAAGATAAATTTTGCTACGCTAAGTTTTTTGCCAAAAATTTTTCCACCTCAACTTCGTGCATACGTATTTGTTTTGCTGTATCGCGGTATCTAATTGTAACCGCATTATCGGCAAGGGAATCAAAGTCCACAGTTAGGCAAAATGGAGTTCCAATCTCGTCCATTCGGCGGTAGCGCCTTCCTATTGCTCCGCTTTCATCGTAGTACACATTCCAGAGATTTCTCAACTCATTGCATATATTCCGAGCCTTAACCACTATTTCTTCCCTATTTTTCACGATTGGCAACACGGCCAGTTTTATTGGAGCTATTTTCGGAGAAAACCTCATAACTACGCGCTTTTCGCCACCAATTTCGTCTTCGGCGTAAGCGGCGCACAAAACAGCTAACAACGTACGATCGACCCCCACTGATGGTTCGATAACATGTGGAATATACTTACGTTTCGTCCCCTCATCGAAATATTCCATGGATTGTCCGCTTGTCCTTTGATGTTGTTCGAGATCGAAACATCCCCGAGCGGCAATTCCTTCCAATTCTTGAACGCCAAACGGATATTTAAAAGTGATGTCCGTACACGCCTTGGCATAGTGAGCTAATTTTTCCTTTTTATGGACGTCTAATCCCAGCATGCTATCGGGCAATCCGATACTTTTATGCCAATTAAGGCGCTCCTTTATCCAGTATTCGTGCCAATGTTGCCAGGATTCTTCGCTGTCGTCGATAAAAAACTCCAGTTCCATCTGTTCGAACTCCCGGGAACGAAAAATAAAGTTTCTTGGTGTAATTTCGTTTCTGAATGATCTGCCTATTTGAGCGACACCAAAGGGTATCTTGACCCGCGTACTATCCAGTATATTTTTAAAGTTGATAAATATGCCCTGGGCTGTTTCCGGACGCAGGTAAGCCGCCGATGTGGAGTCGTTCAGCGCGCCGACATACGTTTTGAACATCAAGTTAAAATCACGGGGTGGTGTCAGGGAGCCGGGCTTATCCGTAGCCGGTGAAGGAATTAGAGCGTATTCTTCCTCTCCGGCTTCCGCGTAGGGCCTGAGGGTTAGAATATCCAACTTTCCCGTTGCCGCCAACTTACCTTTGAGGAGTTTTGCCTTGCTTTCGGCAATTTGCTCCATGTCCGGCGATTCCAAGACGGACACATATCCAATAGGGTTTCCATCGACGCATACCTTTGAAAAAAATAGCTGATCGGCGCGAAAGCGCATTTTCGACTCCTTGCAGTCCACCATCGGATCGGAAAATCCTGAGATGTGCCCAGAAGCCTTCCACACATCCGGATGGGAAATTATGGAACAATCGAGCCCCACAACGTTTTCCCGGCGGCGTACGATGTTATTCCACCAAGCATCCTCAATATTTTTTTTTAATTCCACGCCGAGGGGACCATAGTCGAAAAATCCATTCAATCCACCATAAATGTCGGAGGACTGAAATATAAATCCCCGTCTCTTGCACAGAGATATTATTTTTTCCATGGTGCCTCGCTGATCATTTTCGCCCATGGCACCAATGCCTAGCGCAGCTTCAAAGTTTTTCAACACATATTTGCCTTACCGAATAGGGATATTGCCATGATGCCATTGCTAAAATTGTTAAAAAATCTTTACATTTGGTCAAAAGGGTGTTATAATCTTAGCCTTGAAATCAATTTAAGGAGGAAAGAGAATGAGCAGGACATCCGAAGCAAATCTAATTGGTGAACCCCCGAGGGAAAGCCCGCCGCCTAGTTCAGGTATTACGTCCGTGGGAGGAAACCGATCTGCTTTTTCAGGACAACAAAAAACGCAAATTCAAGCGTTGCATAAGAGGTTTGTAGAAAGAAGAGAAGTTAGGAGTTTAGCTGCCCAAGCCCATAGAGATGTTCTAGCCTTAAATCAGGAATTGGAAGAAGCTTTTTCTAGCATAGAAGCTTTAAATACTTTTGCCCGTAACACGCTTGAATTAAGGACTAACGACTTTGACGTTAGCCAGTTCAGTGAAACCGATTTGCAAACCTTAAAAAATATGGTGATGGGAGAGCTCGCAAAGGCTAGAGCTAAAAAATATGGATGGACGGGAGATCCCAAGAGCGTGGCAGCGTGGCTCAGGGACAAATTTTTGATGTTTTTTACGGGCATAGTGGCAAAATTTTTCTCGGAAAAACCCTTCCAATCAAACGATAAAACTACTGCAGTTGTCCGTAATGCTTTGGAGCAATTCAGGCGAAATGCTGCCAACCCAGTTGCTCGAGCATCTTTGGCTGATATTGATCCCGACGACTCGGATTTTTCCATAGTCACTGTCGAAAGTTCTGACGTAGTTCCATCACAAGGATCCGAGAGTCAACCCCAGCTGGAGGGCACCATTCCTTTTGATGCAAGCGGGCTTAGCGTCATAGACACTCCGAGGGATGGAAATTGTATGCTGTGGTCACTGGCCGTTGGATTAAAAGGGCTTGGCAATGGCGCACAATGGCATCCTACCTCAAGCTTAGGTGCGGATAGTGACCTAAGAAGGGAGGTTTTAGAGAAAGATATTCCCACATGGAGGCAGGCTATTTCCCTCGGCCTACGCCAGGAAGCGGCAACAATAAGAGCGAAAGGGGGAAATGAACAGAAAGCCCGGGATCTTGAGTTTAGGGCACAAGATATTGAGTGTAGTTCTGGAGCACCGGCAGTATCCGGAGCCATAAGAATTAAGCCAACGGAAATGCGCTTTGCAGCACAGATGCTTGGCCAAGACATAGCAATCATTGAATCCGTAGGAGAAGGATTTTGTTACTACCTGTGTACAAAGGAAGGGGAATCGCTATTTACGCAATCTTCGTTTAGGGGTAGTGGTAATTTTCCCGAAGGTACCGATAAACGTTTTCTTGCTGCCCTGCAAAATGGTCCGGCAATTTTCGCAGAAGGTGTCCACGCACGAGCCCTGGTGTACAGAGATCCAGTAGGGTCCCTAGAGCCTGATCTCATTGATGCTTAATCAAAAAAGTAAGCTCCTATTTACTAGAAATTTGGCTAATTTGGGTCAAGTTTCACAAATTTTGGAAAATTTTTAAATTTCTAAAAGCTGGATAAGTTGGACTTTTGTAGAAAAAATCAACCCCCAGGAGGGATTTTTTGACATGCATTGCAAAATTTGAAATTTGAACATAGGGAAATTTCAAGTGCTTTCGCTAAACAACGGATAGAAGTCAGCTAACAGGGGCAAGCTTCTCAAAAAATCTGAACAAAGTTGGCAAAGCCATTGGAAGAATTTTCTCGCCCTTTGGAAAAAACATAGAATTAAAAATAAACGATGTTTTGCGGGCAAGTTTTTGGCGTTATCGTTGTCGGTGCTGGCCATGGCGGTTGCGAGGCGGCGGCAATCGCAGCCAAATTGGGATGCGATACCCTGCTAATTAGCGAAAATTTGGATACCATCGCAAAAATGAGCTGCAATCCTTCCATCGGTGGGGTAGCAAAGGGAAACATTGTTCGGGAAATTGATGCCTTGGGAGGACAGATGGCTCTCAATGCCGATGCCACTGCTATCCAATTTCGCATGCTTAATGCTTCGAAGGGAGCTGCTGTACAGGGACCGCGTGCCCAGTGTGATAAATTTAGATATCAGGGGCGCATGAAATGTGTTCTGGAAACGATGAGCCAGAAGCTTTCCCTGTTTCAGGGAGAAATCGTCGACCTAATTGTCGAAAATGATAAGGTCGTGGGCGTGGAAACAAACCTAAGCATTTCTTTTAGGGCAAAGGCAGTTGTTTTGACCAATGGCACGTTTTTACGCGGGTTGATACACATAGGCGAAAACAAGATCATTGGAGGAAGATTGGGAGATTTCGCCGCCCACTCCCTCTCGGAAAATTTGCAAAAATATGGGATCGAGCTCGAACGGATGAAAACGGGCACATCTCCCCGCATTTTGGGAAGCTCCATCGATTTTTCCCAGTGCGATGAACAAAAAGGCGACGAAAAGCCATGCCTCTTTGCATTTTATGACACACGTCCGGATGAATTTGTTCCCCCTTTTGCCTCTCAATTATTTTTAGCAGTAAAAAATGGCCAAAATTTTGGCGAACTGCAGAGATCATGCTGGATTGATCATACAAACGTGTCAACAAAGGATGTGATCGTTAAAAATATTCACCGTTCGCCTCTATACTCGGGAAAAATTAGAGGCGTCGGTCCCCGCTATTGTCCGAGCATTGAGGATAAGTACATGCGTTTCGGTGATCGGGACGGCCACCGTTTGTTCCTCGAACCGGAGGGAAATGGCACGGACGAGTGGTATGTAAACGGGCTGTCGACGAGTCTGCCCCTCGACGTTCAAGCTGGCATTATCAAAAGCGTACCATCTTTGCGCCATGCAAAGATCATGCGCCCCGGGTACGCCGTTGAATACGACTATGCCCCGCCAACGCAAATATTCCCAACGTTGGAGTCAAAATTTGTCGAAAATTTATTCTTCGCCGGCCAAATAAACGGAACATCGGGCTATGAGGAAGCAGCGGGCCAGGGGATCGTCGCAGGTATCAATGCGGCGCGGAGTAGTATGGGAAAATCTATGTTAGTGCTGGATCGCTATAGCTCCTACATCGGTGTTTTGATCGACGATTTGGTGACAAAAGGGACGAGCGAGCCTTACAGGATGTTTACGAGCCGTGCCGAGCATCGCTTATTGTTAAACCATGGCAGTGCGGATGTGCGATTACTCAGCGCTACCCGCGATTTTGAACTCATTGAAAGAGACAGAATAGCGCGTACAGAGCATAAACTGGAACGGATAAACTTTTGGACAGACGAGCTGGAAAATATGCACATCGGCGAATTCAGTATAGCTGATCTCCTGCGTCAGAGCCTCGGCAAAATTGGAAATGAACTCCTGCCTTTGAAATTTCTAAGAGAGCCGGAACAAATCATCGATGAAGTGATATACAGAGTTACCTATGCCGGCTACATTGAACGGGAACACAGGCAGATTGCCAAATTGAAGGACATGGAGCTCGTCAAAATTCCGCCAAATTTTTGCTACGACGACGTGAAAAGTTTAAAGGCGGAAAGCCTCCAAAAATTGAAACTGTTTAAACCAATCACACTTGGCGCAGCGTCCCGCATAAGTGGGGTCAGTCCGACCGACATAAGCACGATTTGGATCTACATAGAAAAGTCCCGCAGATCTTAGGCATTGCTACTAAATTCGAATACAATAGCATAATAAATGGAACATGGAAGGCAGCTAGAAAGGAAATGGATCCTTTTGACTAAATACTTTTTCTTAGAAGAATGCCCACTTAAGGTTTGATTTTTACATAATAAATACTTAAACGGGCACAACTGTGTTTATCAATATTGCGTCATCATTGTTTCAATGCTCTCAGACAATCTCTCTAAAATAACACGGAGATGGTTGGAGCTAGTAACAGCCCTCGACATTATCAATTGAGCTTCATTGATCAACTCGGAAGCCTTGTTCATGCTTCCGGCTCTGGGGCATGGAACCTGCGAGTTAAACCATTGTTCGCACTTGTCTAAAGTTTCTAATCCAAAACATACAGCCTCGGGATTAGTTTTTAATTTTCCAAACAAGGTTTTGCATAGAGCATCGATGTTGCCGTATAAAGCGTCAACTTCTTTAAAGCGGCGCAACTTTGGAGGAACTTCACAAAACCTATTTTTTAATATGCGGCTATCGTTAGCAATGGCCCGAAATTGTCCAGATATGCCAGGATTTATTCGGCAGATATAGGCGAATAAAGTTTCTCCATTGCCATCGCAATGCTCTAGCGCGCATCGTTGCAGCATGGGAGACTTTTTTTTCATGATCTCTAAATAGTGAGCCGTTGCAAAATCTTCGTGCCACAGACGATAAGTGGGTACATTCTCCGCCAAATACGTTGTTAAATCCTTGCCATTAATATCTGGCACAAACATTAATTTTGCACATTGTGTCAATGTATATTTAGCAGTTTCTTCGTGAAAAATTTTCATCTTTTCCGTATCGGACTTATTACTTTGAAAAACTTTCAACATGCGATTAAAGGAATTTTTCAGTTTTTCTTCTACGATTATTTGATTTCTATTATTTTGTGTTTTCATAAATTTTTAACTCCTCTTCTCCAAGAAAGTTATTTTAGGAAAATTGCAAACTAAAAATATGGGAAAATTGCAAATTTCACAACTCTCTCTTTTATCTCAGCCCAGAGAGTATCATTTGTTTGAAAAAATTTAGGGCATAGGACATATTAATGCAATGGCACTTAGCATTCCATAGATGCTTTTATCTTGCAGTGGCTCCAAATTCAAGCAAATTTGTGTTCAAATGGTTTTCAATTCGGTTATAGTCGCTGTTTTTTCCGTTTTGGCTCTCTGTTTGTATCGCGTTAATGTAGTTATCGCACTGACAGCTGGTGCTTTGATCGGAGGATTGGTGAATGGATTTTCACTGAGCGAATCGGTAAAAATTTTCTCTGCCGGCTTGGGAGGAGGAGCAAAAATTGCAATGAATTACGCAATTTTAGGAGCATTCGCGTCAGCCGTTGCCCATTCCGGTTTATCTGATTTGCTTGCGGAAAAAATTGTTTTCGGGCTGAATCGCAGATCCCTATCTGGACGCAATGTTTTCCTTGGAAAGTGCATGTTTTTCACCGTTATCGGAGCGATGGCATTGGCATGTAAGAACGTTGTGCCAGTTCACATTGCCTTCGTCCCGGTTTTGATTCCGCCTATGCTCGGTGCCTTAAACTTCATGAAAATTGACCGTCGAGCCCTTTCCTGCATAATTACTTGCGGTGTCATTGTGGCTTATATGCTCATTCCCATAGGCTTTGGGGAGATTTTTTTGGACAATATTTTACTGTACTACCTTAGGATTAATGGGTTGAAAGTAACGCTCAATGAGGTAGTCCACGCGGTAAGGTTTCCTGCGATTGGCATGATTTGCGGTATGGGTATAGCCATATTTCGCTATCGCCACCCTCGGGAATATAAATTAGCTGAGGACGTAATCACTTCCGATGGGGAACCTCATTCGGCCCGACATGTCACCGTTTCCCTGCTTGCAATTGTTGCGGCACTTGCTGTTCAACTGATTACAAGGGAGATAATTTTGGGAGCATTGGCTGGTTTCCTTGTTTTTTCATGCTGTGGCGTTGTGTGCCGCCACGAGTCGGATTGTGTCGTCGTTGATGGATTTAAAATGATGGCGGCCATAGCCTTTACCATGCTCGCCGCTGCTGGGTTTGGAAATGTAATACGGTCTTCCACGGACCTCGCTTCTCTCATAGAGTGGCTTGCCATTCACGTCGGCAGCAATAAAATATTGGCAATTTGCGGAATGCTCGGTACCGGATTTTTGATTTCCACTGGCATCGGTTCCTCTTTTTCGACGGTGCCCATCGTTGCATCGGTTTACGTACCCCTTTGTATAAAACTGGGAATAAGCCCAACGGCAACTGCCGTGGTCGTGGCCATATCCGGTGTTTGTGGGGATGCCGGCTCACCCGCTTCCGATTCCACCCTTGGGCCAACCATGGGATTAAATGCCGATGGACAGCATGATCACATGACTGATACGGTAATACCGGCATTTTTATACGTTGCCGTACCCGCTCTCATATGTGGCGCAGTATTCGCTATTTTGCTGTAAACTTTCCCTCTACTTTTTTCTAACTAAGTTAGAAATTCACAGGGCCAACTTTTAGTTGAAAATACAAAAGCCTTTTGGTATGCCAATGGGATAAGCAAAAAAGAAAACACCCAAAGGAAATGTTGTAAAGATACAACAATTCGCTAATATTGCATAGTTGCGTGATTTCACCATTTTTCTTTCAAAAGCAAACAATTTAAGATCTTTTCAACGCAAACAAACCAATAAAGGATTTGAAAATAATTGCATAAGGAAGAGAATAGAAAGAGAAAGAATTACCAAAAATAGCGCACAGAAACTCAGATCTACTAGCCTAGCAGTAGGTGTGGTAAAGGAAATGGGCGTGAAAACTCCACCAACTAAGCGGCAACTGACATACCTCTTCTTCTCTTTTCAGATTAGGCTCCTATTATAAACTGTGGGCCACTCGATGGGGAAGAATATTCCTGAGATGCTGCGGAACCGGAAGCTTCTTCGCCTTCAGGTATTTCGCCCTGCACAAAGGTCGTTATACGCTTCATCCACTTCTCGACCTCGTCTAAAAATAATTTAAAAAACTCTTCGAAGCCGGCATCGGTTAAAAATCGTAGAGGATACTGATAGCCGAGAGCAGCTTTGCCACTTTCTGCGTTAAAGGAAAGGGTCATACCCTTAGTTTCTTCCCGATTATCATTCATCCTCAACAAATACCTCAAAATTGCGCTACGGTTAATTTGGGGAATTTCTCCGATTTCAGAAATAAATATCATGCCGTCTCTCTTGCTATCGTATTTTAGATGGACAAGCATGCCGTTATCCACGTCCAAACAACAGTAACCCGATGGGTCAATCTTTAGCCCAACCAAATTTATCTTGTTTGCAAAGTTATGTAAAATTAAAGAAAACTTATCCATCGATCATGCCCCTATATAAACTTCCTCTTCTCAGATTAGGGAGAATAATAGCTTTCAGCGCGGAAACGGTCAAGGAAAATGTTATCTGTTTTATAAAAAAAATTATTTTTGCAACATTTGTAAAATTTTCATTGCATTGTTGGAATCGAGCTTAATACTGCGCTATACTTTAACTTTAATATGGTACGAATATTATGAAAAAACTTATTGGTATATTGTTGTCCAGTTGTGTGTTGATAACTAGCGCAGCTGCGTGGCCGAGTTCTACGAAAATTTTATCCGTTGATGTGCAGAAAGTTTTCGACAATTTTGAAAAGGCTAAAAAAGTTCAAACGGCGTATAATGAGGCAGTGGCAGCAGCTGATAAGGAGCTGAGGGAGATATACGACGAAGTGATGAAGATCAACGAGGAAATTAAAGATCTCCAATCTAAGGCTGACAACGGTGCGTTGACGGATGCGGCCCGCAATAAATTCAGGGCAGATGCAGCAGCTAAAACCGAAGATCTGAAGAAAAAAGACTTAGAATTTTCCCAACTTCGCCAGGACTTGAATAAGAGATTCACTGAGCGTCGTCAAGGGGAGGTTGCTGAACAAGTTAAGGATCTGGAAGCAGCGGTAGCGGAGGTTGCCAAAGAAAAGAAAGCGGACGTTGTCTTAAACAAGTTTACTTCAGCGGTTTATGTGGATGAGTCACTGGATATAAGTGATTTGGTTATCGCGAAATTAAACAGCCAAAAGTAGTTAATTCGTAAATTTTACTATTGTCCTGTGGACCTTCCGTCTGCAGGATTTTTTTATGATCAGCATAAAATATTTAGCGGAGGAAATCATTTCCATAGTTTCCCCCATAAAAGTTGTTGGCACTACTGATTGTGCGATAAGCGGAATAAAATCGCTGCCGGAAGCTCTGAGTTCGGATCTATCGTTTCTGGGAAATAGAAAATATCGCGGACAATTGGGAACAACCAAGGCGTCCATTGTGCTCATAGGCGAAGATATCGACCTGCAGCCACAGGAAAATCAAGTTTTTATGATTTGCAAAAATCCTTCCCTTGCTCTTGGTTTGCTTTGCGAAGACATTGAGCAAAAATACTTGCCAAAAAAACGTGCCAGCGTTCATGCAAGTGCTGTAATCTCAAGCTCAGCTAGATTTGGGAAAAATGTTTACGTTGGTCCGCACGTCGTGGTGGAAAACGACGTGGAGATTGGAAATGACGTAATATTAGATGCCGGCTGTTACATAGGCCAAGGCGTAACCATTGGAAACAATTCCAAGCTGCATGTTGGTGTAAAAGTAATGTCATTCTGTATTATAGGCAAAAATGTCATTCTCCATCCCGGTGTCGTCATAGGTTCGGATGGCTTTGGATATGAAACCGAAAATGGCATCCACAAAAAGATACCCCAAATAGGAAATGTTGTCCTAGAAGATGACGTTGAGATTGGGTCTAATACGACGGTTGATAGGGCACGGTTTAGTTCGACGCAAATTGGTGCGGGCACAAAAATAGATAATCTTGTTCAAATTGCACACAATGTCATCATTGGAGAGGGATGCCTCATAGTTTCACAAGTGGGAATCTCCGGAAGTACAACCATCGGAAATTATGTCATAATCGGTGGCCAGTCTGGTGTTGCGGGGCACATACACATCGGTGATGGCAGTATGATTGCGGCGCAAAGTGGCCTCGTATCGAGTTGTAAGCCCGGCTCTTTTTTGCGTGAATCACCGGCGATGCCATACACCGAGGCAAACAAGTTTCTCGCTTGCCGCAAACGGCTACCGGAGCTCCTAAATAGGGTTAGGGCCATTGAGGATAAGTTGAAAGCATAATTTACGCCATTGTACGCAGCACTTCCAGGGTGCTCGCGATTGACTTCTCAAATATGCGATCACCGGCTCGCACTCTCATTCCAGCAATGAGAGAGTTGTCTATGGAAACTTTTGGAGCAAATTTTCGCCCAAGTGTTTGTTCAAAGTAATCCCTCAAGCTTTCCACAATATCCAAACTTACCTCTGTGGGCGAGCTTATTAGCATCGTTTGTTTGAAAATTTCCCGCGAGACCAAAACGTAATACTCCTTTAAAGTAGCCAAGGTATCATATTTTTGCGGCAAAGAGCCGATGACTGCCCTAATTTTGTCTTCTTGCAATAATCCCTCGCCGTCACAGGAAATATGCAATAGTTTCTTGGCGAATGCTTTTGCTTTGGAATTTGCTTTCATCACTAAGCCGTTTTCGTCAGTACTTCAGCCGCATGTTGACCGTATTTGAATTTTTCAATATCCGACAATTCCCGTTGCAAAGCGCATTGGGCTGCTTCTATGATTAAATCTTTGAACTCACCCTTTAAGCCAGCAAAGGCAATTTTGCGATCGGTAGCGATGTTAGCTTTGGCTTTGGCAAACATCTCTTCTACCATCTTTTTGCTTTCCATGCGCTGCTTATCGGCAAACTCGGCGGCTAGATCTTTTGCAGAACTAATAATTTCATCGGCTTGGGAGCTGGCTTCGGAGATTAATTCTGAACGCTTTGCTTCGATATTGCCCAGTTCGGTTTCCATCTTTTTGGTATATTCCAAACCATCGGAAATACGTTTGTTGCGTTCCTCCATTACCCGTAGAACACTGCGAATACCAAACCTGTATAGCAAATATGCTACAAGCACAAAATTCACCATCTGTATGCACAGCAATGGAACATCAATTCCAAATTTATCGAGAAGAACAATGAAGCCGTTGTCACTCATTTCCGCCTGTATCCGTCCCTACGCTAAGAATAGCACGTAAAAAGTGATAGCTTCCGCTAGCGCCATGCCCAGTATAGATTGGACGAGCAATTTTCCCGCTGCTCCCGGATTGCGACCAACGGCTTCAACGGCTCTCATGCCAATCATCATCACCCCCAAACCGGAGATGAAACACCCTATGGCCTGCACCACCCCGGTGCAAACGCCTTTAGTCACTTCTGCTAAAATTTCGAACATATTATTCCTTTTTTTGTTAAATTGTTACTACCTGAGATTCCCGTTCTTCGCCCTCGTTGCTTATGATTCCTACATATACTGATACAAGAAGTGTAAATACTGATGCTTGTATGATGGCAACTAAAAATTCCATCAAATAAAAGGGCAGCGGAATCATGAGCCCTAACCACCTGGCGACAGAGTAGTTTTGCAGACCTTCGCTCAATGCTATCATGTGATGTAGCAATGTCTCGCCGCCAAAGGCATTCCCGTATAATCTGAATGATAGCGATACGACGCGAAACAATATGGACAAGCATTCGATAAACCCAACGGCAAAAAAAACTAAGAACAAAAGCATGTAAATAAATCTGGGAATCTCGTTTTTATCGGCCTTATTGCCGAATATTTCGTGAAAAACTGCCCGTGGCCCGGCGTATCTAAGCGTAAAATATGCCCAGCCGAAAAGGGAAACTAGGGCAAGGGCCAGCGTTGTGTTGAGATCGGAATTTGCCGGTCTAATGAGAAATTTTGGAGTTTCGCCGTCCATTATGGCAATGGAACCCACACCTGGGAAAAGTCCGCTAAAATTATTGATTAGTATGAAAACAAAATAGCCAATAAGCATAGGGAACACATACTTGAACATGTGTTTGCCCACAATTGGTTCTGTTAGCGACTTTAGCATAGATATTGCTCCTTCCAAAATAGCCTGACCCCGCGTTGGAATGAGCTGTGGCCCATCCCGAAGCATGAACCTGATGCCCACTATTATCAGCAGCGATATTATCCAGCCAGTTAGTACCGTATCGGTAATCTTTTGCCCACCAATGGCAAACACCTTTTGCGCTGCCATAGGTATGGCCTCCTCTGAATTTGCATGCAAACCAAGAGGTAAACAAAAAACAAAAATACCCAACAGTGGGATAAAACGCTTAACTGTGGAATTCACTAATCTCACGGTACGCGCTCCACGATAAACTAATGGTGGCAATAAGTCAATAAAAAGCTGCTTGCGATCATTCACAATTTGGTCTTGCTACAATATTTTTGTGTGGTACGCCGTGGAAAATTTCATCTCCACGCTCCTTAATGTGGAAATCGATGGCGGTGATCAATTCCGTCATATTCGTTGCTCGACGGGCAGCGTACAAAAACTTGCTCTCACAATCCACGCATTGTCCGATAAAATTAAGATATTTTTTCATGTAACACACTTGTTTTTTCTCATCGGAAGTAGTTTTTCCCGTGATATCTATTAGCTGCAATACATATGGATACAGGTCTCGAAGTTTCGGCATAAAACACTTTCCCGTCGTCCGCAATTCGCGAATCTGCCTAAAAATAAATGGATTTCTCACCGCAGCTCGACCGATCATTACACCGTCGCAGTGCGTTTGCTCAGCTATGTTACAGGCCTGTTGTGATGAATTTATGTCCCCATTGGCAAAAACTTTACAGCGGAGCATTTTTTTTGCTAACTTGACATAGCTGTAATTCACCGCTTCACGGTATAAGCCGTGCACCGTACGAGCGTGTATGGTGATGTGATCCAGATTATGCTGTGCCAAAACACCGATAATTTTCTCGAATTTTGAGTCATCTTCGAAACCGATTCTAATTTTAGCCGATACGGGCAATTTCAAATTTTGCTCGAGCTCGGAAAGAATTTCATCGATTGTTTGCGGTTCTTCCAAAAGGGCACCACCCACACCTTTTCTATGAATTTTTGGTATCGGACATCCAAAATTTAGATCAATGCCGGGAACGTGATACCGGGAAAGCAACTTTGCAATCCTGATGAATTCACTTGGTTCACGTCCTAAAAGCTGGACAAAGATTGGGCGTGTGCTTCGCCGATCAGTTAGCATTGCCACGATGTTGCTATCAATGGAAGAAGAAAGATGAACGCGTAAAAATTCCGTGACGTACAAATCCGGTTCGCCGTAGTGTAAAAATAGATCGCAAAATGCTCGCGTGGTTACGTCGCGCATGGGTGCAAGTACAGTCATCAAACTGTTTATCGGCAGAGTCATAGCAAAAATGTTGAAACTTGCTCTTCCTTTAGGATATTTGCCTCCAATGTTTCGCTCATTTTTTTTCGTGTTATTGGCACTATGCTGCCAACAATTAGTTCATTGTTCTCCCTTTAACAATAAAATTTCACATCCCTTGCACGGCGAAGTTAATGATACGAAAATCGTGAATGTTAATATTGAGTATCACGAACACGGTGATTTTGTCCGAATAGGTGAATATTTCAATGGCGGAAAAGAATATAAGGGGCAACGGTGCATAGTGCGCGACAATGAAAATGTGCGTACCGGCTTGTACTTTGTGGTAAATTTTGATAGGCCTTTGAACAAACTGCCCAGTGACCTGACTGTGAATATTACCCTTTTGGAAGGGCATTCTCTTGTGCCAGAGAAATTTGAATTCAAGCTGCCAAACAAACGTAAAATTTTCACCGCCGAGGTTTATTGTGGGATAACCTCAAGGAAAATCGATGTTTCTAAAATTAAAACTTGGAAAATTGAGTTAATCGACGGAAAAGGTGATATTGTCACGGCTCTTAAAAATTATATGTGGCCTGCAAACATGTAACTTTTATCCGTAGAAATTGCGGATATTGTGTGCCATTAAACCGAAGCATAAATTTTAATTGGTAGATTAAAAATTTGCCATTGTGTTGTTTTTTCTTGACAATTTTTGGCTTTTACCTAAAATGTTTCCCCACAGGGTTTGCAAGAGGAACAACATGAACGTAAAAAAAATACATCAAAATAATAGCGAAACTGAAAAAACAGGGAAATCGTCATGGTTCCATAGAACTATAAATTTTTTCCGAAAAAAAAATTCGGGGCCTCTCTCAGCAAAAACCATTCTTACGTCAAAAGTTAGCACTGAGAAGCTTGAAAAAAGGGAAACTGAGAAATCCAAATAAGATGTTAAAACTAATCGATTTTCTCTTCCGTATTCTGACGATGAGATGTATTAACAGACTCAAAAAAGCTTGGCGCCTCGACCAAAACCTCTTCCAAAGGTTAAGTAAGAAACATTGTTCAGCTTTAATTTGGCCGAGTTTAGCTTAAAAAAACTTTGTGGTATTTGCGATTTCTTTAGGGAGTGTTGACGCCATAGACAAAAGAAGGTGTTGACGAGAGATTTCGGAAATAAAAAAAGGTCAGGGAAAGACAAAAGGCAACTTGCCATGCTAAATGGGAAGCGAAAATAGAATACACTTGCATATTGGAAATGGAAACAAGTAGAGGGTGCTGCAAGAAAAATATGAAAAGTGATATAGTACGCGCAAAGGATGAATCGATGGAACAAAGAGGGAGTGTTGGAAGGAGTGCTTAAGAAGTTGTAACAAGAAAAGATTTTACACATAAAAGTGAAGATGATTGCCCTAGATAGGGCACGCATCAAAAAGCTTTCGATGGTACCGATTCACTAACAAAACAGCCCTCAGGCTTTTGAAAACAAGGGGATAGCCGCAAAAACAAACTGTATCTGGTCATGGTTTTGCCGATCTCCGCCCTACCCTACCCTTTTCTCTATCATTAAAAATGTCCACGATGATACGGCTAGCAGAAAAACACAACGCTTCCGGATCCTGCTTCATGGACAGCTTATAACAGGACATCTATAGCTTAATTAAATGACTTTGCGCACGGGCAGTGGCAGTAACGGCATCGTTAATCAAGATGGGAAACTTCTTGAAAAACACGACAGCGTTGAATTTTGTGCACTTACTGCTTGTGAATAAGGTCTATGGCAGTGATACACAAAATTTTGCTCTCACGCTTGGCTTGATTTTTCTAGTCCCTCCAAAAGTCAACGCTAAACCACTTGGCATTATAATTTGGCATTATAATAAAACTTCTCTACAAAGAATATAATAAATAATGAGCGCATCTTGCGTCGCTTGAAATCCTATGGACGTACATTTTCCTGCTTTGACAAATTGGATGTAATTTTTCATTCCCTTGCTTCTTTCGCTCTCATTATCCTATTCCCCAATAGATGGTGACACATCTCAGCCGTATACTTTACCAGGTGCGGCTTTGGGCAATGAGTAGGCGGGTAATTATCTGCTTGATTTTTGGATCTACGAAATCCATATCTTTAATGTCATCCAAAATTGCCCACTTGTACTCGCAGTGCTCCTTGGGATCAATTCTGACGTTATAGCCGAATTGCGCTCGGCAGGAAAAAGACAGCCCCGGCACGACTGTCCCATTGGAGAGCTTAATTTCATAGCAGTCCACCGGACGCCAATGGGAAGCACGCAACCCAGTTTCCTCGCGCAACTGCCTATTTACCGCCGCCTCAAAACTTTCGTTACCGTGAACTTGGCCACCGCCACACTCCCACTTACCCGGAGCAATCTGCCTGTTATTGTTGCGCTTCAGCAGGAGAATTTCCGGAGGACGATTTCCATTGAGGCGGTAACAATAAAAGGAAACATGCACCTCAACTCTGTGAATTTCGTCTTCCCGTGCGCAATAAGCCGCATCACAGAATAAGCCCATCAACAAGGCACAAACAAGTGTACGAAAAATGTGTTTCATACTCAACGCAACGTTAAAACTGTATCAAATATTTGATAATTTAATAGCCCAAGGTAAAAAATAAAACCTTTTTGTAAAATTTGCAACAAAAACCTGGCGATAGCAGATAAACATGAAAATTTTTTTGAAAAAACCCGGCGTGTTTGTAGATTAATTCACAATGAACACCGTAGAAATTAGCAAAGCAAAAATCGATACCTCCGTTTACAGCGGCCTAAAACAATTTTCCGTATTTTTGGACAATAGGCAAAAGACACTGGAAGGTCTGCTAAAAGATGTAAACGCTAATCAAATAAGTATCGTTGCTTTCTCATCGGTGGAAACGCAGGATTATTTGGTTCTGCGCATTGTTCCAAATTACGGAGAAAGCATGAAAAATTTGTTGCTGACCAGCGGCATTTCCTTCGCAGAAAACGATGTTCTTGGAGCGGAATTTTTTCACTCGGCGGATGTGCTTAAAGTTGTCAGCACCATCTTGGCCTATGAAATAAATGTCCATTACGTGTATCCCATGTTGGTGAAATACAACAACAAAATCGCCATGATATTGGGGGTTGAAGATGTTAACCTCGCCGCAAAAGCACTGCACTCAGTTGGAATTAGCACACTTTCCCAGGAAGACATCGCCAGATAAAAATTTATGAACTGTACAATGCGCCGAGCAACACTAAGCTGACTTTTATTTCAAAGAGGAGATTTATTTATGCCAAATTTAATAGGATTTTCCCATACGGTCATCGAGAATGTTTGTGGAAGAGAAATCATTGATTCCCGCGGCAATCCCACCGTTGAAGTAGATGTCGTGCTGAAAGACGGTAGCATGGGACGGGCTAGCGTACCATCGGGAGCGAGTACGGGATCAAACGAAGCCATCGAACTAAGGGACAAAGATGCCCCAAAATCTCAGCTTCCAAAGGACGTAGATCCAAAAAAACGATTCTCCGGTAAGGGAGTCTTAGCCGCTGTGTACAACGTTAATACGACATTGCGATCCGCCTTACTCGGCATGGACGCATCAATGCAAAGTTTGATCGATTCGACAATGATAAACCTGGATGGTACGAAAAATAAGAGCAAGCTCGGAGCAAATGCCATACTAGGTGTATCGTTGGCAGTGGCTCGTGCCGTGGCAAAGAGCAAGAAACTGCCTCTTTTTCAATATCTTGGCGGAACAAATGCAAAAATTTTACCCGTTCCTATGATGAATGTTCTCAACGGTGGCGCACACTCCGATGCTCCCGTGGACGTACAGGAGTTCATGATTGTGCCCCATAATGCCCAATCGTTTAGGGAGGCGGTTCGGATCGGTGCCGAAGTTTTCCACTCATTGAAAAAGGTTCTCCAAGGCTTAAATTTATCGACCGCAGTGGGCGATGAGGGAGGATTTGCCCCCAATGTTAAGTCAAATGAACACGCATTCGAAGTAATAATCGAAGCCATTCACGGCGCCGGATATAGGCCTGGTGACGATGTTTCAATCGCCATCGACGCTGCTGCATCGGAATTTTTCGACGGTGAAAAAAATAAGTACGTGTTCAAAAAGTCCAATAAATTTGAGTATACAGCTGAGCAAATGGTCGATTTTTACGCCAATTTAGTGGCAAAATTTCCAATAATTTCCATCGAAGACGGGCTGGACGAAAATGACTGGACGGGCTGGAAAGTATTAACTGAAAAACTTGGGAACAAGGTCCAGGTTGTTGGTGACGACCTATTCGTAACAAACAGGGAATACTTGAAAAGAGGCATTTCCCTGGGTGTAGCTAATTCCATCCTCGTGAAAGTTAACCAAATAGGTTCCCTGACGGAAACTCTCGATACCGTGGAGTTGGCTAAAACTTCGAAGTACAAACCTGTGATTTCGCATCGCTCTGGCGAAACGGAAGACACAACCATAGCGGACATTGCGGTGGCACTAAACGCAGGCCAAATAAAGACCGGATCTATGAGTAGGACAGATAGAATTTGCAAATATAATCAACTCATGCGCATTGAAGAAATTTTAGGCCCTTCTGCAATTTACGCCGGCAACATATGGAAGTAAAATTACTTTAGGCTATTTTTCATTACGCGTGTGTTCACGCATGTTATTGTTACTAGCTGTCATATATAAGGTGATGATTTCTGTAAACTTCTAGCGTTGCCTCCGGAATTGCTTCTGATGGCCTATCTTCTTTAGCTAGCTTCCAAGCAGCGTTAAAGTCCAGCATTCCGGCGTCAAAAGCTTCTAAAAGCGCGCACACTTGAGCAGCAGTTGGCCGCATGAGGGGATTAGGATTTACACACCCTCGAGTTAATTTAGTAATAAATAACAATTGCGCTTCATCATACTGAAGATTCGCTGGAAGCATTTCATTCAAACTTTTCATATTTCTTTCGATATTCGCTTCAAAATTTTGTCTGTTTAATACGTTAGCTTGGGCATTTTTGCCTCGGGGAAACGCATTCATGAAAAATTTACCTCCTCCTATCTTTCTAAAGAATATGGCAGGCAGCAACATTCCAAGCCCGTACACATCCACCGCTGGCCTTGTTATTAGGGCCATATCCGCCACAATCTCACACCGTTGCCTCATTTTTTCTGCTCTTTTCCCAATCTCTTTATCTAATTGCTTTATTTTAGCCTTCAATTGATACTGCTCAATGGATGCGCAATATGACGCTAATACTAACGGGGTACCTTCTTTCTGGGAAGGCACTTTAAGCGCGTCCTCCCTTGACATGGCAGGCTTCTCAGGCTTCTTGGCTAGCTCATCAAGCACATCTTCCTTTGACGTAAGAAAATCCTCATCTAGCTGCCTTGTATATTTAAAGCCAAGTCCAAAATCGATCAACTTTGCAGTTTTCGTGAAAGGATCGTATACTATGTTCTCTGGCTTTAGATCACGGTGCACAATGCCGGAAGCGTGCAACACAGCAAGCGCCGATGCAATCTGAGCGCCAACCCGGGCAGATTGTGATGAAAAAATTTTTCTGTCAATTTCTTCGGGATCCATAAATAAGCTCTTCTGCAACTCTTGTCCCGGAACTCGCTCATAACAGTTGGTGAATTCTCCAATATCAGACACAGCTTCCCCAATGAATTGGGGGACAAAAGTCGAACCTAGGCGCCAAAACGCTGCCATTCCACGGGACAAAATTGATACGGTTCTCTGTACCTGGGAACAAATTTCGGCTTCGTACCTCCCTTCTTCGGCATCGTTAGCAGTTTTTTGCACAAAAACACGTTTTTTACCTTTGGCATCTACAAACTTCACACTTTCAGCGATCCCACAACCACCTTTCCCTAGCTTTCTACGATTGAGTACAGTACCACCCTCAACTATCTTTTTAACCTCGCCAATCTGTGGGATAGATCTCTGATATTTTAGCTGACTATCGGGAATCATCATAGTTTTTTTTTCAAATTGACCCGCCGGTTTAAGTTTAACATTAGATTCCCTACCCCCATAGAAAACGGGGCTTTCCCATCCAAACAATCTTCTTAAAAAATTCATAACTTGCAGTTATGGCGAAAAAAACATACTTTTTCAACAAAAATGCATCACCTGTGGGAGGCCATAGCATGATGTCCTTTTTCTGGATAAAAATAATTTTTAATTTGGCATTATTAGAAAAGGAAAGGGCAACATTTCAGAGACCGCTTCTGTGAAAAATTTTCTCTTCTTTGTTTTAAATTTATGCAATTTACACCGGCAACGTGTGAAAATACAAAGCTATCCACGTTTTCCTTACTTAACCTCGATCAGGCTATTGTCCGTGGATATGACCTTAAAGGGAGCGTCACACTCAACATTGACCGACGAACCCTCAAACAATCGACCGGAGAAATATCTCTGTGTACCATCCTCGCTGTCAACAATGACATACACTTCTCCTCGGGCGGAAATGTTTATAATAATAGGAAAATTTTCTGCTCCCTGGGTGACTTTTTCCTCGGGGATAGCCTTGTTTTCATAACGCTGGGCATCATCACCGGTATCCACACCTCCAATGGGCTTAGTAACGGCGTTATCAATATAGTCTTTACTAAGACATCGAGCGATAAATTTTCCAAGCTTTTTTAACGCTAAATCCATATCTTGGACGATTTTTTCACATTCAACGGACCCAACCTTGGATCGATCGGAGTACTCGCATATAGCCACCAAACGACTCTTTTCAAAAATTGAAATATTTGCAGATAATAACAGTTCCGATTTATCCTCAGTGAAGATGAAATTGGAAAATCCCACGCAAACTTTATAATCGTAAATTTTGGCTGCACTCGACTCAAACAAAGGAACCAAAATATATCTTTCTCCCAACGCACTGCTCAAGTGATTGGATAGGGAACGGGCAATGCCATATTTCATCGGTTCAGCCCAGCGATACAGTTCGGATTGCACAATTTCACAGTTGTTGCGTAATTTAACAATTTGGGACATATCGGAGTAAGCGGGAATGCTTTCGATATTTAGGCATATAACCTTGCAATCGTCTTTATTGGATAGACATTTCTCGCGGCAGGCACCTCCATCCAACCCGAGTGCGTAAAATCTTGACATATCCTTTTGAGGAGAAAACAAGCATCCACAATTGAGCGTGCATAAAAAAATAAGAATCAAAAACCTTTTCATAATTGCTTACCCGCAAAAATTGCATTGGGATTACGTTCCAAAAAATCCAAAAACTCACGCAACGAACGCAACGCTGATTCGAATTGCACCAACGTCTCCTCTATGCGCTGCCTAAAAGATGAATCGCTGCTAAACACATCCCGAATGCCCCCAAATGATTCGGAAACTCCATCAAGTATCCCATCAAATTTTAGATTGAATTTGCTGACAACTTCCCCTATTTCGTTGAGGGTGTTTTCTACTTTACCGTCACACAAAACTTTATTAAGGCTTTCGCAACTTTCACTAAAAGCTGCGCTTATGCGACTCAAATTCAAACCTTCAAAAGCTTCACATAATTTAATCAAAAACGAATTAACATTCCACCCTATGCCACTAAAATCAATCTGTGCAATGTTTTTTACTACCGTATCAACGTTACCAATGAATTCATCAAGAACTGTCCTCATGGATGGCATTTGCTGATATTTCAGCCCATCGATATCCTTAAAAAATCTTTCATCATCTTTTGGATAATAATCTATGGCGATAAAGTTTTTTCCTGTGACAATGCTCTCCAGTGAGAGTTTTGCAGCTAATCCTCTGGAAATTTGTTCAGAATAAAAATCGCGATAATCCTTACTGGAAAATTGACGCTTCTTCGCTATTTTAAGCGAAGAAGCGTCAATTTTAAGCAAAACGGATGCACAGGCCTTATCGACATCATTATCATAGGTAATATCTATGGTTTCAACGGAACCAATGCGCACACCCTTAAACTTGACAGCAGACCCCACATCCAACCCACTTAAGGAACCATCAAAAAAAACATAAAACTTCACCGCAGGCGTAAACAAAGAACTTGATGAAAAAAACACCAAAAGGGAAACAAACAAAAATATTGCCGACACGATAAACGCACCAACAAATAGAGAATTAACCTTCTTGCTCACCGATCGCCCTAATCATAATACACAATACTGATGTAATCATAATGGAAATAATATCAATCACAAACATCGGGCCCATTATATCTTTTTTGTGACCATTTTGTAAAGCATCGCTCTTCCATTTCAAATAGATCTGGCACCTCAATTTCATACGCCATTTTAAAAATATCGCCGTCGAATCTAGTCAGGTCATAATCGACCAGTTTCATCCCCTGGACAGCATGAGGAAGAATTCGTCGAGTATTTAGGAAAGAAAAATTTTCAAATCCATCGAGAGAATCTAGGCTTTTGATTTCCCCTTCCATTGTTTCACCAATGAATTTCCCCGAGCCGCCACATGCCACGACTCCATTTTTTGCCAAATATTTAGCCATGGAAAGACTGGAATAACGGTAAAGTTTCAACCTTTTTTCGCAAAACTTGTTCCAAACATTAATCGCCATGAGTGCCGATCGCAGCCCAAGTGTCGAACCGGGGCCGTAGCAGTATATTATGCCAGCTTTGTTGACAAACCCAGATTGGCAAATTTTCCCAACAAGGTTAGGCAAAAGTTCAATCACATCTCCCCCATTGCGTAGAACATCAATAATTTTACCTTCCAGGTTAACTGTACCACACTGCACAGTCTGGGTTGACGTATCAATTAGTAAAAAATCATCCATGACATGCCAAAAAGAGCATCAAATTATGAATCATTTAGCGATAGGTCAAAACCAAGCCATGAATCATCCTTCCCCAGCCGTTCACTAAGACAAATAGCATAAGCTTAAAAGGCAAAGAAATCGTCATTGGAGATACCATCATCATGCCAAGAGCCAGAAGGATATTGGAAACTATCAAATCTATGGCAATGAATGGTAGATACAGCAAGAAACCAATCTGAAACGATGATGTCAATTCAGTCACCGTAAATGCAGGTAACAGGACAATGAAATCATCAGACTTCACTTTGTTTCCAAGCTCTTGTGGCCAAATCTTTTGCGCCGACCTAACAAAAAATGATCGATTAACTTCGCTTGTGTGTTTTGACAAAAATTCCTGCAAAGGAGCCTTAACTTTATTTACTATTGCCACAACTTCCTCCAAAGAATCAGCTTTGAACTCCATATTCATTGCAATCTTACCCGTGTCATTAATAACGGGATACATGATATATAAGCTCAACATAATCGCCAAGCCATTCAACACCATATTGGGAGGAACTTGCTGAACTCCGAGTGCATTGCGTACCAAAGTTAAAACTACGACAATTTTCACAAACGATGACACCAAAAGCGCAGCAAACGGTGCAAGCGACAGTGAAATCAGCAAAGCAATTATGGAAATTGGATCAAAATTAAAGCCCGCTAACATTTTTTGTAAATTCTGTTATTTGTACACCAAACTTACCCTCCACGTCAACGAGCTGGCCGTACCCGATCAACGTACCGTTGGCTCGTATCTCCACCGGCCCCTCAATTGGATTCTCGCAAACAAAAGTATAACCATTTCTAATGGTTTCAAGCTCGCCCAAGGTCATTTTTTGCCTACCGGTCTCGAAGGTTAGCGTTACGTTTAAATCTCCCGATTTTAGAGCTATTTTGTGGAAACTTTGTTTCGTTTCCTTTAAAACTGGCTCCGCTAATTTTTGCTCGGTAGGGACCCTATTAACCGCAATTTCGTTCTCTTCGTGGAATGATTCCTCTTCTTCAATCGCATCTGCAACTTCACCATGAACTTTTCCACCATCGAGGCCAGAATCTTCATTTTTAGCCGAAGCCTCCCCCCTTCCCTGCGATGCCTCCATGTTTCCTTCATGTTTCCCTAATTCGACATCACCGGTTTCAACTTCATCTAAATCCCCATCGTCGTCATCGCTTATTTCACTTTCGTTACTATCATCGGCCTCATCTAAATCATCAGATTTATCCCCATCGTCGCCAAAGTCATCATCCTCAGTTTCTGATTCTTCCCCAAAATTTTCATTTTCATCTACATCTTCGTCATCTGCAAATTCGTCGTTGTCTTCATCTAAATCCCCATCGTCGTCATCGCTTAT
>JAIRON010000035.1 GCA_031257495.1 Puniceicoccales bacterium
TGTTGAAAATTTGCCAAAGTTGCAACTGCTTGCTTGTTTGAAGTTTCAATTTATTTAGAATTTCAATTTGCCCGAGTAAGCGCTTTCTACCGTTTTATTTCCCCTTTGGCGGAGGAAAAATAAAGCAAGTGAAAAAATTTGCTTAGCTAATTGTTACTAGCCGTCGTATGTCTTTTGCCGTGAAAATTAGTAGCAATTTAATTTAACTTGTCGCAATGGGGCATTTTTATCACAGTGTGGCTCCGTTATGAAGTATATTTTTATTACCGGCGGCGTTGTTTCTTCACTTGGGAAAGGTTTAACTGCCGGTGCCCTGGGAGCTCTTCTTGAGGCCCACGGATATGGGGTGATTTTACAAAAATTCGACCCCTATTTGAATGTGGATCCGGGTACTATGAGTCCATTTCAGCACGGAGAAGTGTATGTTTTGGATGATGGTGCGGAAACGGATTTGGATTTGGGGCATTACGAGCGCTTCACCCATTCGAAGCTCACAAGGAATAACAGCATATCTTCGGGGAAAATTTATTCATCCGTTATTAAAAAGGAGCGGAGGGGAGATTATTTGGGCAAAACTGTGCAGGTTATTCCCCATGTCACCGATGAAATTAAGGCGTGTTTCCGAGAGGGAGCGGGAAGCTGCGACATCGTAATCACCGAGATCGGCGGTACCGTCGGCGACATCGAGAGCCTGCCATTTTTGGAATCCATGCGCCAACTGGCCCTAGAAGAGGGCAAGGCTAGCGTGCTATTCATCCACATGACCCTGGTTCCCTACCTGCGTGCTGCGGGGGAAATCAAAAGTAAGCCATCCCAGCAAAGCGTTGCCAAACTGCGGGAAATAGGGATTCAGCCCGATGTTCTAGTGTGCAGGACGGAAGTGCACCTACCACGCGACATCAGGCAAAAGTTGAGCATGTTTTGCAATGTGGAGGAGAGAAGTGTAATTGAGGAAAAGGATCTCGAGCTTTCCATTTACGAATTGCCCGGAGCGCTGCATGTGGAAGGTTTGGATAGCATAGTTTTATCGAAGCTTAACCTGCCAAACACGCCCTGTGACATGTCTCCCTGGGACAACATTATCAAAAAATTGAAAAATCCGGAGTGTGGCTTAAAAATCGGATTGATCGGAAAATACAATGATCTTCCCGACGCTTATAAATCAGTAAATGAGGCGTTGATCCATGGTGGAATTGCTAATAATTGTGCTGTGAATGTGATTGCAGTTGATTCGGAGGACATTGAAAAAAATGGGACTGTACGATTGGAGGAATTTGATGGGATTCTTGTCCCAGGTGGCTTTGGTAATCGGGGCATTGAAGGGAAAATTGCCGCGGCGAAGTATGCTCGGGAAAAGGATGTGCCGTACTTCGGAATTTGCCTCGGCATGCAGACCGCCGCCATAGAATTTGTCAGAAATGTGGCAAAATTTTCCGATGCGAGCAGCGAGGAATTTTGCGCCGGCGGGTCCCATGTGATTTGCATGATCAACTCCCAAAAAACGATTGCCGAAAAGGGTGGCACAATGCGGCTAGGAGCTTATGATTGCAGGTTGACAGAGGGCTCACTTGCAGAGAAAGCTTACGGGGCCGAGGTTGTACGGGAGCGCCACCGCCACAGGTATGAGCTTAATCCCGCCTTTGAATCCGCGTTGACCGACAACGGGTTGCTGATATCCGGCAGAAACCCGGACACGGGATTGGTCGAAATAATTGAAAATCCAGCTTTGACTTGGTTTGTGGCCGTGCAATTTCATCCGGAGTTTTTATCCAAGCCGATGAAGCCCCATCCTCTGTTCGCTGACTTTGTCAAGGCTGCAAAAGAAAATAAAAGGCATTAAACTTTTCTCCGAAAAAGCTTGCTTTTTTTTCAAATTCGGTTTGTATGGAGACTTGTATTTCTGGGAGACTAGAACTAATAAATTTGATTGGATTGAACTATGACAACTACTGGACAACAACCCGAATTTAGGGGATTGCGGAAAATTTTTCTACCAATCCACACCTATGAACTAAAGAAAGCTGTGCCCATGGGCTTAATCTTTTTTTTCATATTATTTAACTACACCTGTGTAAGGAATATAAAAGATTCGCTGATTGTAACGGCACCGAATTCCGGCGCGGAAGTGCTATCCTTCCTAAAGGGGTATTGTGTGATGCCTGCAGCGGTGCTTTTCATGTTGATATATGCCAAAGCGAGCGATATTTTAAGCAATGAAAAGCTTTTTTATGCAACCTTGAGCCCGTTCATATTATTTTTTGGAGCCTTCGGATTTCTAATTTATCCAAACTTGGACGTTCTGCATCCCGCAGCATCCACCGTTGCGGCTTGGCAAGCAAGTTGCTCCAAGGCTTTTTACTGGCCCATAGCAATCGTTGGAAATTGGTCCTATGCTCTGTTTTTCATATTGGCTGAGCTTTGGGGTAGCACCATTCTTTCGTTGTCATTTTGGCAGTTTGCCAATCAAATTTGCAAAATGTCAGAAGCTAAGAGATTTTATGCATTCTTCGGCCTAGTTGGACAACTGGCTCTGATAGTGATTGGCATGTTGGGTGAGCACTTTTCCAAAGCTCCAGAAAATCTTGTACCCGGTGTGGATCCGTGGGGCGTTTCCCTGCACTGGCTGATGGGCATGGTATTTATTGCTGGAGTGCTAATCATGTGCATCTATCGCTGGATATATACCCATGTTCTAACGGACAAAAGGCTGTATGATAAGCCCGAATTGCCTGGTGTTTCGAGGAAAAAGAAAGCCAATGTTGGGTTTTGGCAAAGTTTATGTGTTATGTTCACTTCCCCCTACCTTGGTTTAATTGCGGCGCTAGTAATTTGCTATGGAACGAGCATCAATTTGGTTGAAGCCATGTGGAAGGGGCAAGCCAAAATTTTGTACCCCAGTGCAAGTGCCTTCAACGTTTTCATGTCTCGCTACGTTATCTACACGGGTATCGTTTCTCTCATCGTGGTTATCGTGGGAGGTAATCTTTTGCGAATGTTCAAATGGGCAACGGCAGCCGTGATCACTCCGGCCATGATTTTTACTTTGGGTAGCGTATTTTTTGCATTCATTTTGTTCCGTAACAGTTTCACGGGTGTTTTGGAGAGCATTGGTTCGAATCCCGTATCTTGTGCCGTTGTGCTTGGTATGTCCATAATCATACTGTCGAAGGCGACGAAGTATGCTCTCTTTGATTGGACTAAGGAAATGGCCTACATACCTCTAGATGAGGAAATGAAAGTCAAAGGAAAGGTGATTGTTGAGGTTGTGGGTGGACGGTTAGGTAAAGCCGGAGGAGCTTGGATACAGTCTGGTTTGATGATGATCATAGGATTTTTTAGCGCCAGCGCTGTTAAGCTGATTGACATTGCACCATACTTATTTGTCATATTTCTGTGTGTATGCGGGCTTTGGATATTCGCTGTCAAATGCCTAGGAAAGAGGATTGAAGCTATTACGGCTGTACCAGCACCACAGAAACAAAATTGAAATTTTTATTTTACTAACTAAAATTGCCTGGATGAGCTAAGCTCATCCTTTTTTATGCGTTCGCTGCAAGCTTGGTGTAAGCCTGGAATGTGTTTTGCATTAGCATTGCTACAGTCATTGGCCCAACACCACCGGGAACTGGTGTTATAGCACTGCATTTGCAGTACACATCATCGAAGTCAATATCTCCGTATAATTTATAACCATTTGCATGGATATTGTCTTTTGCCTTAGTTATGCCAACATCAACTAGCACTGCGCCTTCTTTGACCATCTCCTTTGAGACAAATTTCGGTTTACCAATGGCTGTAATGAGCACATCGGCGGTTTTCGCTATATCAGTCAAATTTTTAGAACCGGAGTGGCACAGCGTCACTGTGGCATTGCAGTTTTCAAATTTCTGTGAAAGTAGTATGGACAAGGGCCGTCCAACGATCCTGCTTCTGCCTAGGATCACCACATGTTGCCCTGCCAGGGAAATATTATTTCTTTCCAAAAGGGTCAAGATGCCGAGTGGTGTGCAGGATACAAAACAATCCCGTTGCCCGTTACATAACTTTCCTATGTTGATCGCACTAAACCCATCAACGTCTTTATCTGCATTTACCCTATCGAATAGGAGATCTTGATAGGATTGATCGGGCAACGGCGATTGAATGATGATGCCGTGGATTGTGTCATTCCCATTAAGTTCTGTAACGGTATCAAAGATTTCACTTTGGGATGCATTTTTGTTTAATTTTATCAATTCCGTTAGTATTCCAACTTGTTTAGCATAAACGAGTTTGTTGCGCACATAAATTTCGGAAGCGGCATCATCACCCACCATAACTATCGCCAATTTTGGCCGATTTTCCATGTGATTTATTAAAACTATTTTAGCTTTTAACTCCTCGGCAAGTTCCTGTGACAATCTCTTACCATTTAATATAAGTACCATGTTAGAGAGACACATACATGGAAAATTTCTTTAAAACAACACTTTTGTAGTCTTATTTGTCTTGCAAATTTATTTTTTTTGATAAAAATTCACACTGAATATGCCAAAACCGTTGAGCCTCAAAAAAGTATCGAGCGTAAAAGTAAAGTTCGATAACGTTTTCGTTGGGAAAACGAGGTTTTTGAATTTTAAAGTTACAGGTATTGACTATTTTTTCACATGCCACGATCGCATAAGAAGGTTTTGTGCAAAAATACTCCTAGGTCTCAGGATTGGCGGTTTTGATTCGATTTTAGCTTTAAAAGCTTGCCCTGATTTGCAACTATTTGACAAACGATTTGCCGATATGGATTTGGAATTAGTACCGGAGGAAATTCGCGTGGACGTTGCCAACATGGTATTTTCCAGTTTACTGACAGATATATCGGCGAAGCTTAAGCTGGACATTACCGTTGCTTCAATTGCTTTTGGATCCAAAAGTAAGGAAGCGTTCGAACATGAAATAGGTTGGTTAGTTTATGATAAGGATTCAACCGTTGTTTTGTGCGGAAATTTGCACCTCGGGGAAGAATTATTAGAAACCGTAATAAACAGCTTTGAAAAAATTCCTGCCAATGTGAAATGCCGCGATAGGGACGTGTTGTTTGATGTTTTCTTAGAAGCTGGGCGGACTAGCTTATCCAGGTCGAATTTTGATAATTTGGAAGTGAGCGACATTATTTTCCTTGATGATGATTCTCAGGTGCGGAGCGGGACTTTTACGCTATGTGGGATCGATTCACCGAAAATTACAGGCGGATTTGAGGGACCATCCTTCAAAATTTCTAACGTTATAGGAGCTGTGTAATTCAAGATGGGAAGAAAGAAACCTAAAGTTTTTGTAAGTGCCGGTGACGTTGATGCCGAGTTAGGGGTTGATACTGAAGAATTAAAAAATTCGAAAGAAGAGCGAACAGAAAGAACCTCCTCCAAGGCCAGAAGGTCCAAAAAAAATGAGGAAAACAAAGAAGATTCTTTGGTTGACTCGCTTGAGCCTGAGCCGAAAGAGGAAGCGAATTTGGTAAATGATGCGGCAAAAGAAAATGAAGTTAAGACGGGTGATTCCCTGGGCATAACAAAAGACGAAAATGAAAATTTTGGGGAAAAATCAGAAACTGCGGATGATGACTTTGGCGACGATGGGGATAAATCTGACGATTTGAATGAGGCCGATGATAGTAACGAAAGTGAAATAAGCGATGACGAAGATGAGGTTTTTAAAGAAGACAAAGATGAATTTGCAGATGAAGAAGATGTAGACGAAAATGAAAATTTTGGGAAAGAATTAGAAGCTGAGGATGATGACTTCGGCGACGATGGGGATGAATCTGATGACTTCGATGAGGTTGACGATAGTGACGAAAGTGAAATAAGCGATGACGACGATGGGGATTTAGATGAAGACAACGACGAATTTGCAGATGACGAAGATGTAGATGAAAATGAAAATTTTGGGGAAGAATCAGAAACTGAGGAT
>JAIRON010000037.1 GCA_031257495.1 Puniceicoccales bacterium
CATTTTATCATTTTCGACGTCATATTCTATAGGCAGAAAACTTTCTATGTCGTTACGGTATAAAATTGCCATAGATTCACATACCTGAGTTGCAAATGTCGCTTTATTGCCGTCAGTTATCATATCGGCAAAGTAGTTTAAAATGTGTCCAATTTGATAGTCTTCGCAATCGTCTAGCGCTGGGCCTATTAAAAATTCACCTATCCTACGCCTGCACCACCAAGCTGCTACTTTTGGCCCTTTTCCATCAGCTTCCACTTCTGCAAATAGACCGAAGATGTGTTCAACCTGGTCCGGAGAACAGTGGTTTAATACTGGGCCTATTTTTGAGTAAACCTCTAGCTGTTCGGAGGTTAGAAGAATACCGGCATCTCGCAAGTCTTCTATCCTGCCTTCTGGGGGAATGTAAACTTTTCGAAATTGTAAAGACTTGCCAGCCATTAATGGTCTCGGTGGTGGTGGTTGAGCCCTAACTGGTTGCATGGTTCTTGTTTCACCTGTACTTCCTTGTGGAGCTCCTGGATCTTGCCCTTCATTTCCTTGAACTTTTGCAGCCATTATGGGAACATTTTATAAAATTCTTAAATTTTGTCAATTTTTTTTGAAAAAATTAAAAGTAAAAGATCTTAATTAAAAACATGGCGAATTGATGCTATGAGTAAAAAAAGAAGCCCTTACTTATTGGGCAATTTGATTTGGCGCCCCCACCCAGACTCGAACTGAGATTAACGGTTTAGGAAACCGCGGTTCTATCCATTGAACTATGGGGACCGAAACGAACCCCATACCACCTTAAATAAGCACTTTGTAAAGATAAAAATATTGCCAATGAATTCCGTTGCAATCTCATTTCGATTCACTGCCCTCTTTGGGCTTTGCCTCGGATTGCTTTTTCTGCCTAAAGGAGTTTTCCATGTCTATGAGATCATCTATTTTTTTCCTAATTAAGTTTCCGTAGTTCCTATCTGTCGCCCATTTTCCCGTTAATTCAAAAATATCATTGGCACTGTTTCGCCTAATAAGTACAAATCTTGGGTCGACGCAGCGATTTCTTAAATCTTGAGAAGAAGCGTAAGCTTTTAGATGTTGTATGTGAGCCCTGATTCCCGTCTTTACATCGGGAAAAAACAGTCCAACAGTTGAATCGCTCAATGTACCCAACCCACAAAAATTATTCTGAACGGGCGAAACGGCGCCTTTAAAATGCAAAAATCCCGTCTCATGACACATTTGAATGAAAGCTACATCATAATTTACGCCCTCGTAGGCAGATTCCCATATATATGTGCGTACAATGTAGGCTGCCTTTTTGGGTGATATTTTTCGATTATATTGGAGCAAGTATTTCAGCATCGCTTGCTCGCTTGTAACACCCTTAGCCATAATACGATAATGCGTTGAATCTTTTTGGATAAAGGTAAGGCCACCGGCTTTTTTTCTAAAAGAACTTGCCGAGAAATTGCATCCCACAAGCATAAACAGGGAAGCACATACTAAAAATGCATACCTAACACAATTACTAAACTTCATATGCAATGGTTCTCCTATATTTGCTCGGTGAAATTTGCAAGTCAAATTATGATTCTACTCTTACACGTCGCACCATTCACCCGGTTCAGGATCAACTATAACTATTTTTGGCCGCTTGTCAATTATATTATCGAAAAACCAATCTCGGGATTCCTTTTCTCCGTGTGTTAAAACTACCGTTCTAGGATTAAGGCTGAATATGCACTCCAGCAAGTCTTCTCGATCGGCATGACCACTTAGGTCAAAGCGCTCTATGTATGCCTCTATTTTAGAGGAAACCCTTAGTGCCTTAAAGTCGAAACTAGAGTGTTTTTCCTGGGCTAGCAGTTCTCCGCCGGGAGTCATTGGGTCACAGTATCCAACGAAAAGGATGGCATTTTGGGGACTTCCGACCAAATTTGCTGCCGTTATGTAAGAGGGCGTATTTTCTACCAACATTCCACTGCTCAACACAAATATGGATTGCTGTGTCGGCTTCCTTAGTTTATCGAATTTTGCATTTCTGAACGATTTCACCTTTAAATCTCTCAGAATGGCCGACCTGAAATCTATGCATCTCAATTTTTTATTGGCAACCTCAAAATCATCCACTAAACCAAGTCCAAGTCCCGAACAAAAAATTGGAATATTTTTTGGCAGTTTCTTTTGAGTTTGGGCATTGTGTAAAATTTTTAAAATTTCCTGCATCCGACCAAGGGCAAAAGCGGGAATCAGCACCGATCCTCCCCCCTCGAGTGTATATTTTATGCGATTGACCAACCTATCGATTTCGGATTGATAGGAAAAATCATCCCTTTGGCTGTGATTGCCACGCGTTGTTTCGCTAATTACAACATCTACGGTCTTTTTTGGCCACAAGGCTCCCTTCAGCGTTTTTTGATTTCTAAACAACACATCTCCCGAAAAAAACAATGTCCTATGTTTATGTTCAATTAGGACGCTGCTTGCTCCGATAACATGCCCAGCCGAAAAAAATGTTACATTTATCTCGCTGCCGTCTTTTTGCAGGGTCCGTGTTTTGGCGTGAGGCATTTGCAAAATGTGCTTGTCCAGTTCCTTTATGTCGCTCATCGAATAAAGTGGATATTCTTTGACTCCCCGTTCTTCCCGCTGCATCGTCATTATGGTAACCGAATTTTCCAAAATTCTTGGCATGATTATATGGGATGCTGGCGAAGTGAGTACGCGCGCTTGCTGCTGATTTTTCATGAAAAATGGAAGCGAGCCGACGTGATCCAGGTGGCAATGGGATATTATTATGATGTCTATTGCTTCCCCGTTTATCAATGCAAAATTCGGCAAAGCTTTAAATCCCTCTTCGCGCGGACTCATACCGCAGTCGAGCAATATCTTGAAATTGCCAACTTCAAGATATATACACTGCGATCCAATTTCCCGTGTTTTATTTAAATCAATTATTCGCATCTATTTTGAGATATCCCTAACTAACACAGCTAAAAAAAATGTGCGGTGCAGTTAAAAACTTTTAATATGGTGGTTGGAAAATTGTGTAATAATTTAAAACAATTTTGCAAATTTATATTAGCTAAAATTTTATGTGTGTACATTTTTTCACATCAAGACTTTCACTTAAAACGTAAATTTTCTTGCAATTTTTGCAAGGCAAGATATCCTAAATAGCTATGCCTACTACAACAAGCAATCAGGTCTTTAAAATGGCGATCCCAAGCAGTATTACTACGGCACCTCAACTGGGATCGCACGCTAAATTCAGCCCCATGCAAGAACAAGCACTTCAAACTTTACTTTCTGAGCTTGAAAGCGCTATGGAAAGAATACGGCACGCTGCCCAAGACTCGTTGTCAAAAAATTTGGAAACAAGGGAGGCAGAAACTCTTTTAACTGACCTTGCATCACTTCAGCACAAACTGGAATTCAATTTAGAGGAATTGCACCACTCTCAAAGCTCAAATGCAGTTATGGAGCTACACCGTTGCTTGGTTTCAATTTTTACTATTTTTGCCCGTATGCCCGCGTGTGTGGGCGAAGAAAAATCGCGGAAGATAATCGAC
>JAIRON010000045.1 GCA_031257495.1 Puniceicoccales bacterium
CCGGTAAAACTTCCTGTCAGGCATGTTCTTATATTTATTTTACAAATTTTCTTGAAAAAGAGAAATAGACAGCTTTCTATCTTGTTAGAAACTTTCCATTTTACCGAATGGAGGTAAACTTGGGAAAACGTTTCATAAATTTAAACAAAACTTAATGGAGATAAAAAATGCCTTCTTCTTATAACAGAGATATGGGGCTTGTCCCACGGGTCCCTGCACCTGGGCCTGTGGGGCCCCTGCCTGCGGGACCCCTGCCCCTGCCTGCGGTAGTGGGACCCGTGCCTGTGGCTGCCGGGGTTCCTAATAATAGTATTGTCGGTGGTATTGTGGCAGGCGCCATCGGCGGAGCAGTAGAAGGAGCTCTTACCGCTGTGGTTATCGGGATTCCTAAGAGTATTACCAGTGGTGTTGTCGGTGGCGCCATCGGCGGTACGGTAGGATCTCTTCTTGCCGTCGTGGCTGAGAATTGCGGGGTTCCTAGTAGTATTGCCAGTGTTGCCAGTGGTGTCATCAGCGGAATTGCAGGATACGTTGGTGGCGCTGCGATTGATGGGCTTCCCATTGCCGATAAAATTGCCGGTGGCGCCATCGGCGGTATGGTTGGTTGGGGATGTATCAGGATGGCTAACGGAGCGGGCCGTGTCTCGGATGTGTTTGGCTGGGCCTTGGATACAGCTATAGGACTCGCTGGCGGCCGTGCCGCCAGGATCGTCGGCCTTGGTTTTGGCACTTCTCTGGGCATGATTTTCGCAATACCGGTGGTTACGATGGCGGCAAAGGCACTGTGCAAAAGAATAGCCAAATGTTTCTGAAATTTCAGAAAGGGCTCTCTTTTTGGAGAGCTCACAAGTATAAAATAATGGAGGTAAAAAATGGGAAAACAATTTATAATGGGGAAGAGATATGTCTAGTATAATTCCTAATACTTTGTCTTTAGCTGTGGTAGGTGGAGCAGTAGGAGGTTTTATCGCTACTAACGACAGGCTTCCCATTGCCGATGGTATTGCTAATGGCGCCATCAGCGGCGCGGCTGGTTGGTTAGTGTGCAGAGTGGTTGCCCGTGTCGGATACGTCGTCGCCAGGAGCGCCGGTCTTGGTTTTGGCGTTTCAAAGGGCCTGGCCATGCTTCTCGCAATACCAGCGGCTGCAATGGCAGTAGTGGCATTGAGCGAAAGAGCGGCCAATGTGCAAGGAGCCCAACCAAGAGCTCCTTTAGGGAACAATCGAGGACAGCCAGCGTACAGAGGGAACAACCATTGAACGCGGGATATTATGCAGATGTGTAGGATGTGCCGATTTCTAAACGCGGCATAGAAAACATTTACACCGGTAAAACTTCCTGTCAGGCATGTTTTTATATTTATTTTACAAATTTT
Organism: Puniceicoccales bacterium; assembly: GCA_031257495.1. GTDB lineage: Bacteria > Verrucomicrobiota > Verrucomicrobiia > Opitutales > JAIRKQ01 > JAIDVZ01. The sequence goes on from JAIRON010000045.1 coordinate 1,377, forward strand.
CTTGAAAAAGAGAAATAGGCAGCTTTCTATCTTGTTAGAAACTTTCCATTTTACCGAGTGGAGGTAAAATGGGAAAACGTTTCATAAACTTAAACAAAACTTAATGGAAGTAAGAGAAAAAAGAGTAACGTTTGCTTCGGGTACGAATTTTGGAGGGAGTCCTCACATCTTTCCCAGAAAGAAAAAAAATGCGAGGACTAATGTAGGATACACCGTGCCAAGCGCTGTGACAGGCGCTGTTATAGGCGGAGCATTCGGAGTTTTTGTCGCTGTCACCAGTGCTACCGGGCTTCCTGCTTTCGATGGTATTGTCGGTGGCGCCATCGGCGGTACGGTTGGTGGGATAGCTGGCGGGATAATTGGCTGTGTCTCGGGTGCAATTTTAGGATGCGTCGATCGCATCGCCGTAAGGAGAGTTGTCATTGGCGCATGTTCCGCCGCTGGGATTGGTGTGGGCGCTAGCCTGGGCATGCTTCTCGTGATACCACCGGTGGTTACGATGGTGGTAAAGGCATTGAACGCAAGAATAGCCAAACGTTTCAATTTCAAAAAGGATTCTCTTTCTGGAGAGCTCGCAAGTGTAAATAGCGGAGCTGGAGAATGATTGGAACGGCGTATGCATACTGCGTAATTTCGCGATTGACTCGACGTTGGTCTGTAGTTCTCTAATGCATCATGCCCTGAAAGGAAAAAGACTACTCAACGGACGGGTAGTTATGAATTTGCCCCAGTGGGGTAAATTTATGTTTCCCCTTAAATTCATTTTTAAAAAATATAGGAGAATATAGATGTTTGAAAGTGCAAATTGTTGTACGGGCAGCATAGTGGCAAGTGCCATGGCGGGCGGTTCATTGGTTGGTATTTCAAGTTCAAGTTTTGATGGTATGGCCGCGGGGATGCTCGCTGGCATAGCCGGTGGAACGGCAGGTAGTATTGTCGGGGTACTATTGCTAAAGTCATCGCAGCGGTCAGTGGTGGCGCCATTAGCAAAACCGGCTTAATGGTTTTGCAATTATGGCATATTCCTGCATTTTCAGTATTATTTTTATCAGTGAACTCCTGTCGTTGGTGGCGAGAGTAAATGCGCTTTTTTTTGATAAGAGGTCAGTTGCTGTTGTGGATCCCTAACCTGTCGCAAACAGTGAAATACTGGCGTTTTTGAAAAATTCGAGCGATGGCCTTTTTCAAAAAGAACGATAATCGACACAGTGTAAAAACAAGCCTTGGGCAGGAGCTGCATCAATGTTAACTACGCGCTTGCCAGTGTGCAGCATTTGAAGAATGGTATCTTCGCTGATTTTTCCCATGCCAAGCATGGCGAAGCTACCCACAAGCATCCTTACCATCTTGTACAAAAATCCATCGGCAATCACCGTGAACACGATGCTTCGTTCAAATTTTTCAAAGCCCATTTCGCATACCGTTTTAATCGGGTCCTGTTCGGATCCATCTCCCCGGTTTACGCAAAATGCAGAAAAATCATGCTTGCCATAAAAATACTTAGTTGAATTTTGCATTGCCGTCAAGTCAGGGCATCTATTCCCTAAGCACCAATTATACCTGAAAGTGAATGCTCCCGGGAAGGCTTCCAGTAAATAGTATTTGTAGCATTTCCTTTTGGCGGAAAATCTCGCATGAAAGCTGGACTCAACCCCTTCGACGTTTATAATTCTTATGGTATTGGGAAGCCCACAGCGGAGTGCTCGTAGAAGTTTATCAGCGCCGTGACACCACTCGCCGTCAAAGTGAAATACTTGTCCACGAGCATGGACACCGGCATCCGTGCGTCCACTGCCGTGAATGCAAATTTTTTTACCAAAAATCCAAAACAAGCGGGCCTCGATGTGATCCTGTATGGTATTGCCTCCCGGTTGACTTTGCCATCCACTAAAATACGTGCCGTCATATTCGCATGTGCATTTCCAGCGCATAGCACTTAGACTTTGATTTTGTACTTCTGCGAAGTCTTGTCCCAGTTTAGCATGAAAAAGAACGCACCGGCAGCGGCACACAAAATGAAAAACAAAAATGCTGCATTCCAACCCCATTTATCGGCAATTTTACCCACTCCAAAGCCGGATACTGCTCCGCCGATATAGCCAAATAAGCCGGTTAAGCCGTTACCCGTTGCAGCGGCACGGCGGGAACCAAATTCAGCGCCGGAAATGCCCACTAGTGTTTGGGGGCCGTATATGAAAAATCCCATCAAAAATAAAAAAATTGTATTTATCCATACCGAAGTGGAAGACATTTTCCAAAATAGAAATAGAGAAAAAATCAGGCATAGCATGAAGTAAAATGCTGTGCAATTTCTCCTTCCATGAAACACCTTATCGGAAGCCCACCCCGCAACGATTCCGCCAATTGATCCCATAAATTCAAAGGCTACGTTCTGCCAAGCGGCGCCCACAATACCGGTTCCACAAGCTTCACGCAAAAACGTTGGAGCCCAGTTGAAAAAACCCATTCTTATTATATACACAAAAAAATTTGCCATACAAACGTACCAAAGAGCTTTATTGGGCAGAATGTGTTTAAACAAAACTTCCTTGAGAGTAATTTCTTCAGCGTCGGAATGCTGTCCAATATCAACGGCTAGACTTTCCTTTTCTTCAATGGAAGGTAACCCAAGGGATTGGGGACTGTCCCGCAAACGCTCAAATAAAAATACTGCTAACAGCATTGCAATGGCTGCAGGCACAACAAAAACGGAGCGCCATCCAAATAGAACTGACAAATGAGCTCCGGTGACTAATATGATTATGCCACCGAGTTGGTGAGATGCGCTGACAATTCCCCATTTTGTGCCCAGCTCTTCCGGGGAATACCACTGCGTCATCAACCGTGATACGGGCGGCCATCCAGCGGACTGAAAAGCTCCATTTAGGGCGTAAAATACGACTAGTGCCGTCAGCGAGTTTGAAAAGCCAATGAGCAAACTGCACAGTGCCGAACCGATCAGCCCGATGGTCATAAAATAGCGCGCATTGGTCCGATCGCATATCATGCCGCTAACAAATTTTCCCACACCATATATTATGGCAAAAGCCGAAAACACCCACCCAATTTCCGACCGCGTGTACCCCAGTTCATCCAGCATCTTTGGCGTTGCGACCTGAAAATTTTGACGAACAAGATAAAAAGTAGCATAGCCTATGATCAGCGAGTATAGTATCCTCCCTCTCCAATACTTATACTGTTCGCCAACGTCATCGCGGCGTATTTTTCTGAAAGGGAAATGCCACATTAGGCTATACGCTGGTTTTTTTTTGCACGAATTGCAAGAATTTTTATTTAATTTTATCAAAAAATACTTCGGTAAAAAATATATGGCAATATTTTCGCCATAGTATCATTTTGTTATTGACAAACTTCACAAACTAAATCAGGGGATAGGGAATGGATAATCTAAATATGGGTAGTGTTCCAAAAGAACAGGAATTTGAAGAAAAATTTTTGGAGTGGTCATTTGGTAGGTTTGGTGTAGACATAAGAGAAAAATGGAAGCAATTTGAATTCGACTTAAAAACGGAAGAAGGGAAAAAGAAGTACAGGCAATGCGTTGAAAAAAGAGTTATAAGAGCAAAAGTGGAGGATGAGCAAGAATTTGTGTTTGACTTGCTCCAAGTTGGTGGCGCCATGTGGCATTTGGGATGGTTAGTGGAAGAAGTTATGGGTGGCAAAGAGGGCTTTGATTGTGGGGTCAAAATGTTTGATAACATGGTAGCCACAGCCGCATTCGACGGATATTATTTGGCGCATGATAACTTAGTTGCCGTACTAGCATCGATTTTAGGGGAAAAATCTGGGGAATGCGATTTTAATCAAGTATACAATATTATGGAGGAAGTTGCCAAGAGATTCAACGAGTACAATGATCGTCTGACTTCAACCAGGGAAAGTCAAGACCGGGAATAAAGGCAAAAAACTATCTCCAGTCCAGTGATGAAAATGAGCCGAATTTTTCATAGAATTTGAGTATCGCCAAGTATGTCGAATGAAAATTATTTTAACTTTTGCTTGAAATCCAGTTACTGCTAAGAACAGTGGATTACTTTTATATTTCGCCATTTAATAAAATTTTATTTAGGTCTTAGTTTAATTGACTTTTCTTTGAAAAATTATAGGCTTTCCATCAAAGGATGAAGCTGAACGTGTATTGCATAATTATGGGCGGAGGTCGCGGCGATAGGCTATATCCTTTAACCAAAACACGTTGCAAGCCAGCTGTTCCTCTGGCCGGAAAATACAGGCTTGTTGATATTCCCATAAGCAATTGCCTGAATTCCTCATTTAATAAAATATACATTCTCACACAATTTCAAACGAGATCGCTACACAGACACATTGAACACACCTATCGCTTTGACAATTTTAGTGATGGCATTATCGACATTTTTTCCGCTGAACAAACAAGCTCATCGGGGGAACATTGGTATGTGGGGAACGCCGATGCCGTTCGCAAAAATCTCCAGTACATTGCAATGAACGATGAAGATATTATTCTAATTTTGTCCGGAGATCAGCTGTACAGAATGGACCTGTCTGACCTGATACAGCACCACGTGAGCCTAAAAGCAGATGCTACAATTTCGGCCAAACCAATTCCGGAGTATAAAATTCCTTCCTTTGGCATAATGGCTCTCGATGAAAATTTTAGCATCAATAATTTCGTGGAAAAGCCCCAGGATAAAAGCCAGGCTGAGGGTTTCGAAATACCTTTTTCCCTGAGACATCTATTCAAAAACAAGGGTTTTTCCAACATGTACCTTGCCTCTATGGGAATCTATGTTTTTACGGCAAGGGTATTGAAAGAAGTTTTGACCTTGGACAATGGCAGCGATTTTGGCAAAAATATAATACCAAATATGGTCCATAAATACGAGATGTGTGGATACATATTCGATGGTTTTTGGGAAGACATCGGAACGGTTCGATCATTCTTTGACACAAACCTTATGCTAACGGATGTTGTTCCCGAATTCGATTTTTTCGATGCAAAAAACCCAATTTACACCTGTGCGAGATACTTGCCCGCTTGCAAAGTAAACAGCAGTAGGATAGAAAATACTCTTCTGTCTGACGGATGCATAATAACCGAAGCTGCTCTGAACAGGTGTGTAGTTGGTCTGCGCTCCGTCATTAGGAAAAATGCTTACTTAGAAAACGTTCTCATGTTTGGTGCGGATTATTTTGATCCCAGCGATATTGCCCCAAATGAAATTGGGCTCGGCGTTGGAGAAAACAGTGTCATAAAAAGAACAATTTTAGATAAAAATGTGCGCATTGGAAAAAATGTTTACCTTTCTCCCGATGGAAAACCGGATGGATATGAAAGTGATGGTCTTTGTATTAAAGATGGGATTCTGTGTGTAACAAACGAAACGGTAATAAAGGACAATACAATATTTTAAAAAAACAGATTGACTTGAAATTTTCACTGCCTATGAAGGCGTGAAAGTGAAAAGGTTTTATCTGCTCCTTAGTTTATGTATATCTTGCCACCAAATATGTCTTTTTGCCGGAAAATTCGATGCGAATACGGATACGAAGATGCATGTCTCCTCTGCATCTACTCATAATAAAATAGGCAATTCGATGGAAATTAGTGATGAAGAGCGGGCACGTGAAATCTTTGATAACGTATGGGACTCATTGTCCGCCAAAAATAAAATAAAACGCAAAAAGTTTCCGACTAGGATAGTTTGGCTGAGCGGTGCACCGGGGTCCGGCAAAGGAACGAATATTGCCAGTGTCATGCGCATAATGGAAATTTCCAGCAGGCCCATAGAAGTCAGTTCTTTGCTGAACACCCCTGAAGACCAGGTGATTAAGGCCTCAGGAAATTTGGTAAACGACGAAAGAGTTGTGGCAGTTGTGTTCAAGAAATTACTGCGCCACGAATATGCCAATGGAGTGGTGGTTGATGGATTTCCCCGTACGCGTGTCCAAGCCATGTGTTTGAGGCTTTTAGCTGAAAGACTTAGGGAAGACGAATGTAATAAATCCTGCTCTTTCAAGGTCATAAATTTCACAGTTTCGTGTAAAACAAGTGTGGCTAGGCAGCTGAAGCGTGGTCACGATGCTGTGAAACACAATAAACTTATCGAAAATTCCGATTCTAAATCAGGGATAAGAGTTCCCGTTCGTGAAACTGATTTAAATGAAAACACGGCTGAGTTTCGCTACCAAACCTACGTGGACAAGATGCGGGATTGTTTAGCGGTATTAAGTAACATGCCTGAATACTACGAAATCAGTACGGAAGGTAATATGGAAGCCGTCCGCGATAGGGTATACAGGACGCTGTCCAGTCGATGAGAACTTTTTAAAATAAGAAAGTTGTAAATTTATCTCATAGATGTAATTTCCTAGATTCAAATGAAGCCATCATATCATCCATCAAAAATAAAGAGAATTCGCAAATGTGGGTTCCGTGCACGCATGGCCACGCGTGGAGGAAGGGCAGTGCTTTCCTCACGCAGAGCTAAGGGTAGGTATAAAATTTGTGAGCATGCCTTTGTAAAGTAATGTGGGAGAACGTCTATTCCGCAGTCAGCGCATTTGCTCATCAACTGAATTTGCAAAGTTTCGATCGTGTGATGCGTTTTGGCTTAATTCTGAGCTTTTTACGCTGAAAATCTTGGATGCGGGCCAAGATATTAGCAGACTTGGGGTTATAGTTTCGAAAAAAGTTGGCAATGCCGTTGTGCGCAATCGAATCCGGCGAGTTGTGCGGGAAATTTTTCGAAAAAATTTGCAAAAGCGAGGAAAAAGCTACGATTACTTGGTAATAGCCAAGCAGCCGATCAGGCAAGCTAACTATGAAAAGATTGAATCCGAATTGTTAAATGGAGCAACAAAAATTTATGAACAGATGTCAAAAAGTTGTTCCCTTTCCGATGAAAATCTCCGCTATCCTTGATAAGGCAGCACGAAGCATTGCACTATTGCTGATAAAATTTTATCAAGTCGTGCTTTCCCCTCTCAAAATCTGCTTGTTTGGTACGCTGTGCCAGTGTAGATTTAGACTGACATGCTCACAGTACGCCAAACAAATGTATGCAACCCATAATTTTTTCAAAGCTACGCTTTTGACGATTGGGCGACTGATGAAATGTCAACCATTTTACCGGCCCCAGCCATCCTCCGATGAAGAAAAAAGTGAAACCCTTCCGAAATTATATTTTTCAAACACCAAGGCAGATAAAAACTTGAAATATCTGCTTGGCTGCACCGTTGAAAGCGACATAGCCGTGATAAAGCAGGCAACGGAGCTAACCATTTTGGCACATGCTTTGGAAATAAACCGATTGAAGAATGAATCAAAGGCAACCGAAGTTGTGGCGCTCGAAGGATTAAAAACCGGCAAAAAGCCCAAGCTTGGTGAGCTAGTAGCAAAATTTGTCAAACATGTAACAGGGAAAAAGAAAGTTGCGGTCCATAGAAATTTCCCCTTTTGGTTAGGTTTTGATTTGTCCGTAAAAGGCTTTAAACTCATTATTGATCCCCATGACACACTGGCGGAACGCTCGATCAAATCTGAACATGAAGTGAAATGCATTGGAGAAGTGCTTTCTGTTATAAATGGATGCTTCAAGGAAGTTAGGAAAATCTTGCACCAATCTAAAATAGGGAAACGGGGCATTCTCGAGTTTCAAGGCTCGGAACTGACTTCTGGATTTATCCGTGGAGAAATTGAAAAATATTGCTATTCAAATGGTTGTTTGGCCGAAAATACTATTGTGGCTTGTGGATGCCAATCTGCAGATCCCCATTGCCAGGGATATGGCCCCATTCGTGCCAATGAATTTATCGTCATAGACTTATTTCCCTTTCATAGAACATCGGGATACTACGGCGATATAACCCGAACATTTCTGCGAGGGATACCTACGGAAGCGCAAATAAACATGTACGAAAGTGTCAAAGCTGCGCAGGAAATGGCCCACAGGGACTTGAAGCACGGCGTTACCTGTTCAGGATTGATGGGTAATACACTAAAGTTTCTCGAATCAAAAAATTACAAAACAGACAAGGCGGCATCCATTCCCTACGGAATGTTCCACTCCCTCGGCCACGGGTTTGGACTCGAAATACACGAAGAGCCATTTATTTCAGACAATGAAACAGTGTTAAAAAGCGGCAATGTAATTACCCTCGAACCTGGACTGTATTACCCGGAAACCGGTGGGGTGCGCATAGAGGATAACTTTCTTATTGCCGACGAAGGTTGTGAAAAATTATCCGAACAAATTTCCTACGACTGGGTGGTGAACTAGAAACTTAAAGCCCCTTTATTTCGAATAAGTCCGTTACGCTGGCATTGTTGTGTACGCGAATTATCGCCTCCCCAAGCAATTCGTTGACATTCAGATGGGTAACATTTTTTATGTTGGTCAGGGTGTAAGACAAACCGGTTGAGTTCGTAGTAATAAGCTCGTCGATGTTGCCTTCGGACAGGCGTTCACGACCTTTTGCTGTCAATAAACAGTGGGAGACAGCAGCACGCACACTGCGGGCGCCTTTTTCTTTCAATAGTTTAGCCGCTTCATTTACTGTGCCGAGTGTCACCGCCATATCGTCGGTTAGGATGACATTTTTCCCTGAAACTTCCCCTATTACGGTCAGGACTTGGACATTGTCTCCATCTATTCGGCGCTTGGCAACGATGCCAAGATCGCAGCGCAGAGCATCGGCGTAGGCAGCTGCCATCTTCATGGCTCCCAAATCAGGGGAACAAACGATCAGATTGTCGCAACAAGCCCCTTTTAAGTAGGATATGAACAACTTTGAGGCGAACAAGTGGTCTACGGGGATATCAAAAAAGCCAACGATCTGCTGAGCATGCAAATCCATGGTTAAAACTCTGTTTGTGCCGGCAGAAGTTAGCAAATTCGCTATTAATTTGGCAGTTACAGGTACGCGGGGCTTGTCCTTTCTGTCCTGGCGAGCGTACCCGAAAAATGGCAAAACCACTGTTATCCTACCAGCTGAAGCGCGGCGAGCGGCATCGATCATAATTAGCAATTCCATGTAGTTATGGTTCGCAGGGTAGTCACAGGACTGAACTATGAAAACATCGCTTCCCCGTATGCTTTCCCTAATCGTCACCGCAGTTTCACCATCTGGGAAACTATCAACGTTGGCATCGCACAATTTTATACCAATGTAGTTGCAAATTTGCTCGGCCAGCAACCGATTCGAATTTCCAGAAAAAATCTTTATGCAATCGCTATTTTGCAGCATTTTCTTCCCTTTGAGGCGTAAAAAATATTTTTTTCAAAAATAAACAAGCCCATTGTGAAGATATTTCTTGCGAGTTTTGGATATAACTTTACATTCTTAACCTGGTATTCTAATCTGATATTATGAGTAGCGAACATCTACTAAAAATTTTATCCGGTAACCACCAAGGGGCGGAGGTGGTTTTTGGCGATGAAAGTGTAATAATAGGTAACGGAGGGGATAGCGATATTGTCCTTTCCGATTCCATGATCGAACCCCACCATGCAGAAATGACATTCTCCAGCAACGGAGTAACAATTAAGCCACTTGATGGACAAGTCTTCGTAGACGGGAAGCTCGTAAAAACGGAATCTCAGGTGGTGGAAGCTTTCCAGTTTATTACAATCGGAAGTACGCACATCGTGTTCGGTCCAGCGGGAGAACCTTGGCCGAACATATCGGCTATGGATGCTCCTACTCTTGAGCATTCTTCGGGGGAAATTTCTCCTGTGGAAAGTCAGGCTGGCACGTCTCCAATGGAAAATTTCGATGACGCAATAAAAACAAAGCCATCCGATCTGAAAAAAATAAAATCCAAGCGCACGTGGATAATTGGAATCAGTAGCGCTTTCGTGTTTGCCTTTGCACTTTCTCTTTTGATTTTCCTATCAGTGTTTCACGAGGAAAAGAAGCCGGTGGATCAGCCCGATGCGGCGAAATTAATAACCAACAAAATCCGTGAAATGGGGCTAAGTGATACGATTTCCCTCGAAACAGATGGAACCCTTTACACAATTTCAGGGTACACGGACACTAATGCGGAGTTGACAACTTTGCGCACTGACCTTCCTAAAATAACACCCAGGGTGAAAATAAAGCTATACAGTGAAGAGCACATGATCGCCGATATGCGTGACTTGATGATAAATATACCGTCAAACCCCAAAATTGAGTGCATAAAGCCGGGGATTTTCCTGATCAGTGGGTACGTTTGTGACAAGGATGAGTGGGACAAAATTCGCCGTCGCATAATGAATGACATTCCTGGGTTAATAGATATCCAGGATGAAGTAATTCTTCCGCAAAAGGCGATCAATTTGGCACGTCCAATTTTGACGAGATACAAATTGCTTGGTAAGGTTGCCGTTTTGCCCCAGAGCGACGGCATAGCCATAGGCGGGTTAGTGGCTTCTGACGAAGAGGAAAACTGGAAACTCGCCAAAATCCAGCTTGAGCGTACATTTGGTCCCGACATTACGTTGACAAATTTGGTTAAGGTTAGCGATCCCGAGGTTATTAAGCGACAGTACTTTGGTAGCGAAGTTGATAGCATATCCATTAGCGAAAATGGATTAAATTGGATTGGGTTCAAAAATGGAACCAAGTACATGGTTGGTTCCACTCTTTCCAATGGGTATATCATAAAAGAGATAACTCCGGATACGATAACATTGATGAAAAATAATCAAACGGTAGTTTTGAGAATAGGAGATATTCCGTGATGGATAGAAAGAAAGAACGCGTTGTGATGGTTGAAATGGAACAAAAGTTGCTCGACGATAAGTCCGGCCAATACCGCCGCGAACTATTGGATAAGTTGCGTGGATACGAAGGTGAAATGAAAAAGCTGATTGGCGCCGGCGTTTCAACGGAAAAATTTGAACTGTACGGAAAAATGCAGCATGCCATTAAACAGGCATGCTATGTCATCGAAAAATTTCGCTAATTCCTGCAAAACAGCCATCTTTATTTTTTAACCGAAAATCTTCCGCTGCCGATAAACATCATCCCCGTAGTCACCATGCTAATGGTAAACATGTAGGTGCTACTATTTATGATACTTTTACTTGGAAAGCCAGCAGCTATCGTTCCAAGGAGGGAAATTGCCCCCAATAGGAAACAGGACAGTTTGAAAAAAAAGCCAATAACTATAGCCAGGCCACATGTAATGTGGAGGATGGCTAACACTGCACCGAATAGTAGGGGCGAAAAATGTACGCCGATCAGGGAAAAAGTTGTTCCCAGAGTGGTCAAGGCAGTACGGCCATTTGCGAAACAATGGACACCTTTCACTATGAAAAATATTCCCAAAAATGATCGAATGAACAATTTTCCAAAGTTTTCGCTGTCGAAATTAATGGAAGTACTCACTCTCCAACTGGTTAAAAAATTTTTCTCCCATTGCCAGCAAAATGATGCTTGCCTGTTGACAAAATACCAATAAAGGTGTGGCGAAATGACGAAGAACGAGCAAAGGAATGCCAGTGCAATTGAGCTAGCGATGAGTGCAGTGAATAAGCAATTTGGCGATGGCTCGATTATGAAGTTGGGTGACGCCAAGCAAATGAATGTATCCGTAATTTCCACCGGTTCTTTAGCCCTTGATCTCGCACTCGGTGTACGCGGATTACCTCGCGGCCGCATATGTGAAATTTTTGGGCCGGAATCTTCGGGGAAAACCACATTTTGTTTAAGCGTGATCGCAGAGACCCAGCGCCACGGAGGGAATGCCGTATTTGTTGATGTCGAGCATGCCCTTGATCCGAGATATGCAAAAGTTGTTGGCGTTGACCTCAACAGTCTAATGGTATCGCAACCGGCGAGCGGTGATGATGCACTAAATATCACAGAAACGCTGATTAGATCCGGTGCAATCGATGTAATAGTTCTCGACTCCGTCGCAGCCCTGATATCGAAGGCCGAATTGGAAGGTCAGATGGGTGATGCAACCATTGGGTCCCAGGCCAGGCTCATGAGCCAAGCGATGAGGCGGCTAACATCGGCCATAAGTAAGACCAATTGTGTCTGCATATTTACCAATCAGATTCGTGAAAAAATTGGGGTCATGTTTGGAAATCCGGAAACCACTCCCGGTGGGCGTGCTTTGAAGTTTTTTTCATCCATCAGGCTAGATATCCGCCGAGTGGCTCAAATAAAGGATAATTCGGGGAAAGTTACCGGTAATCGTACAAGGGTAAAAGTGGTCAAGAATAAGGTTGCTCCGCCGTTTACTGAATGTGAATTTGACATCATGTTTGATGAGGGAATTTCCCGTACCGGATCGTTGATAGACCTCGGCATCGAACATAAAATTTTTGAAAAGAAGGGAGCGTGGATTGCCTACGAAGGTAAGTTAATCGGCCAAGGGCGCGAGGCAGCAAAACAGTACTTGAAAAACAACCCGGAAATGATGAGCCTAATCGAAGATGCAATCACCAAACGGGTACATGTGGCGGGTGGTACCGTGCTATGCGAGCAATCCGAAGAGCGGGTTGATTAACTTTCACAAGCCTGAAATTTTTTTCATTCAATTTTATTGAAACCTCTGATTTTTATTAGGGATAGGTTTTTTGTTTTTTCAAATCTTTTTGCAAAAGAACGGAGAATTTTTTCAAGAAATTTTCCTAAAAAAGGAAGCTTGAACGGAGCATATGGAATGATTATCAGACTTGGGGCACCGTTTTCGTCCCTGGTAAGCTTAGCATATTTGACAAAAAACAGAGTTTCAAACACCGGCTCGATGCAATAGGGGAAAAAATACTCTCCGTTGTATAACAGGGAATCCTCAATTTTTCCACAGCACCACACCCTACCGCGGTGGTCAATAAAACCGCAAAACCCTGTCCCTTGCCAAATGCCATTTCTTCGATAAACGATCTCACCGAAATATCCAAGGGATAGCGGAGCGGCATTCCCTATGTCATCCAAGTTTTCGATTTGTATAATTTTAACTTCAACTCCATCCAGGCACCTACCCAACACGATTCCCGCGAAATTTTGTTCAAAAATTCTACAATCTTTAATGTACTCCTCGGCGGATAAGCGAAAAATATTGTGTTTTTTTAGAAATTTGCGGCATCTGAAACGCGCACGCCTGGCCAAAAAAGCTTTTACTAAATTTCTCACCGCGCATGATTACATGTTCTAAACTTGCAACTTTCAATAAAAAATTTAGATTCTGGAAAATTTTTCAATGGACAGCAAAGCAAAGGTAAAATTTTTTGACCATCTCAGCAGCGAGCGAATGGTATCTCCCCACACCATCCTCACCTATCAAAATGCCATAAAAATTTTTTCCCGTTGGCGAAAGTCCGATGCCATTTTGGAAGCTACGCAGAGGGAAATCCAAGACTTTATTATTGAAATGCAGAAGACGCGCTCCAGAACAACGGTGCGCAATTACATATCGGCGCTGCGCACGTTTTTTACGTTTGCAACCGGCGAAAAATTCATTGCCCAAAACCCAACGTTGGAACTTATTCTGCCAAAGTTAAAAAATTTACTGCCAAAAATATTGACGTTATCACAAATTTTTGAACTTCTGGGTACCCCGGCAAAGGCGCATCAGCTCGGTCATATTTCGCTCAAAATTGCACTGCGGGATGCAATGATTCTTGAACTTTTCTATGGTGCAGGTCTGCGCATCAGCGAATTGCAAAGCATAAAAATTAGCGACATTGACTTCCAAAATCGCACATTAAAAGTTCGTGGAAAAGGCAGCAAGGAACGTATTTGTCCATTTACGGAAGCGGCTTTGAAAGCAATTGAGAGATACAGATCGCAGTTTTTATTAATGAATGATGCATGCCTATTTTTCCGCGGTAATGGCAAAATTTTGTCCATTCGTAACATACAGTATCGCATGAAGTTTTACCTAAATCTCTGCGGTCTTCCATCCGATCTATCTCCGCACACAATTCGCCATGCCTATGCTACCCATCTTCTAAACAACGGTGCCGATCTGCGCTTGGTGCAAGAGTTACTTGGCCACGCCAGCCTGGAAACGACTCAAATTTACACGCACATCGACTCCGAACACATAAAAAACATTCACCAGCACTGCCATCCACATGCGTAATTGTGCGTTACGTTACATAAAACCTGAATGCCGTTAAATAAGAACAAGATTTTGTTTGTTTTTTTAAAGGTGCCAACTAGTATGCGACCATGGGTGAAATAGGTTTAAGCACATTGCGCCATTCCGCGGCTCATATATTAGCAGCCGCAGTCACAAGATTGTTTCCGGAGGCCAAATTGGACATTGGCCCACCGACGGAAAGCGGATTTTACTACGATTTCGATCTCGAATACAAATTTACCCAGGAAGATTTAGTTGCCATTGAGCGCGAGATGGAAAAAATAATCGGCGAAAATCAGGAATTTATTCGTAGGGAAGTCACTCGCGATGAAGCAAAAAAATTTTTCGAAGACCGTGGCCAAATCTATAAAATTGAGCGCTTAAATGACATACCCACCGACGAAAAAGTCACCCTATATACCAATGGGGAGTTTACGGATCTTTGCCGAGGGGAGCATGTTCGCTACTCGAAGCAGGTAAAAGCCATAAAGCTTTTCAGTGTAGCTGGAGCTTACTACCGCGGCAATGAAAAGAATAAACAAATGCAAAGAATCTACGGTACTGCATTTCCCTCAAAAGCTGAGTTGAACAGCTATTTGACACAATTGGAAGAGGCTAAAAAGAGAGATCACAGACGTTTGGGTAAGGAACTAAAGCTGTTTCTGATCGACGACGAGGTGGGGCCGGGCATGGTTCTTTGGCTGCCAAAGGGGATGATCATTCGCAATGAATTGCAAAATTTTATACTTGGTGCACTCATGAAGCAGGGCTACCAGCAAGTTTTTACGCCCCACATAGCCAAGCTTGGGTTGTTTCGCACATCGGGACATTTTCCATATTACAAGGAGTCCCAGTTTCCTCCGTTGCCGGATCGGGAAACGTTGGATGAAAGCATAGCCAAAAACAAGTCAGCCAGGGAGCTGTTCAGCGAATTGGAAATGGGCGTAAAGGACGGCTTTCTTTTAAAACCAATGAATTGTCCCGGACATGTGAAAATATACTCTTCCGAACAACGTTCCTACCGCGAGTTGCCGATCAGGCTTGCGGAATTTGGCACCGTGTATCGATGGGAACAGTCCGGTGAATTGAGCGGAATGACACGCGTGCGCGGCTTCACTCAGGATGATGCTCACATATTTTGTCGCCCCGATCAGCTGAATGATGAGATCGATGGGTGTCTGCAGCTTGTGCGATTAATATTTTCAACACTGGGAATAACGGAATTTAGAGTGCGCATTGGGTTGCGGGATAGAAGTTCCGACAAATACATCGGCTCCGATAGCAATTGGTCGGTTTCCGAGGAAGCCTTGCGCAAGGCTGCAAAAAATCTTGCCGTACCCTTTGAGGAGAAGGAAGGCGAAGCTGCCTTTTACGGACCAAAAATCGACTTTGTTGTCAAGGATGTCATCGGTCGTGAGTGGCAACTCGGTACGGTGCAAGTGGACTACAACTTGCCGGAACGTTTCGATATGAGCTACGTCGGTGATGATAACCAAAAACATCGCCCGGTAATGATTCATCGAGCGCCATTTGGATCACTCGAGCGATTTGTGGGGCTATTAATCGAACATTTTGGCGGAGATTTTCCGACATGGCTGGCCCCAGAACAGGTCAGAATCCTAACGTTGAACGATAGGATGAACGATTTCAGCTATAGCCTGCAGAGCAAGCTTCGTGACAGTGGTATCCGGTGCGGCGTTGATGACCATCCCGAAAAACTTGGAGCGAAAATTCGCTGTGCCGAGCTGGATAAAATTCCCCATATGTTTATCGTTGGAGAAAAAGAAGCTCAATCGGATAGTGTGTCCGTTCGCTCGCGGATAAATAGTAAATTCGATGGGACTATGCCCATCGGGGAAGCCATATCATTTTTAAAGAAGCTCATTGACTCCAAGGCATTACCCGACGGAAATTGGCAATCGATAAACCTCTAGTTAGAAAAGGTTAACTTTTTTTAAATTTTAGGCAACCCGCTGAGCGTTGTGCTCGATGCGTAAGCTCACGGTGAATTAAAGTGAAAAGTGGAAAGTTTTTTATTTGAATCTCACATAGGACTTGCGAAGCTGATCGCTAAATAATAGTAGGCAAACATACACTTTTGCAGTGAATCAACGGGCACAAAATATGAATAACTTCTTTCACGGGGAAGATCTCGAACACAGTGATGTGGAAGTTTTTGCGGCGATACGAAGCGAACTGGAGAGACAGGAACAGCATATTGAACTTATAGCTTCTGAAAATTTCGCTTCACCTGCGATATTGGAAACGGCAGGTAGTGTTTTAACGAACAAATACGCCGAAGGGTACCCTGGAAAACGTTACTACGGTGGATGTCAGCATGTGGATACGGTGGAAAATTTGGCAATTGAGCGTGCAAAAATGTTATTTGGAGCAGAACACGTAAACGTCCAGCCGCACTCGGGGAGTCAGGCAAATACGGCAGTTTATATGGCTGTGCTAAAACCCGGCGATACGATTTTGACCATGTCCCTTGAAAATGGCGGCCATCTAACCCATGGACATCCCAAAAATATTAGTGGCGTGTTGTATCACGTGGTGCACTATGGAATCACCTCAGACACATGTCTCATCGACTACGATGAAATGCTCGAAATTGCCCGTAAAAGCAGACCCAAGCTAGTGACTATCGGTGCGTCGGCATACCCGCGTAGCATTGATTTTGAGCGCGTGGCAAATATTGCCCACGAATGCGGAGCTCTCGTAATGGCTGATATTGCTCACATTGCGGGGCTCGTTGCGGCGGGTCTACACCAAAATCCGGTACCATTTTGCGATTTTGTCACCACCACCACACACAAAACTTTGCGTGGTCCGCGGGGGGGCATGATAATGTGTAAGCAGCAGTTCGCAAAGGGCATAGATTCAGCCATTTTTCCGGGCATTCAGGGGGGGCCATTGATGCATATTATTGCTGCGAAAGCGGTATGTTTTAAGGAAGCACTCTCTCCCATGTTTAAAAAATATCAGCGACAGATCATAAAAAATGCCTCCTGTTTAGCCGAAGAGTTGCAGGTTCTCCAACTTTCCGTTGTTTCCGGTGGAACGGATAACCATCTTCTCCTCGTCGATCTGCGGGATAGCTATCCGGAAATTTCTGGCAAAGATGCCCAATTTGCGTTGGACAAGGTCAACATTACAACTAATCGAAACACCATACCGAATGAGACGAGAAGCCCCTTTCAGACCAGCGGATTAAGGCTTGGAACCCCAGCCGTAACTTCCCGCGGAATGAAAGAACCGGAGATGAAACAAATCGCCAATATGATAAAATTAGTACTGGATAACATTCCCCATGGAGAGGAATTCTTCGCAATTCGCGAGGAAGTTATTGACCTGTGCTCAAAGTTTCTGTTGCCATACAAGTGAGCCTACGCGAGCAAGGGGGCGGTTCACAAAATTTGTACAAAGTAATGCCAGGTAAAAAGTCTTGCTTTTTTCCAAATTATTCCCATAGTTCACTCCAATGGCAAAGAAAAAACACGCTTTTACTCTGATAGAGATTTTGGCTGTATTAACAATAATAGGCATATTGGCGGCATTTCTATTCCCGTCCATAGGGAGTGCAATTGACCGGGCACAGAAGGTAAAAGATGCCAGCAATATGCGGCAAATCGCTATGGCCTATATAAATTATATGCACGACAACTCCGAGAGTCGCGAGTTATTACAATGTAAAAATCTGTACGAATTCGCAAACATACTCGCGAAACGTGGTTACTTGAAAACAGCAGAGGTTTATTTTTCCGACTTGGATCCATTGGTTTCGACGTCACGCCTAAAAAAACCAAAATTGATTGGGAAGTTAAATGAGAATATTTGGCGACCTAGCGAGGATTTTTTGAAATTTCCCCTCAGTGTGATTGTGATAGTAAATGTTCCTTCCAGCGCGTCTCCGTCCACAACGCCAATTATCTATAGCCGAGGATTAGATGTTAACGCCGGGACCTGGGGTAAGGAGGGCGTATATGGGGAAGAGGGTGGCTTCATCGCTTTTTTAGACGGTCGCGTGAAATTTTTCAGTAATCTTACGGATGAAGAGTCTCAAATGCTAAGCTTTTACACTGGTGATAGTACAAAAAAGCTCTCCGATGCTTTAAATCGAGGGGCTAGGGCCATTGGCCCAAATGGTACGGAGTGGGAGAAGTAATAAAGTTACCCTACGTCTGGTGCGGGCAGACGGAATCGAACCGACGACACATGCTTGGAAGGCATGGGTTTTACCTCTAAACTATGCCCGCTTTCGGCTGAAAACACGCGTTTTGTGCAAATAGTCAAGCTTTTACGTAAGGACTTCGATTTTCTTTGAAGAAAAGATATTAATTTGGTTTTTTTCGAAAAGTTTGACTTGTAAGTATTAGATTTTTTCATACTTTTTAATTGATGGCAAATAACATAAGGTGTGGGGTTGTTGGCGTTGGGTTTCTCGGTCAACACCATGCGAGGTTATATTCGCAGCTCGAAGGTTGCAAGTTAGTTGGCGTACTGGATAGCGACAGTGCCCGAGCCAAGGAGATTGCAATGCTCCATAATTGCCGAGTATTTGAAAATTTGGAAGAAATTGCGGCTAATTGTGACTGCGCAAGCATTGCTATTCCGACGGACAAACATGCTGAAATCGCCATACCATTGTTAAAAAAGAATCTCCACTTACTAGTGGAAAAACCGATGTGTTTTTCATTGAACGATGCGGAACAAATGTGCCACGAAGCAGAAACTCGCAATCTCGTTTTGCAAGTTGGCCACATTGAACACTATAATCCTGTAATGAAATTTTTAGAAAAAATCGTTAACTTTCCACGGTTCATAGCAACGCAGCGGCTTGCACCTTTTACTTCGCGTGGTACGGATGTTAGCGTAATTTTAGATCTTATGATTCATGACATTGGCATTATTCTGCAGCTCACAAAATCGGAAGTGGCCCGCGTAGAGGGGATAGGCATGCCCGTGTTGTCAGAAAACACAGACATTGCAAATGCTCGGTTACATTTTGAAAATGGAAGTGTGGCGGACATTAGTGTTAGTAGAATTAGCGAAAAAAAAATGAGGGAGATTCGCATATTTCAGCGGGATATGTATCTTTCTCTGGATTTTATTAACCAAAAAGGGCATCTTATAAAACCTGCTGATAAAACTTTTGAAAAATTAGAGATCCCCATCGAAAAAGAAGAACCGCTAAAAATAGAGTTACTATCGTTCCTTAACTGCATTCGTTTTAGCTCACATCCAAAAGTTGGAGCCAAAGTGGGGATGGATGCGCTAAGAACCGCTCTCATGATTGAAGCAAAAATCAAAGAAAAAGACTTGAATATTCTTGCCTAGATGGGCAATTAAACTTTTAATGCGAACTATGCAAAATTTACTAACTTACGGTATTGACTTGTAAAAGAAAATTTCTACCGTGCCATTTATAAGTTAATACATGGAGTAAAATATGGATAACAATGTTACACAACATAAGAGAGTACACTACAAAGGAATTAGTAGAATCGATTCAAAAACCACAAAGGGGTGGTTAGTTCGAGGATATAAGAATGGAAAGCGATACTCTAAACTATTTAGTGACCGCAAAATAGGTTCTTCGGAAGAAGCCTTGAGTCAGGCGCTCATCTTTTGCAAGGAGTTAAGTGCCCGTCTGAAAGCCATTCCAGCTGATCCGCGAGCAAAGAAAATTGTTTACAGCGATGTGAGGAACACAACGGGGGTAATCGGCATATCTCGACTTACGAAGCCGGGGAAAAATGGAAGCAAGCTGGAATTTTATTCCGTGACATGGCGTCCAGCTCCGGGAGAACAAAAGTGCACATCATTCTCGATAAGAAAATATGGCCCTGAGGAAGCTTTTAGAAAAGCCGTAGTTTGCAGATACAATGGTCTCGAAAAGCTACACGGGAGAGATATCGCCGTACGCATAGTGGGTGAGGACAACGTTAAAAAATATATTTTAGATGGCGGAGCAGAAAAAATGCAAGACAAGGGAATTGAAATGCGCGCCACAAGTGAAATTTCAGCGAAGGCACGGACTGCGAGTACGGTTACAGCGTAGAAAAGAAGTAAGAAAAATATTCTCTAAAGGACGAAGTCTCCGCACTTTCGAATGGCAGTCGTTTCCGTGCATATCATACCAAATTCATCGAAAAGTTATGTGGTTGGTAGGGAAGGCGATGGTGTAAAAATAAAAATTCAAGAGCCCCCGGACTCCTCACGGGCAAATGAAGCCTTGATACGATTGCTAGCAAATAAGCTTTCGCTGGGCAAAAGTTTAATAAAAATAATTTCCGGAGCACAGTCTCGCAGAAAGCTTTTGGCAATAGATTGCCCATTTACTGTTGACCAAATCATCGCTAAACTTCTAATTGGGGAATAATGGCGGCATTCTTTGGACAAAATGGGATTTGTGCTACAAAAAAGCAGGCGAAGTTTTTGCTGATATATAGCAAAAAAGTGTTAAATTACCGCAAACACGCGATGTCCACGCAAAATTTCATGGAAATTGGTGTGCTTAGAAGCGCTCTTAAAATAGCAATTAGCGGTAATAACGATGGCGAAATGACAAAAATATCACAAAGTTTAGACGCCCTTTTGCTGAAATACGGTGGCGACATTTACCCCACAAAGTCTCTCAATGATAACTGTGAAGTCCTGCTGGTAGCCTCAATTGTAGCCATAGCGCTGCGGGCGTTTTTCGTTCAAACCTTTCAAATACCGACAAATTCAATGCTGCCGACTTATTACGGTGTAACAAGCCATGTGCACTCCATCGACGAGGAAAATCCATCTTGCAGCAAAAAGTTTTTTAATAAAATTTTTAACGGAACGACAAATTTTCACATCAAAGCGGATTACTCCGGATCCTTGGAAATTCCAATTTTCAAAGGGCACTCCCGCCTGTGGGCACGGGATGGAGTAGTAAAGTTTGAGCGCAAAAATAGAAGGAGCTGTTTGGGTCTCATTTCCACAACCGAACGTGTGTATAAAGTGAAAATCGGGAACAAATATCAGGAAATTCGTGTGCCGGACGATCTCTCTTTGGACGACGTTTGCCTTGAGCAATTCGGAAACGGTCAAAAAAACTGGCAAAAATTTTACACTACCTCACCGGAAAAATTCAAAGTTGCGGGCGACACCATATGGTTTCGCCCTGGCATACGCCTCGAAGAGGGACAAACGATCGTAAATTTTGATAGAATATGCGGCGATGTGTTGTTTGTTAACAAATTAGCCTACCACTTCCGCAAACCCAAAATAGGTGAGGCAGTCGTTTTTCGCACGGAGAAAATAAAAAATTTGCCCGGAGATCCGCGCTACTTTATTAAACGTTTGGTAGGGCGAAGTGGCGATCTTATCAAAGTTGTAAGTGGTGTATTGTACAGAAATGGCAGCAAGATTCGGGGATCTGAAATTTTTGAATATGAAAGCAGCAAGACCAACGGATACCGTGGATACACGGACGTGGGGTCCCTATCCAAGCAAAACGTCGTCAAAGTAAAAGAAGGCGAGTATTTTGTCCTCGGAGATAACTCGAGAAATAGTGGCGACAGTCGGTTTTGGGGAACCGTTCCCGAAAAAGAGGTTGGCGGAAAGCCATTATTTGTACTTTATCCCTTTAACCGGGCAAGGTCTTGTAAATAATTCTCGCAAAAATTTTTAAATAATTCTAGCGTTCTTCCGTGAAAAACATAGCCATTCTTACCGCCGGTGGGCTTGCCCCGTGCCTTTCTTCATCGATTTCATTCCTCATCGAGGAGTATGCCAAAACTGCACCGGATGTGAAAATTATTTGCTATAAATCCGGATACAAGGGTCTATTACTCGGAGATTTCGTGACTGTGTCTCCCTCCGATAAGAAAGCAATTTCGATTCTACATAACTTTGGCGGAAGTCCCATTGGAAACAGTAGAGTAAAGTTGACCAACGCTGCTGATTGTGTAAAACGTGGGCTTGTGCGCGAAGGGGAAGACCCACTGCAAGTTGCCGCCGATCAACTTGTTAGAGATAACGTCAGTATTTTGCATACCATCGGTGGAGATGATACAAATACCACTGCCGCGGATTTGGCAAAGTTTTTAAAAACACACGGCTACGATTTGCAAGTTGTTGGCCTGCCAAAAACGGTGGATAACGACGTTTATCCGATAAAGCAAAGCCTGGGAGCATGGACGGCTGCCGAGGAATCGGCAAAATTTTTTGAACACGTTGTTGCCGAAAACACGGCAAACCCACGTATGCTTATTGTTCACGAGATCATGGGGCGCAATTGTGGGTGGCTGACGGCCCAAGCCGCCGTGGATTATCGGAAAATTTTGTTCCAAAAGGATTTCCTTCCCAATCTTGGGCTAAGTCGCGAAAAATTTGATATCCATGGCGTTTACATACCTGAATTGGTCGTTGATATCAACGGCGAAGCGACAAGGCTAAAAAATATCATGGACAAGATCGGCAATGTGAACATTTTCGTCAGTGAAGGTGCATGTATTCAGGAAATTGTTGAAATCATGCGCCAAAGTGGAGAAGATGTCCCCGTTGATGCCTTTGGCCATATCAAACTCGATGCGGTAAATCCTGGCAAATGGTTCGGTTCGCAGTTTGCTGAAAAACTGTCGACCGAAAAAGTTCTCGTACAAAAAAGTGGATATTTTGCCCGCTCTGCGAAAGCGAACACTTCTGACCTCGAATTGATAAAACGTAGTGCAGTATTGGCCGTACAATCCGCGTTAAATGGAACCTCTGGGGTGATTGGATTGGACGAAGACAACGATAACATTTTAGCATGCGTATCCTTCGATCGCATCAAAGGTGGCAAGCCATTCAACGTAGAAAAACATGCCGAATTTTCGAAACTCTTGAAAGAAATTGGCCAGGTGTAGCCAATTAATTCGCAAATTTTGCGGCGGCGCGCGTTAATCGATCGTTTATGGCAATGCCAATGCCTTTTTGTTCAGCTTTTTGGCAATATATTACGTCATATTCAGCTTTGTCCAAGTTTTGCAACATGTCGAACAGGCTCTTAGCTACTTCAAAATAGTCTCCCTTATTGCTTAGCCAAAATATGTCGTTTGCACAGTAAAGATCATGGGGCCGTTTCAAATATACAAAAGCTGCTTTTTCCGTGGTTTGTGACAAAAATGCATTTTTTACTAATAAAGATAGATCCTCGGCCGTTTCGGCTAAAATAAGACGCGTGTTCGGAGAGTAATGTTGCTTTAATTGTCCCGGGGCAACTGCCGAACTTGTGGAAGGGCTATGATCGAGCACGGGTACTTTTAGAGCCTGAGCAATATCGCTTGCTGAGATTGCCCCCGGACGCAGGATGCAGGGTATATCCGATGTCACATCCAGTATGGTTGATTCGACACCCACGCTACAGGCCCCCCCGTCTATAATTAGGGGAATCTTATCGCCAAGGCTATCTTGGACATGCTTGGCAGTTGTCGGGCTCAAACAACCGAACGGATTCGCACTCGGCGCCGCCAATGGGACATTTATGTACTTCAAAACTTTTCTGAAAATTTCATGAGCTGGACATCTGAGTGCTACAAAATCTAACCCTGCCGTTACGATTGCCGGAATCATCGGTTTTTTTTGTAAAATAATCGTCAGTGGACCAGGCCAAAAGGCGTCTGTTAACACCTTTATGTTGACTCTTAATCCATCAATGTAGGCATATTTACTAATCCAGTTATAATCCAATAGGTGAACAATTAGCGGATCTAACAAGGGACGCCCCTTTATCTGGAAAATTTTCCCTAGGGCCACCTCTGATTTTATGGAAGCAGCAAGACCGTACACCGTCTCCGTTGGCAACGCAACAACACCATCCCTTCGCAAAAGCCTAACCGCCAACGAAATTTCGTTGCGCCATGTCTTGCGCCATATCACTTCATTAGCAGCATGTTTCTGGCGCGCTTTATCATGCGGGTAACATGCCTTTGCTGATTGGCAGACAAACCGGTCATTTTGCGCGGTAAAATTCTACCGCCGCCGGTAACAAAATTCGATAATTCCTCAACATCAGTCCAAGTAAGGTCCAGTGGCGTACGGGAACTAACTTTTCCCTGCAAATTTTCTACCATTGCAATATCCTCATATGTTTTATCGCAGTTGCAAGTATAAAATTAACGGATTCTAAAAAAGAGGAATCATGGTCGCTTCGTCATGACGAAAAATGCCTAAACAACAGACTGCACAATCTTTGAGAACCTTGCAGACAACGTCATCGGAAAATTCATGTTCCGACCAGGAATCCTTTTCTCCATCGTAGCTAAAAATGCTCACCTTTTTGACATCGTCGAACAAAACTAAATGTTTAAACTCAATGTCATCCTCCGATTTCCAAATCAATTTGAATTGGTTGGTTTCCCTAACAAGCCCAAGAATAAAAATTTCCCCTCGATTTTCCCCAATAAATATGGGGACGTTGTCCGTTTGCCAAAGAATGCCCAAGCTAAATAAATCGTCGCCGATATCGTCATTTCTATCTTTTTTTATATTACTAACGTCACCAATTTCAGCCTGTGTTTCTGTTTCCTCGGATTCATATTCGGCTAGGAACATTTTAATCAATTTTTTCGCAAAAACATCGTGTTCGATCTTGAACTCAAAGGAAGGGGAGGATAAATAAACATTTGCAAAGGTGAGCGTCAATGCCATAGCGGCAGCTAAAATTACGCCGCTTAGTCCGATTGCAAGAACCATTTCCAATAAGGAAAATCCTCGCTTTTTTGCAAATCCCTCACTGCAGTTCATTGGGAGATGATTATGTATTATGTAAAAATTAAGCACACTAAAATCGCGTTTTAAGGAAATTTTTCACAAAAGACTTGACAAGATGGCTAGGGGCATGCCTAAACTAGGTTGGTGGAAAGGTTATTTTCGTCAGTAAAATTGCATTAATCATGGATAAACAAACAATTGATAACTTAATGGAAAGTGATGTTCGCAATGAGCGTGTGCGGAGTAAGCTGGAGAAAATGACCCAGGGAGCGTATTGCATTCACCAAATATGGGGAGTTGGGAAAATTAAAGGGTATGATAGTAGCAAAAATAGGCTGATTATAGATTTTATGAACGGTAAAGTTGGCCAGGAAATGGATCCAATATTCTGCACAAAAAAGCTGGAAATGTTGGATGAAAACGATCTCATCGTGCGCTTCCACATGGATCCGGAAGGGATCAGGCAGCAACTAAAAAAATCTTCCATTGGAATGCTGGCAGAATTTGTTGAAAGCATGCCTAATAAGCAGGCAAGCACGGGAGATATCGAGCGCACATTTGCCGATATCGTAGAAAAGAAAAATTTCAAACGATGGTGGAATGTTACGAAAAAGTTGATCGCTAAGGACCCTAACTTGGTACTAGAAGAGGGAAATGTAACCTACCTCAAGCTGCGAAAAAATCCAATTTCCATAGAAGAACAGGTCATTGAAAAGTTCAATAATACCCATAACGCCCAAGATCGCTTGCCAATAGCCGAAGAAATTTCAAATATGGCAATGGGAAGCGAAACATTAAAAAATGCAACCAATCACATAATTGACGTGCTGTCGGACTATGCCGCTCCCAATTTTTCAAAGCTAACCGTGGGCCAAAAATTTCTTTCTTGCTTGGTCAGAAACAAGTTAGCTAAGCTGTTGGATCGTAATGTCGACACCCTGGAACCGAGGATTGAGTCAATTATACATGAAAGTTCAAATTTGCTGAAAATTATAGCGGATCTTCCCAGCACTTACTATACCCAATTTTTTAGTCTGATAACGAGAACGTTTCCCGATGAGTGGGAAAAGCATTGCTTCAGTCTCCTAAGAAACGGAGGGGATCGCTTTGCCAACGATTGTATACTATATTTGTGTGAAAATGGACACGAGGCGGCAGTAAAACAGCAGCTTGTGCGCTGGTTGCATGAAAAAAATTTAAAAACGCCCCTGCTCCATTGGATCGTTAAAAATCGACATGCCAAAAAATTTGAAGCCGTCATTGCCCAAGAGCTGCTCGTACCAGGCCTGCTGCGCGCTATTTTGTGGGCAATTGATAACGAAGTTTTAGCTGGTTCGCACAAATCTCGCAAAATTCCCCTCGCCGATTTGGTCTGTGAAGACCGGATACTTATCAAAGATTTACTAACCACTGCAACCGAAGAGGAAGCTGTGGATCTTGCCCAAATGTTGCTAGTTAATCAGGGCTTTGATTCCCTTTCGAAAAAATCGCTCCTTGCCCGATTTATAGCAGTTTTCCCTAGTGTGCAAAATCTCATAACCTCGAATTCAAAGGCAAAATCGTCAGCGGATACCGTCATCAAAGTTTCGAAGGAAAGCTTGGAGATGAAGAAAAAAGAATACGAATCCCTCGTTAGGGAAAAGATTCCAGCCAACAAGGCGGCGATCGCAGCAGCACGTGAGCACGGTGACCTAAGTGAAAATTCTGAATACAAGATGGCACGGCAAGATCAGGAAACTCTTCTCGCCCGCAAAGCCCAACTTGAAAGCGAACTGCAGATTGCTCAGGTCATTGACATGGCATCCGTTGATACTTCGTCGGTATCAGTGGGCTCAATCGTCACAATCAGACCAGCGGCTGGAGGAAATCCGGTGAAATTTACCATACTAGGGGCCTGGGACAGCGACCCGGATAAAAATATTATATCCTACAAAACTCCAATGGCTCAGATTTTACTTTCGAAAAAAGTTGGTGACGTCGTGGAAACGTCGATTAGCAGTACAAACGAGCACTGGACCATCGAAAATATCGAGCGCTGGGTGGACCGTAAATAGGGAAGAAATTCGGGACATCTAAAAATTTCTTCGAATTTTACTAACCTCTTTCATCTGAAAAAATGTATGAGAGAATGGCTCAGAATGCCATTCCAAAGGAATAGTTAAACCTCATCCCGTGCTTATTATTGTTGTTGCCGTGTAATGGAAATCCAAAATCAAGCCTGAGTGGTGCACCCATTATATATATCTTTATACCAAACCCAACGTCGGTGCAGTAATCCTTTGTGCTAAAAGTCCAATGATTACTGTTAACAACACCTGCTTCGGCAAACAGATAAACCCTCAACGGTTCGGCAACTTTAACTGTATATTCTGCAGTGCCGTACAGGTATGACTTTCCGCCCACACCCGTTCCGTTTTCGTGGGGGCCTACATCGTGCGTCTTAAAACCCTTCATGTAATCACTTCCTCCGAGAAAAAACCTATCGAAAAATGGAACGCGATCACCGCCATATGAGCCCACCGTGCCGCCCTTGCACATAAGCATTATATTCTGATCAAATGCCTCAAATGTTGGGAAAAATTTCGCAGCCAAGGCATTTAGCTTAACATATTTAGTTTCACCAAAGAAAGGGCCCCCGGCAACGTCGATGCAAAAACTAAGAACCGAACCGGAAGTGGGATACACGTAGCTGTTACGCGTGTCGTGTTCTAGCAAAAATGATCCTTTGGAAATCAACCTGTGTCCCTTTTCAGCCTGAAAAGAGGGCGGTGCATTTTGACCGATGTTGGAGATATCAACGTTCATTAGGCTATAAGTAGCCGTTCCTTCCCATAAGTCGAATATTCTTTTTCGCAGATAAATGTCGCCCCCGGTGCGTGTCTCGTCGTAACTAGTACCGCCATAACTGTAATCGGATTTTTTGTATTCCTGTTTCGTGCGAAATAGATTGGCACCCAAGGCAAGCTCACGATTATACAACCATGGTTCTTCAAAATTTACGGTGAACGAATTGTTTCGTTGACCAACCTGGAAACGTGCACGAAACTTCTGCCCACTCCCCTGAAATCTTGAATTTTTGCTGAGTAGATCAAAATTTGCCTGGCTAAATTCTACGAATCCCACAACTTGGCTGTTCGTACTTATACCTCCACCAACGCGAAATTTTCCCGTATCCGCTTCTTTGACTTCGATACGCATATTTTTTTCAGTCTTAACATCGGTATCAACGGGGGCGATATCTACCATTTGGAAAAACATCGTGTTGAGCAGGCGTGCCTGACTAATTTTCATGCGAACAGAATCGAATGGATCTCCGGGAGCAAGGGCAAGCTCTCGTAGGATTACATTGTTGCTTGTCTTAGTGTTACCCTTTATTTCAATGGCATGGAGGGAGCAACGTTCGCTTTCCTCTATGTGAATCACCAGATCGATCGCTCCCGTATTTATGTTTGGCAATCGTTCGGCGTACACGCCGGTTTCGAGATAGCCTGATTTGCCGTAGTGGTTTCGTATGTTTTCACAGGCATCGTCGACTTTCCTAGGTGAAAAAACATCCCCAATTCCCAACCCCAACAAGGGCGTCAACAGCTCGGAAGAATACAAAGAATTACCTAAAACCGAAACTTCACCGAGATGGTACTGGTTACCACTGTGTACGTTTATATGTATATCTATTGCGCCTTTGCGGTCGGTGCATAGGATATCACTTTCATCGATGCTCACATCCAAATATCCATAGTTCTTGATCGCAACTTTCAACCGATTGATATCCTCATCGAGGATGTCGCGCCTAAAAACACCAGTCCTTGTGAGAAAGGAAAACAATGTCCAGCTTTTCGTTTGCATGACATCTTTAAGGTCATTTGCCTTTATGCCTTCCAAACCATCAAAGGTAATTTTCCCCACGTGCATCTTGGGGCCTTCATCGATGTCTATGTTGACGTCAACGGCTGCGCGGTCGCTTACTTCCGAAACGGAGCAGTTGATTTTTGCATATGGGAAGCCCTTGTCTTGGTAGAGCTTTTTTATTTTCCTAATGTCTTGATGTAGGACGTTATCGGAAAACATTCCTCCATGGGAAAGTTTCATTTCCTTCTTTATCAATTTGTCCTTAACCCTTTTGTTACCAACGATATTAATATCATTTACCCGCAACTTTTGCGTAAGGACAAAGGTTGCGGCGTATTCATGATTATCAACCTGATCCAGCCGCACCTGCACGTAGTCAAACAGCCCGGTACTGTACAGCGACTTAATGGATGCATCGGCCAGATACTGTTTAAATTCCATGCCCTCCTTAAGCTGCACATGGGATTCAATTGTTTCCTGATTGAGACCCAAAGTACTCCCGAAATAATTGTATTTAATCGAAGAAATTATCGGCGCTTTCGGTTGTACTTCATCCATCGGTTCGCAGTAGGATGTACATATGCCCATCGCCAAAACCGAGAGCATGGCTAGATATTTTTTCATGCACATAATTTTCTACTCACAAGTTGATAAATCCACGTAATTTTCGAATCGTGTAAGATTCTTAACAAAAGTCAATGGTACGGCTCCAACGGGCCCATTTCTCTGTTTAGCAATAATAAGTTCCCGTGCAACAACATCCGAAAATTGTTGCTGATCCTGCTGATCATCGGCTCCCGATAGCTGGCGATTGGCCAAAAGCATGACAACGTCCGCATCCTGTTCAATGGCTCCAGATTCGCGTAAATCCGACAAACGTGGGAGGCGGCGTTCCCTTTCCGACTCGCGGTTGAGTTGGCTGAGAACAATGACCGGGATTTTGAGCTCCTTTGCCATGGCCTTTATTCCGCGGGAAATTTCTGAAATTTGCTGTTCGCGGGGAATTCGACTATCTCCATTTATGAGCTGCAGATAGTCAATTATGATCAAGCCAATCGATTCTTTGCTGTGAATTCTGCGCGCCTTAGCCCGCATTTCAAGGATCGTCAGATTGGTGGACTCGTCGATCCACAGCGGTGCGGCCTTCAATTCCGTAGCCGATCTCGACAGCGCTTCACTGGCCTGTTTGGAAATAAAACCTTCCCGCAGTTTCGTCATGTTTATTCCCGAACGGCCGCATAGCAGGCGCATGGCAAGTTGTTCCGCGCTCATTTCCAAACTAAAAAAAAGCGTCCCAACGGGGCTCCGATCCTTTTTTTCTGGCAAAACAACATTCTCGGCAATATTCATCGCCAAGCTGGTTTTGCCCATGGACGGTCTGGCGGCGATTACGATCATATCGCTCTCTCGAAAACCAAAAAGCATCCTGTCCAAATCCGAAAATCCGGAGGCAACGCCGATGATTTCACCCCGCCTCTGTAGCAGCATTTGTGCCATAGTTATTGCGCAATCCACGAGTTTATTAACGTGTACAGCGGCATTGCTAAGGCGATCATCGCTTATGGCAAAGATTTCATTTTCCGCCCGCTCGATGAAATCATCGAGGGCTTCGTTATCCTCATAGGCCCGAGCAATATTTCGCATCGAGGCTTCTATTACACGCCGTACGAGCTCGAGTTCGCGTACCCGTTTTATGTAGTGGGCGATGTGCGCCGGGGTATCGATTCTATCGCAGGTCCGGTTTATATATGCCGCTCCACCGAGCCCATCCAATTGGTGCCGATTGTCCAATTTATCGGCGAGAATGAGCTCATTGATTGGCGAACTTTCAGCATACAAATCCGAAATAGCCTGCCACATAACCCGATGCGCAGGAACGTAGAAAGAATCGCTACTAATTTTGTTCTGCAGGCACAACGGAACGCTATCTTGGCCGCCTTCAAGGATGCAACATGCCAGCAAGGCTTGCTCAAACTCCACACTGTGTGGACGCGGACGATCAAAAATTTTACTATCGCCAAGGACCTCCGCATCACCTTTGTAGTGCGCGGCCTTTGTCCGCCTATCAACCATAAATCAACCGCAACCTAGTTGATCGGGTTTTCGGAAACAACCTCCACTGGCAAATCAAATTCAACGTCCCGATGCAATCTGATTTTTACACTATGCCGTCCCAGTTCTTTAATGGAACCGGCTATAATCTTTTTCTTGTCAATCTCCATGCCACTTTCGGCTATTTTTCGGGAAATGTCAGCGGGAGTAATCGCTCCGAACATTTTTCCATTTTCTCCAGTCTTAACGGCCAGCACAACTACGATTTTCGACAGCTGGTCGAAAAGTTGATTCGCTTCTGTGAGCTCGCGTTGCTCACGCTGCTCACGGGCACGAGCCAGTGTTTCGATTTGCTTTTTGTTTGCACTCGACATGCGCACGGCTAAGCCCCGTGGGAGCAAATAATTGCGCGCATAACCAGCCTTAACCTTAACAGCCTGCCCCTCGCTACCTAACTTTTCCAAGTGCTTCAATAATAATACTTCCGTTGCTGCCATAACCAAAAATCCTAAAATTTTTAAAAGGGGATGTCCTCGTCAATATCCTCCACACTAGCTGCAGGCATGGGGGCCTTTTTCGCAGATAAATCTTCGGCAAAATTCACATTGTCTTTGTCATCAACGGATGCGGCCATGTTTGGATCGCTATCGACGCGCGAACCCACAAACTGAAAATTCTCAAGGACAACGACTATTTTATTGCGTTTTTCACCACTTTGCAACTCCCATTGGTCCAACCGCAGGCGACCTTCTACTAAGATGGAACGCCCCTTGGTCATGTATTTGCCAATGGATTCAGCCTGCTTACCAAAGGAATCAATATCAACAAACAAAGCTTCCTCTCGCGTTGATCCATCGGCCATTCTGGAAACCCTACTGACAGCTATGCCGAATTTACAAATCGTTGTGCCCGAAGTTGACACGCGCACTTCCGGGTCGCGCGTTAGATTCCCTAGTAGGATAACTTTATTGAAAGATGCCATGTCTTTTCGCTAGCAATTTTCAATAAAAACGCGATTTATGGTTTTGTCTAGCCTAAGTTTTCCCCTTATGGCGGCTGGCACGCCGGAATCCCCCTCAAGGTAGATTTGAACATACTCACCGCTCGGAAATTTTTTATCCACAGCGCGCTCAAATACCTTTTGCCCAAGGGGTTTGAAATCCTTAATGATTCCACCCACATCAGTTACGGTATTTTTGAGCTTAGCAAAAATCGTATCAACGGGTTCGGAATATCCACGCATATCCAGAATAAAGCTAACTCTGTAATTTTTCTTGTTCGTCATAAGTTTTTCTGCGATTGGTTAGATTCATGGAGCATTCTAAACCTTTGTCAAGCAGTAGCTGCAAGTCGTACAAAATTTTGGGCATCATCAACTCAATGATCCTTTGCTCCTCCTCGGTAAATTTTCCCAAAACATGGTCCTTTAAATCCATTGCCTTGTTTTTTTTCGTTCCGACTCCTATTCTGAATCTTATGAAACCGGGGCCGATTTTCGACAAAATGTCAATCAAGCCATTGTGGCCCGCTGAGCCGCTGCGTCCCGTCAACTTAAATTCACCAACGTCAAAGGAAATATCATCGCAGATAATCACCACTTCGGAGGGATTTATCTTAAAAAATCGGCAAATTTTCTGAACCGCCCGTCCGCTTTCGTTTACAAAGGTTGTTGGCTTTGAAAGGATCAAATTGCCATTATCGGATTTAATCAGCGCCAACTCACACTCCAACTTTTTGTCCAATTTCCAATTCTCTCCCTTGGTAGAGCAAAACCTATCCAGAACGTAAAACCCGACATTATGTCGGGTTCCATCGTATTCCCTACCGGGATTTCCCAGTCCCACGAAAAGTTTCGTAGCCATTTATCATAAGCGCTATTTTGCTTCCTTCCCTTCCGTCTTCTTGGCTTCAGCGGCTGTCGTTGCCTCGGGAGATGGAGAAGCGTCGGCAGCTTTGCTTTCCGATTCAGTCGCGGCCTCTTCCTTTTCCTCTGCTACATTCTTACAGGAAACCACCGCCACTTCATCACCATCGACAAAATCAACACCCTCAATTTTCTCCAAATCCTTGATGTGAACGATGTCGCCCACCTTCAAGGCGCTGATGTTGACCTTGACACTACTAGGCAAATCGGCGGGCAAACACTTCACGTTGACCTCGTGCCTCGCTATATCCAGCACTCCACCAAAATCTTTGACACCAATTGATTCCCCCACAAACTCGACGGGCACGGTGGTCGTCATCTTTTCCGCCCGTGAAACCTCGTGAAAATCGACGTGTAAAAAGCGGTCACTAATTGGATCCCGCTTCATATCGGCGATTGTCGATAAAACGGATCCCCCTCCAACGATTTTAATGTTTACCAAGGAAGCACCTTGTCCTTTTTCCCTGAGAAGCAGGCGAAATTCCTTTTCGTCGAAGGACAAAGACTGCGTTCCGGATTTTCCGTAAACCACAGCGGGAACACGACCGGACTCCCGTAGCTTGCGCACATACTGACGACCGGTCCCAACCCTTTTTTCCACAGATAATTCTAATTGTTTCATAGCAACCCCTTATACTTCGAAGAATAATGTACGGGAGATAAGCCAAACTTTCCAAAAATCAAACAAAAAAATACATGCTTTGTTCAGAAAACTTGATTAAGCTACCGTTGTTAGTATGAACAGTGATAAGGAAGGGAAACATTTTCAAAAAGTTAGGGAATTGCTGGTTATAAATGGCGAATGCGAAATTTGATCAACATAATTGACATTGGCACTGGTTCCATCAAAGCTTCCTTGTTTAATTGCAAAGGGGAAGCATGCCAACAAGTCGCCTTTAGGAGTATTGACATTCGCATGGTAGACCAAGTTTCGAAGGAAATTAACGGCGACAAGCAGAATTTAGCAGTGAAAGCGATAAAAAGTTTAATCTCCTTCGGTCAGGAGAAAGGGACTAAAGAGGTTGTCTGCGTTGCTACCTACGGGGTTCGTTCCGCGAAAAATGGAGGAAAGTTTTTGGCAAAAGTGAAAGTTGAAACGGGAATTGACGTATGCCTACTAACCGGTTTCGAAGAGGCGCGCCTCATTTGTGACTCCGTAAAAAACACCGAGGAAACAGAAAACTTTTGGGCCATGGATATGGGTGGAGGCAGTGTGGAATTTAACATTTTTAATGGCACTCATATTTTTTCGATGAGCAAAAGCATCGGAACCATTAGCATTGCTAATATCTTGCACAGCAAACAATTAAATCCTTCTTTGGGAAATATTGCAGAAATTATCTATGAAAACACAGGTGACATCCCCTTTCCAGCGCAGGATGCCGAAATTATCTGTACCGGAGGATGTATATCCATCGCAAAACAATTTTTAACAATCAGTGAGAAAGTTGTTTCCATTGGAAAACTTAAAGCTCTTTTTGAAAAAGTTTCTCCGATGTCCGCTGAGGAAAGGCTTGCCTTTGGCATTCCCCAAGGGAAAGTAGATATTTTTGCCATAGGGCTCGCCATCCCAATAGCGGTATTGACTCTGTTAAAGCGCGAAAAAATCACAATTTCTACTGCCAATGTTAGGCACGGTGTGGCCCTAAATCGAGCTCTGTTCATGAGGTAACAATGATCAAAATTGTAGCTCAAAACTTGGATATTCCCGTGCGTGCGGATAAATTTCTCGCCGCACAGTTTCACGATGTCAGTCGGACCCAGATTAAAAGATCATTTGATGACGGCCTCGTGCTCTGCAATGGCCAAGCGATAAAGGCGAAGCAGTTTCTGCGAAGCGGTGACATCCTCGAAATTGAGCTGATTTACCCGAGGCAAACTACCCTTTGTCCCCATGATATGCCCCTGGAGGTACTGTTTGAAGACGAACATTTGATCATAGTAAATAAGCCGGTAGGTGTAGCCGTACATGTAGGAAACGGCATGAAGGAGCCTGCTTTGGTGGAATGGGTTCTGGCCCATTGCGAATTAAGCGGAATCGGGGGCGAGTTTCGACCGGGCGTCGTTCATCGGCTGGATAAGAACACGACTGGAGCCATTATTTTTGCCAAAACGGATAGGACATACCTGAAACTGGTCCGCCTCTTTTCAACGAGAGCAATCCAAAAGGAATATTTGGCGATCGTGTGTGGCGCTATGCGGACGCTATCCGGTACTATTGATCAACCAATCGGTCGACACAAAAGCGTAAAAACGAAAATGTGCATACATTCAGCTGGAAAGCCGGCTCTGACGGATTGGCGAATCCAGGAGCGCTTCGGCGAGTTGTTTTCCTTGATAAGCATTAACCTACACACCGGCCGTACGCATCAAATACGGGTTCACATGGCAAGCATAGGCCACCCTCTCCTCGGCGATGCCACCTACGGTTACAATCCTAATTTTTGTCCGAAAATTCAATGCGAAAGGCCCATGCTCCACGCTTCTAAACTCAGCTTCGTACACCCAATAACTTTGCAATCTTTGGTGATAAAAGCACCCTTGCCCATTGATTTTATAAGCATGGTGAGTAATCTCAAAAAGCTTGAAAGCTGAGAAAAAAATCAATTGCTCAAAGCACTTTTTCAAATAACGTCTAGCTCATGGAACAACGGAGAAGCATAGCGATCCTACTAATGGGAGGAATGGGTACGCGCATGGGTGATTTTTGCCGAGATAAAACTCTAGTACTAGTTGCGGGTAAGCCGTTGTTTTTATATTCTCTGACTGAAATAGAGAGATCAAAAATTTTTTTTGAAATCGTAATTGTTGTCCGAGATAGTGCTCAACAAAAAAAAATCGAATGTCACCTTTGTGCACTAAGCGTACACGCTAGTGTGAGTTACGTTCGGGGAGGGAATTCGCGGCAAAAATCCGTCCTAAACGCCCTCTTACATGTGCAGCAAAAACATCCCCATTTCGTGCTGATTCATGATGCTGTCCGTCCCTTTGTGACTCAGAATAATTTGCATCAGTTACTATCCGCATTGGAGGATCATAGCGGGGCCATACTTGCGCACAGGGCAACGGATACACTAGTCGACGTTTCCAATGGAGAACGTCAATATCTTCAGCGAGACACGGTGTGGCACGTCGAAACGCCACAAATGTTCAACTATGAGATAATCTTGGATGCATGTCTCAGAGTAAAAGAACCCCTGACCGATGACTCAAGCATGCTACAAAGAGATGCTAAAATAAAAATCATCGAAAATTTCCATCTCAACATAAAAGTCACTTATCCACGGGACCTTGCCCTGGTTGAAGCATTGCTAGCAAAGGAGTCGGAAAGATGAACATGAGGATAGGAAATGGTTACGACATTCACCGGTTAGTGCGTGGAAGAAAGCTAGTTTTATGCGGAGTGCCTATCGAACACAAATTGGGTCTACTTGGGCACTCGGACGGTGACGTTGCCTTGCACGCCTTGGCAGATGCTATTTTAGGAGCTCTCGCCTTGCCAAACATAGGGGTATACTTTTCGAATACCGATCTAAAAAACAAAGACCTTGATTCAAAAAAAATATTAATGTTTGCGAAAAATAAGCTTCGGGAGCAAAATTTTAAAATCGCAAATTTGGACATAACAATTCTTGCCGAAGCCCCAAAACTATCACCGTTCATGGATGAAATGAAGGTAACAATTTCTAAAATTCTTGACATACAAATGTCGCAGATCGGCATCAAGGCGACAACGGGAGAGGGGCTGGGCGAAATTGGCAAAGAAAAGGCCATAGCCGCCTTTGCAAACGTATTGCTGGTGGCAATTTAAGTAAATTTTCGTTGTTTAAACGGAAAAAGTTGGTAGAGCTACAATCCTCGCTATGTTCAAATTTTTCCGAAAATTATCAGAAGGAATAAGCAAGCCCGGTAAAAAGCTTTTCCATTCGCTTTCCGCGCTGTTTAAATTCGAAAAAATTGATGACACTGCCGTAGATGAAATTGAGAGGGCATTGCTCGCAGCGGATTTTGGAACTAAAACGACACAGGACATCATCGGTGAAATAAAGTCAGCGTATAAAAAGGATCCTTCCATTCACAAGCAAAATGCAGTGGAAATCGCTTCTGCCGTGATCAAAAAATCTCTGAGCCACGCTGAATCCGAGTTACCAGCGGTTGCCGGAAAACCTCTAGTGATTTGCTTAGTTGGAGTTAATGGGTCGGGAAAAACAACGACAGCCGCCAAGTTGGCACAATTTTTCAGGAAAGACGAAAAATCGGTGCTCCTGGCCGGTTGCGATACTTTCAGAGCTGCAGCAGGCGAACAAATCAAGGTATGGGCAGATAGGTTGGGCATCGACATCGTTAGCGGACAGCCTGGTGGCGACGCTGCCGCAGTTGCCTATGATGCCTACCAGTCCGCGCTGGCCAAAAGGCGTGATGTGCTTATAATAGACACCGCCGGACGCCTGCACGTAAAGTCAAACTTAATGGCTGAATTGCAAAAAATTTCCAAAACCTTGAAAAAATTGGACAGCACCGTGCAATTGTACAACTGGCTCGTAATCGATGGTAGCTTGGGAACAAATTCGTTGGAATCTGCCAAAGTTTTTCACGGCGAAATTGGCCTACAAGGCCTTATCATAACAAAGCTCGATGGCAGTAGCCGAGGGGGGGCAGTTATCGGTATACACCGCGAACTTAGTGTCCCAGTTTTGTTCGTTGGCAACGGTGAAAAGCTGGACGATTTCTCTCGATTTTCCGTTGATGATTACGTGAATACCCTATTCGGCGTGGAATAAAATTTCAGAACGTTATTGCCTCGGCGCGCTTTTTTCTCACTCATTACTTCTCTGATGAAAGATACCAACATACAATTCGAGGATGCGAGTAGAATTTATCTGCTGCCAAGCTTTTTTACGGCATCCAATTTGTTTTTTGGGTTTTTGGCAATAATCCGTTGCATACAGGCAAAGTATTGCACCTTTTCCGAAGAAACGTCGGCATATTTTTACACCCAGGCCGTCTGGCTAGTCATTTTGGCAGGAATATGTGACTCCCTGGATGGGCGCATAGCGAGGTTGGGAGGAAAGGAATCGCTGTTCGGCATAGAATTTGATTCCATTGCAGATGCGGTTTCCTTCGGCGTTGCGCCGGCCTTGATGGTGTTTTTTATGATACTGTCGCCGACGGAGCAATTTCCATTTTTTCGCCAAGTTGGCTGGATTTTTGGGTTCATTTATTTACTCTGTGCCGGTGTGCGTTTAGCAAGATTCAATGTGATAACACACCCCCTATTGCCAAAGCCGGAACATGGCAAAGGTAGCCATGATTTTCTTGGTTTACCCGTTCCAGCCGCCGCGGGTGCAATAGTTTCCATTGTCCTATTCCTAAATAAATATGATTTGAAAGCGCTATCCCTCGTGTTACCTCCGCTGATGCTGCTGATTGCATGGCTCATGGTAAGTAATATTAAATATCCAAGCTTCAAAAAAGTGGGTTGGAATACCCAGGCCAAATGGGGTTCATTCATAATGGGAATTACGATTATCGTGCTGTTTACGCTCATTCAAGAGCTCGCCATGGCGGTGATATTTTTAAGTTACATATTTTTCGGAATGGGCAGGCATATTATTCGCAGCCGCAAGGCAAAAATATTAAAATGTCGGCACTAATTGATATACTGAAAAAGTCCGAAGAATTTTTGCGAAAAAAAAACATACCCAATCCTCGCTTTGAAGCCGAATGTATTCTGACCAAAGCGCTTGAGTGTGAACGCATCGATTTGTACCTGAGGTACATGGCAAAGCTAGACGTTGAACAACTCAATGATATAAAAATTTTCCTTACGCGGCGTGCTAACCGCGAGCCCTTGCAATACATAATAGGGAAGTGGCCTTTTCACGATTTGATTCTCAATTTGGATAGTTGTGCCCTCATCCCGCGCCCTGAAACGGAGGAGCTCGTGGAGGTTTTAATAAAAAAATTTTCGCAATACAAAAATGCAAGGCTGAACATCCTTGATCTAGGGACAGGCAGTGGAGCCATAGCTCTTTCCTTGGCTAGATTTTTCCAAAAGTCGCACACATGCGCCTCCGATTATAGCTCGGAAGCCCTTTCGTTGGCCAGGGAAAACGCTGCGGCCAATTCCATTCAAGGTGTAACTTTTGCTAAATCGGATTGGTTTTCGAATATTTTCGGCAGCTTTGATCTCATCGTCTCCAATCCGCCATACCTATCGGAGGAGGAATGGGAGCAATGCCAACCGGAAATAAAATTTTTTGAACCAAAATTGGCTCTGTGTGCGGGTGATGGCGGTAAGGCTGATTTGTTAAAAATAATCGACCAATCTCCGCGATTTTTGAAAACCAATGGTGTTTTGGCACTTGAAACCGGAGAAACTCAACACCAAGCTGTCTTTGAATTTGCCAAGGAAAATTTCCAGTTAGCCGAATCGATAAGAGATAGCTCCCAGCGAAACAGGTTCATAATACTGTCCCGTCCTAAAACAAAAATTGTCTAATTTATTGAAAATAAACATGTTACAATTGTTCGATGGGCAATTCCCATTCCCTTAACAGCTCGCCGACCAGGGGATCATTGCTGTAATCGAAGTGGTATTTAATTTTCACTATACCAGCCGAAGAGAGCAATTTGGCACACTGTAGACAGGGGTAGTGAGTGATGTATGCCGTTGATCCCATGATACTTACACCTCGCTTTGCCGCATCGGTGATCGCATTTTGTTCGGCATGGATGGTTGCTTGTTCGTGGCCGTCGCGAATGCGAGATTTATGCGGTGCTCCGGCCACAAAACCGTTATACCCAGCGGCAATGACACGGT
Organism: Puniceicoccales bacterium; assembly: GCA_031257495.1. Taxonomy (GTDB): domain Bacteria; phylum Verrucomicrobiota; class Verrucomicrobiia; order Opitutales; family JAIRKQ01; genus JAIDVZ01. The sequence goes on from JAIRON010000045.1 coordinate 40,842, forward strand.
GGCGATATTTCCCACCGGAAACCAATACACATCCAACGTGCAACCTTTCGCAGCTCGATCTTGCCGAAATTAGCAGCGCCGTTGCCATAAAATAATCATCCCAACAGGGACGACGCTCCCCGAAACTGGCCACAACGGTGGCAATTTTATCCGTTAAAAAAAAATCATTATCCATGCTAACCTTTCTGTGACAGGCGTTGCCGAAGCGCATCGTACAGCACAATGGCAGCCGCGTCATTGACATTTAAAGAATCCGAATGTCCAAGCTGCGGAATTGAAACCGTTGTGACACGGTCGTTGCGTAGCCAAAACTCCGGTAGACCATCGTGCTCCGATCCAACAACTATCGCCGAGGAGGCCCTCATGTCAACTTCCCAATAGCGAGTCAATGCCGATGGGGATGTTGCCAAAATGGAAATATTGTTTCTAAGTAGGATGTTGTAAATTTCCTCCCGCGGAGCCTGAAAAATCGCCAGCGAAAACAACGCTCCCTGTGATGTTCGGACAACATTGTGGTTGAAAATGTCAGTTACCGGATTGCAAACAAACATGGCGTCGACATTTACCGATTCCGCCGAGCGCATGAGTGCTCCAAGGTTTCCAGATTTTTCAATGCCATCAACCACGAGGAAGAGCGAATTTTCGTGAAATTTCAACTCCCCTAGGTTTCGTTGCCACGTTTTACAAACTGCCAAAATTCCATCGCAATTATCCCGTATGCTGACCTTTTGGAAGACATCTTCGCTCAGTTCAAAAACATCAACTCCCTCTTGCGCAACGCGTTGTACAAATTTGTCAAAATTTTCATTTCGAAAAAATTTTGGACAGAAAAATAAAAATTCGAAGCTAATGCCACTTCCAAAGGCGCGAAAACATTCCCGAAATCCCTCAACGATGAACAATTCCGCACGATTTCTCTTTCCGCGATCGCGCAGTTTTGCCACAAATTTTATCTTTGAGTTTTGCTTACTACTGATTTTCTGCTTATTCGCCATTGAAAACATCCCCAATGATCGTACGGTAGGTATATTCCGTAGCTCCACGGTTTTGCGTGTACCAGTCGGACAAAACTCTTGCTAAATTTGCCCGTTTATCCCCATCGCAGGCAAGTTCAATTAGGATTTTTTGCGCTGATTCTCCATCGGCAGCTTTCATTGCTCCACCGGCTGATTCCAGGGATTGGCAAATTGTCCGGAAATTGGTCATGCTGTCACCGTAAACTATCGGAACCCCGTAGGCCGCAGCATCTAGAGGTGACTGACCGCCGCTGTTCCCCAGTAAACTTTTCCCGACAAAAGCCAAATCGGAAGTGCCAGTTAGCCACACAAGCTCCCCCGTTGTGTCTCCGAGGCAAATATCTACCTGATTAGCAGCGGCTCCCAGGGAACGTTGGTGCCAACGAAACTTACTTTTTTTGAGACAAGACACGATTTCTCCACGGCGCTCCGCGTGCCTGGGAACGAGTAATAGGCGCCAATCTTTTTGCGTTTGCCTGCGAATTTCACGGAAACACTCGACCAGCCACTCCTCCTCGCCGGGCCAGGTAGATGAGCCGAGCAAAATTAGAGAATCTTCACTAAACCCCAGTTTAGCCTTAAGCTTTTTTTTAGAAAGAAGGTCCATCTGCGGGAAAGTGCAGTCAAATTTTAAATTTCCGGATACGGAAATTTTTTGCTTGTCAATTCCCAGCTCTATGAAGCGGTTGAAAACGTCTTTAGACTGGGCCAAAATTTTCGTAATTTGCGAAAAAATTTTACGAGACAGGACGGAAAATTTTAAATACCTCGCAAAAGTTTTGTCCGATAAACGGCCGTTGACAAGGTAAATTGGTACATGGCGCATGCTCGCTTGGTGTATGTGTTCCGGCCACAGCTCGCCCTCCATGAGCACAACTATATCCGGGCAAATTCGCCGCCAAGCTAGCATGCTAAACAAACAAAAATCCCAGGGAAACAGCCCCACAAGCAAGATTTTTCTGGAATACAAGTCCCTTGCCAGTGAGTACCCCGTGCTCGAAGTGGTCGTCAAAACCACTTCGAACCTGCCGTCGGTGATAAAACGGTCAATCAAACTCTCCGCTGCTTTTACTTCGCCGACGCTAACGGCCTGCAACCAAATTCTTTTTTTTTCAGATTTTTTCAACGACGGATAAAGACCAAGGCGGTACCTGAAATCTCTCCCATATCCCCCCCGCCTCCACATTCTCATGCCGTAATAGGGTAACATGAGAAAAAACAGCGGCAGAAACAGTAGCCTATAAACAAAGGTAAACATTCTAACCAACGCGAAGCGGCATAACAACGCACAGGAAGCTGTCTAGGGTGCGAAACACCCCTGGGCTCATTTCATCCTTAAATTCAAAAAATACCTCATCTTGTACCAAAGCCCGCAATGGATCGCACAGAAACGCTGGATTAAAGGCAATTTCTACGGGGTTTCCGTCGTATTGTATGGCGATTTTTTCGTGTGCTTCGCCATATTCAGCGCTTGCAGCGGACAACTCCAAAGAATTATCGGCGAAGCGCATTTTAATGGAATTTTTGTTTTCGCTCGCAACGAGCGCCACCCGCTGGATGCAATCCAGAGCTAATTGCCGATCCAATTTGACACGACTTTCCGTAACCTGCGGTATGACTTGCTTGAAGTTGGGATAATTGCCATCTATGACCTTCGACACAATACTGATATCTCCCACTAAGCCACTCTTTTCATTTCCTTGAACGGCAATGGAAAAAACCACCTGCCTTTCGTTGAAGGCAAACCACATGCTTTCACCCTGACCAAGTAGGCGTTCGATTTCGGCGATTGTTTTCGAAGGAACGATAATTCCCGTAGGGGACACGCCTTTGCCTTCGTTCAACATTTTTGTCATCATGCTCAGCCTTCTGCCATCCGTTGCCACAACCATGAGGGCTTCGTTTTCCAAGCTGAAGTACACGCCATTCAAAATATACCTGTTTTCATCACGGGATTGGGCATAGGAAACATTTTTCAAGAGCCTTAGAAATTCTCCCTGCGGCACACTGTGTTTATTTTCTTCCAAGAAATCGGGCAACGCAGGAAAATCCTCGGCAGGCAAGCCCATAATTTCGAAGTGTGAGCTGCCGGATGAAATGCGTACCCGCGAGTTATTTAGCTCAAAATGTACCGTTTCCGACGGCAAAGAACGAATAATTGTGGCCATTTTTTTCGCCGGCAAAGTTATCGCTCCTTCCGATTCGACGTTTGCTTTAACCTTACAGCGAATCCCAAGGTCAAGATTGGTAGTTGTGAAAGCAACTTCATTACCCGTTACCTCTATCAACACATTGCTCAAAATTGGCATGACCAACTTGGTCGACACAACGTTTATGCCCTGCTGTAGGCCACTAACGAACGCAGCTTTATCAATTGAAAATTTCATAGTTTGAATTTAGCTTAGAAAGCTAACTTTAATCTTGGAAAAAACAAGGCGACAATTTTTTTAATAAAAAACAACGATGAATACGAGATTTAACAGGCAGGATCGTGGAAAATTTGAAAGGAAACTTCGACAGTTACGTGACGATATTGCCATGCATGATAGGTTGTATTATCGGGACAATAAGCCGCAGATTTCCGATTTTGAATACGATTGCTTAAAAGCAGAACTTCTTAGATTGGAACAAGTTGCAATAAATTTCGGCGTAAAAACGAAGGAAAATTTGGTGGGCAATGATTTGGCAACCAAATTTCAAAAGCAGCCCCATCTAAGTCCCATGCAGAGTTTGGCGAATACCTACTCAAAAGAGGAACTGATTGCCTTCGACGGGAGGGTTGAAAAGCAACTTCACGGGCAAAACTATAGTTATATCATCGAGCCTAAAATCGATGGCATTGCCATCAATTTGATTTACGAAAATGGCGCGCTGGTGCACGCCCTGACACGGGGCGACGGAACGCTCGGCGATGATGTTACAAATAATATTTTGACCATAAAATCTTTGCCAAGAAAGCTGAACCACTGCCCAACGAAAATTGAGATACGGGGAGAAGTTTTTATAGATGAAAAAACATTTGAAGCCACCAATGAACACAGGCGGGAGCAGGGCCTCGAGGAATATGCAAATCCGCGTAATTTAGCTGCTGGTACGGTAAAATCATTGGACTCCAAGGATGTGCAAATTAGGGATTTGAAAATCATAGTTTACGCAATGGGGTATGTTTCAGATGACAATTTTCTGAGAACGCAAGGGGGTGTTTTGGAGCAACTTTCTGTCTGGGGGTTCCCAACGCAGGAAAAATACTGGGCTGCGAAAGATATAAACAAAGCTTGGGATTGTGTCAACGCCCTGAATTTTGAGCGAAAACATTTTAAATATTGGACCGATGGCGCCGTTTTAAAAATAAATGAACTTAATTTACACGGGATTTTGGGTAGCACCGCCAAGGCTCCCCGTTGGGCAATTGCTTACAAGTTTGCACCGGAGCGGGTATCAACGAAATTAAAAAACATAAATTTTCAAGTGGGTCGCACCGGTGTCGTTACACCCGTAGCTGATTTGGAGCCTGTTGAGATTTCCGGCAGCATCGTTTCCCGTGCGACGTTGCACAATGGAGAAGAAATTGAGAAGAAAGACATTCGCATAAACGACTACGTTTTTCTTGAAAAAGCAGGTGAAATAATCCCGGCCATAGTGTCCGTTGATATGGCAAAGCGTGGAAATGATTGTAGGCCCTTTGTGTTTCCAACACGTTGTCCATCATGTGGTTACAAACTAGTTCAGCGGGAAAATGAAGTGGCATGGCGGTGCCCAAACCCACTGTGTCAGGCTCAGCTAAAGTGTAAGATTGCTTACTTTTCCTCAAAATCTGCCATGGACATCGACAATCTCGGTGAATCAGTTATCGAAAAATTGGTCGAAAATGGACAATTGAAAACAGTTGCCGATATATACGCTTTAACTTATGACGATATGGTTTCGCTACCAAAATTAGGACAAAAATCAGCGCTTAACATTCTAAGAAACATAGACTTAAGCAAAAATCGCCCGCTATGGCGACTTGTCAATGGATTGGGAGTTTTCGGAATCGGAGAACAAACTGCAAAGGGGCTTTGCGAAAAATTTCCATCGATAGATAAAATTTCTTCCGCATCGAAGGAAGAATTAGCTGATGTTGAGGGGATTGGAGAAAAAACCATGCAATCAATCATCGATTTTTTCTCTAATAAAAGTAACCAAACTATTCTTGAACAATTGAAACGACACGGAGTTTGCTTGTTTGCCGAACCGGCCGTTCACAGTGCAGTTGCGCAACTTCTCCAAGGAAAAACATTCGTTTTAACTGGCACATTGGAGAAATTTACCCGGGCTCAAGCGAAGGAAATTATCGAAGCAAACGGAGGACGCGTTGCCAATGCCGTTTCTAAAAAAGTTAATGTCGTCCTGTGTGGCTCAGATTCCGGACTCAAGCTCAAACAAGCTCAGGAGCTAAAAATAGAAATTTGGGACGAAGAAGCTTTTATTTCAAAATGTAATTTGGAAGGTTGCAATGTTTAAGTTTTGGACATAAAAAATCCAAAAATTTTCTGAGTAAAAAATGGTAAAAGCTTACCAGGAAATTTTTGCAATTCACTCCCCTTTAATAGGTTTTGCCAATTAGAAATGGCCAAAGGCCCTTTTCCTAGGTCGGGTAGAAGGGTAATTTTTTACATAGGGTAACTTTCAACGAAGTTGGTGAAATTTTCAGGTTAATTTGCCAATTTTCAACTCCGCTCATATTGGTCTTTTTAATGGTGTCGATGATTTTTGCGTTCCATTTGTCGCGGGCAGGCGAAGAAAACAGAGGTGCATCGTACATGAAACAGAGGCCAACAATAGCTCTATGCCCAGCCTTTGCAAGATCAGCTAGCGTTTCAAAGTGACGCAGGCCGCGATCGAAATAGCTGGGCGAAGGAGGGCGCGTAAAGCTGGCGCCTGGGGATAAAAGTAGATCGCGCATGGGTGTTTTAAGTTCCAAGAATGTGCGCTTTTCTCCATTTTCCACCACTAAGTCTATGCGAGAATCGCCGATTTGAACCTCGTGGCGCACGAGACATCCTGCACTGTTAAGCATGTGTATCAGAGCATTTTTTTGCAAAAAGCATTCAATCCACCAATTAATGTGATTTTGATTTATGCCAATCCAATCTAAACCCTGATTCAGCGAAATGGCTTCCACGGTCCCCTCCGTTGTGCGCTTTCTAGTGTCGATCGCCGGAGTAAATAGGCATGGTATGCTGCGAAAATCTTCCACGTGGCCAATGCTACCAGTTACCGGACAATGCCACCGTTGAACCCGTCCAGCAGAAATGCCCTCAAAAATAAAGCGGTTAGGGCGGCTAATCAGCTCTCCAATACTTAAATTCAAGGGAATTTCCATGAAAAAATGAAAATAAAAAATACACCGGAGGCAATGCTAGATTCTTTGCCAGACCTGGCAAATTTACCACTGTCATCAAATTTTTTCATGGGAAAATTGTAAAATTTCAAAGATAAAATTTAAAAAAAATAAAAAAATGTTGTTTTTTTTATTTTTTCATATAAAATATACGGCCATGTCATCACATTATTTACACCAAATGAATTCGGACGGAATCGAAAATCCGCACTTGCGACCAACAAATCCAAATCCTGGTCCCCTAGACGGAGGACGTTTTGCCCAATCACGGAGGCTTTCACTGTCAAATTTGCCTCCCAACCACGGAAGACTTGAGTTTCACAGAAGGCAAGTTGGCCCAGCCCCAGCAATTCCTCAACAAATCCCACAGCAAGAGGATGTTATTCGCCTGTCCCAAGGGATGGAATATCTCAGACAACCGGAAGAGCTTTCACCATTAAATTTACCTGCGAATATCCCCGGAGAACTTAGGCCCTTCGAAAGGTTCATTGGTACCGGATTGCGCAAAAGTGAGAGTCCAGCAACCTATCGGCAAATACTGCCAGAAAATATTTGGGAAGCTGCCGTTGGAAATTTTGATCAATTATCAGAAGATGAACAGCGTATGTTCCTCGAGATATTGAATAATTTTGACAATCATAACCCTAAAGCGGAGAGTGATCTGCTGGCCATATCCACAATGTTTAGCATGCTAGCCTATGGAGAAAATTTCCTAAAGGCATTTTTGAGGGAGGGCACAGGTAATTGTATTGCTTCTCTGCAGATAAGCAATTTGTATTCTGAGGTGCAGCAGAATTTTGAGCAAAATTATCTGAATACGTGCGTTGCTGTTAGTATGTTCACCGCGTTGTCTACGGCATTCGTTGGTAATATTAAGCTACTAAGCGATGCCATTAGTATGGAAATTGAGCAAGTTAGAATTAAATTGCGGGAGCATGCAGATGCTGAAAAATTATCTAATCCTGCGTTTTCCAGCCATAGTTGGCGAGCAGCTCCAACGATACAAGAAGAAGTTGAAAGGCGCATAGAACAATGTCAAACTGCCATTGACACTGTAAATAGAAAGGCAACAAACCCTGGCATAAATAAAGCTGAAATAGAAAATTGCCAAAAGGAATTATTACGCGCATATGAAAGAATGTGCGCCATAAGGGAGGTCTTTAGCCAAGGGGGCATACAAGCTCCCAATTTGTTGTCATTGCGACCAGTTCAAAACTTTGTTGGGGCCTGCATTTTGACTCTTGCCGGAAATATTGTGGCTAAAGCCGGCTCCCTTGGACTTTACATTGGCAGCTTAAGTTTGCCCGAACGCTTTGCAGGAATCAGTAAAATAGCGAGCCCACTTTTTGAGGAGTCAAGGGAGAGTACATCAATCGATACTTGGGAAAGAACGTTCAAAAATGGAATAATGTTGGAGAAAAGGCCAGGGCATATGGTAGCTAGAAAAGCTGCATTTGATAGGAACGGAAACAAAGTTTTCGTAATATACGACCCCATAAGAGAGGTTCCCGAGGTGGTGCCCGTTTCTGTGTAAAGCCCTCTAAGGAACTAGAAGTACAAAAAGTTGCTATGAACAAATGCACAAAAGCGCCCAATTCATTGAGGCGCTTTGTGTATTCAATATTTAATTTAGATTTGGAGGGGTTGTTACATCATACCATCCATTCCTCCCATTGCTGGAGCCTTGCAATCGCACTTTTCCTCCGGCAAATCGGCAATCATGCACTCCGTCGTAAGCAACAATCCGGCCACGGAGGCAGCATTTTGCAACGCAGAACGGGTGACCTTGGTTGGGTCAACCACTCCGGCCTTCATCAGGTCCTCGAACTTTCCAGTAGCAACGTTATAACCGAAGGGCCCCTCTCCACGAAGAACTTCTTGAACGATCAAAGATCCTTCGACTCCCGCATTTTGACAGAGCTGGCGAAGGGGAGCTTCGATGGCGCGACGCACAATATCAACCCCGATTGCCTCATCACCCTCAAGCTTGAGAGCGCTGATAGCTTTGTGGGTACGCAGGAGAGCAACGCCTCCACCAACGGAAATACCTTCCTCAACGGCAGCACGGGTGGCATGGAGCGCATCGTCGACGCGATCCTTTTTTTCCTTCATTTCCGGTTCGGTAGCCGCACCTATGCTTATGACTGCTACACCGCCGGCGAGCTTTGCCAAACGTTCCTGTAGCTTTTCCCGATCATAGTCAGAGGTTGTATCTTCGATTTGCTTCCGGATCAACTTTACTCTGCCATCTATGTCGCCCTTGGAACCGTTTCCTTCCACAATGGTCGTACTATCCTTGTCAACAGTTATGCGCTTTGCTTGGCCGAGATCGGCGAGCGTAATATTTTCGAGTTTAATACCCAAGTCCTCGGAAATGAACTTGCCTCCGGTCAAAATAGCGATGTCCTCCAGCATGGCCTTCCTGCGATCTCCAAACCCAGGAGCTTTTACGGCGCAAACGTTTAAAGTACCGCGTAATTTATTAACAACTAAAGTTGCAAGCGCCTCACCTTCAACATCTTCGGCAATAATCATAAGGGGCTTCCCGGACTGAGCAACGGCCTGCAGTGTGGGAAGCAAGTCGTTTAAATTTGAGATTTTTTTCTCAAAAATGAGAACGTAAACACCTTGCAAAACACACTCCATACTGTCCGAATTGTTGACAAAATAGGGGCTTAGGTAACCTTTGTCGAACTGCATGCCTTCAACGACATCGAGGGTAGTCTCTATTGTTTTGGCTTCTTCAACCGTAATCGTTCCATCCTTACCTACGCGCTCCATGGCCTCGGCGATGATTTGACCGATTTCATTGTCCCAGTTGGCTGAAACGATAGCGACCTGGCGAATTTCATCACCTTCCACTTTTTTGGAAGTTTTCTTTAATTCCCCAATGGCAACGGTAACGGCTTTGTCTATGCCGCGCTTGATAAAAATAGGGTTTGCCCCTGCGGCAACATTTTTCAGTCCCTCGCGATAAATCGCTTCCGCTAGGATTGTAGCCGTTGTTGTGCCATCACCGGCACTATCCGACGTCTTGGAAGCGACTTCTTTGACCATCTGTGCCCCCATGTTTTCAAAGGGACACTTCAGCTCGATTTCCTTGGCAACGGTGACACCATCCTTGGTGATACTTGGAGCACCAAATTTTTTGTCAATGACAACATTGCGCCCCTTTGGCCCGAGTGTCACTTTGACTGCTTGAGTTAATTGGGTTACGCCCGACAGTATACTTTTTCGTGCCTGTTCCTCAAATATTAATTGTTTAGCCATAATATATTTCCTTAAACTTTAATTAATTATTAACTAATAACCGCTAAAATATCATCCTGGCGGAAGATAACAAAGGTTTCGTCATCGTCTTTAAACTCAGTGCCTCCATATTTACTCACGAGAACTCGATCACCGACTTTAACTTCGAACTCGATCACCTTGCCTTCGTCATTTTTTCCAGATCCAACGGCGATAACTTCAGCTTGTTGCGAAGCCTCTTTGGCAGCATCGGGGATAATAATCCCGCCCTTAACTTGTTCCGTTTCCTCAATCTTTTTAACGAGGACACGACTTCCTAACGGTCTAATTTTTTTCTTCATAATCTTAATTAATTTGGATTAAATTTCTATTTTTTGTCATCATCGACAACTTCAAAATCTGCGTCAACAACGTTATCACCCTCTTTGTGGTTGGCCGAATTTGCCGCATTATCTCCTTGGTTGCCAGGCGCTTGATCTCCCTGTGCAGCTTTGGAATATAGTTCTTGAGCCACGCTTTGGAACTTAGCGGTCAAGCTTTCCCGCGCGGAATTTATTTCTCCAACGCTTGCATCTTGATTCTCGAATACCTTCTTAGCATCGGAAACTGCGCCTTCGAGCTCTTTCCTTTTGTCCTCAGATAAATTGCCACCGAGCTCCTTGAGCTGCTTTTCTGTTTGGTATATAAACTGATCCAGTTGGTTCCGTGCTTCAATTTTTTCCTTTTGCTTCCTATCTTCTTCGGCGTATTTCTCTGCATCCTTTCGCAGCTTCTCAACCTCCTCTTCGGAAAGTCCGGAAGCCCCCGTTATGGTGATTTTCTGGTCCTTGCCCGTGCCTTTATCTTTGGCAGTAACGTGTAAAATACCGTTCGCATCAATGTCGAAAGTCACCTCTATTTGTGGAATTCCACGCGGCGCCAAGGGGATGCCGTCCAAGCGGAACATTCCCAAGGTTTTATTATCCCGAGCCAATGGACGTTCTCCCTGTAAAATGTGAATATCAACGGCGGTTTGATTTTCAGCGTAGGTGGAAAAGACCTGCGTTTTCTTCGTGGGGATCGTAGTATTGCGCTCAATCATAGGCGTAGATATGCCTCCCGCCGTTTCGATGCCCAGTGTCAATGGGGTAACGTCGAGTAACAGTATATCCGTAACTTCACCCCTAAGTACGCCACCTTGGATAGCAGCACCAACGGCGACTACCTCGTCCGGATTCACTCCCTGATGAGGTGTCTTGCCCGCAAAATCTCTGGCAATATCAACGACTCGCGGCGAACGGGTCATTCCGCCCACCAAAACCAACTCCGATATGTCGGAAACGGCTATGCCGGCATCTTTCAAACAATCCTTGCACGGCTTGATTGTTCGCTCATACAAGTCGTCACACAGCTGCTCCAATTTTGAACGGGTTAGGGTGACGTTCAGGTGTTTTGGCCCACTGGCATCGGCAGTTATGAAGGGTAAATTGATGTCCACTTGTTGGGACGAAGACAGCGCTATCTTGGCTTTTTCCGCTTCTTCTTTCAGACGCTGAGCAGCCATTGAATCCTTGCGCAAATCAATACCATTTCCCTTTTGAAATTCGTCTGCCAACCAATTTATTATACGGGAATCCCAGTCATCGCCCCCCAGCAGCGTATCTCCGTTCGTTGCCTTAACCTCGAACACTCCATCGCCAATTTCAAGGATGGAAATATCAAAGGTGCCACCGCCCAGATCATACACAGCAATCTTTTCGTCTTTTTTCTTGTCAAGTCCATAGGCCAGTGAAGCTGCTGTGGGCTCATTAATTATGCGCAACACTTCTAGTCCGGCGATTTTGCCAGCATCCTTCGTTGCCTGCCTCTGGGCATCGTTAAAATAGGCGGGAACGGTGATAACGGCCTGAGTCACCGTTTCGCCGAGGTAAGTTTCCGCATCCGCCTTGAGCTTGGCAAGCACCATGGAGGAAATTTGTTCCGGAGAAAACTGCTCCTTTTTGCCCCCGCATTCACACTCGATCCAAGCGTCACCATTTTTACCCTCTACTATTTTGAAGGGCATGTTTTTTGCCAATTCCTTGATTTCACCGTACTTATGCCCAATCAATCTTTTAGCTGAAAATACGGTGTTCTGTGGATTTGTGACAGCTTGCCGCTTGGCCGCCTGACCAACAAGACGTTCTCCCGACTTAGTAAAAGCCACGACGGATGGTGTGGTCCGCGCTCCCTCCGCATTTGGGATAACGATAGCTTCGCCGCCCTCCATCACAGCCATGCAGGAATTTGTCGTACCAAGGTCAATTCCCAATACCTTTCCAGATTTTTTATTTGCACTCATATTTTTATAGTTCCTACGCTAGAAACATGTAGCAAATTTCGTGCCAAAAACAAAATTTCTTGCAGTGCACAAAATGACTTCTCTTTTTTTAAAAAATCCTGAGCATTCACTTTAAGCGCATGCAACGCATTCTAGGAGTTTAACGGACACTTTGCTTCGAATTTTCGAGGCAGATGGGAATTGCTAAATTTTTGAGTATTAAAAAATATCAGGATCATCCGAATCATTTTGCAGTGAATGTTCCGAAGCTTGAAGTAATGGAGAAACATCCCCTAACTAGTTCGTTGAAGTTTCTTGACCAGGCGAAAAAGGTGTCGGTTCGGGAAAAGGAGACAGCGGTTTATGAGAAAAAATCTTTCGGCTCTGGGGATTAAGTTTTTGTCCCATGGGGATTAAGTTTTTGTCCCACGATACCTTGCCTAAGTTTTTGGAAAATTTGTGGTTGATTTACGTCTCGTTCGACGCGATTACCACAAACTCGCTGACCAGCTTCCCTGGGCGAAGGAAGCGGTTTGATAAGCTTAGGTGTCGGTGTCACATTCATATCTATTCCTTTTTTGCGTAAGTTCGCACACAAATTGTATTACCGCCAAACACAAGCATAAATTATAAAATAAATAAATAAATAGACAATTTAAAGGACTTTTTTTAGATTTTTCCATAGCTTCGTTGGTTGAGGTAGTTAATTTTTGCGGCAACTTTCTAAATATAAAAAACATAAAAGATTAATGAAATTTTCCAAAATATGGCAAATTAGGCCTGTTTTTTAGAAAATGTGGTAGTGAAAAATTTTTTATGCTAAAAGAAGCTAAGCACTGTGCAGCCTGGTTCTGTTCCCATGCTCGAGAATAAAAAGAAATAAGTTTTGAAGTCATTTTACTAAAAAGATTTCCAATGTAACTATGCGGAAAGCCACCTAAAGCATAATTTGGGGAACTTCCTTCTTTTTCTGCTAGAAAGATTTGTTTGTGAAAAAAACCAAGCTAGCAAACAAAGAAAGCAATCGTCCCTGTAAAACCATGTCATATTGTTCCGCTCAATGCTGTCTCTGAGACCGAATTTTCTGTAATCATCACAGAGAAAACACTTTGCCAATGAAATTTTTTAATTTTTTTTAAATTTTCTTGCTTTCGAGAAAAACGTCACTACGATGTGATCATGTACAGTTTTCTGATTCTTCTCCTGACTTACCTTTTGGTTTGCAGGAGCGGTTTCGTCACATTGAAAGTTTTGATGCAACGGTCGAGTTCGAGTAACAATGATGATTTAGGAATTTTACTTAGCGGCTGTGCAGCGAAATCAGTGTTTGAAGGTGCAACAACGAAGGCTTTCACGTGCTGTGCAATTTGCGAATTTTACATTTTTTATTGCATCGCTGTTTCTGACGATAGCGTATGTTTCACAAAAAACCATGCGAGCGACAGTATTGGGAAAGGGCAATTTACCAACATTTACGGAGATTATTAAAAAATGAAAAAATTAATTTGGCAAGTCGTTTTAGTTTTTACCTTTTTACTCAATGCTGAATGCTCTTCTACGAGTAGGCATAAAGGAACGAGTTTGTTATCCGATGATGAAGCAAACGTTTTTTTTAAAAAATTTTTGCAAAATCGCAATCAAAATGATTTCATGCTCAAGTTTAAAGTGGAGTCTTCTTCAAAGCAAGCCTCTCCTGCTAGCGGCAAGGGGGTAATTTTACACCATAAAGTTGAAGGGGAAGAAAATTATTATGTTGAGATTAAAGACAAAGCTGGAAATTATCGAAAATTTCTTCTAAAAAATGGCCAAACATTGGCAAATTTTACTAAAACTTTTAATTCCAATGAGCCATTCATATCCGGTACTTTGTACTCACCAAATGATTTGTTGTTACCATTTTTAGGTCCAAATTGTTCATTTAAATACTGCGGTCCAAGAAAAGTTTGCGGGCGTACAACGCAGCAATTTCTTGTAAAGGTGAAAGATAATATACTCAAAGCCAATGTAAAATACGTCAGAATGTCGATTGACAATGTATTTTTTCAACCACTGGAGATAGAATATCTCGGAAGCAAACAGGAAATGCTTTCCAGGCAGCGGGTGTTAAGTTTGCGCAAACAAGATGACTCTTGGGAGCCAAAGACAGTGGAAATTTTTAATGCTCTTACTCGGGAACGTGCCAAAATTACCATTGTTAAATCGGATTTTGATGCGGAATTTGAAGACAGCTTATTCGACCTAGGCTTTTTGCAAAAAAGTTCTGCTCAGTGACCATTTTATTGTACCTCTCATGGGAGAGGTGTAGTTTTTTATTTGTGAATTTTGGCGGGTCATGTTTTGGAAAAAAGTTACATGTTTGAGACGTGCTAAATTCTGCCGTATACCTCAGAGAGGTGGCGTAGGTATTTATCAGTGCCGCATTGCTTCAGTGTGTCCAGCTGCTCTGTTAGCAACCTCCATGTCCAATTTCCCGACGTAGTACTGGGAGTGTTAAACCTTCCCTCTGAACCGAGATTTAGAATATCCTGCATTGTGAGCACAAGCAGATTTGATACCGATTCGAAAGATTTTTTTATCAGATCCCAGGTAATGTCGGAGCAATCGGAACGCATATATTCCCTGACATAATTCTTTGTTGGCAGCGATTCGAACCATCCTCTGGTGGTATCATTGTCATGCGTTCCGAGGTAAAGCACACTGTTTTTTTCGTGAAAATGGGGTAAATATCTATTATTCCTTTGGCCATCAAAGGCAAAGTGGAGAACATTCATTCCCGGGAAACCCGTTTGGGCGAGCATTAGTCTGGTTTCTTCATTGATGCAGCCCAAATCTTCTGCAATGAAACGGGAAAACGGGAAAATTTTACCAATTTTTTCGAAAAACTTCATGCCGGCAGTTGGTACCCATTTTCCCTTAATTGCTGTTTTTTCAGAAGCGCCTACTTCCCACGTTGCCTGAAATCCGCGGAAGTGATCCAGTCGAATCACGTCGAACATGTCAAAGTTTCTACTAAGCCTGTCTATCCACCACTCGTATCCAGTTATGGCCAAATGTCTCCAATTGAAAACGGGATTACCCCACAATTGGCCATCCCGGGAAAAAGCATCGGGAGGAACCCCGGCCACAACGCTTGGTTTGCCATTTTCACTGATTTTGAACAGATAGCTATTCGCCCATACATCCGCACTGTCAAGTCCGACAAAAATTGGGATGTCTCCTATTATTTTTATGCCCTTTTTATGGGCGTAGTTTCTAATTTCGGACCATTGTTCGGAAAATTTCCATTGGAGAAATTTATGCAAGCCAATGTCGGAACTGATCTGCGGGGAAATTTTTAAATTTTCCCGTACCAGTTTAGCTGTCCTAAACTCTTTGGGCCACTTTGGCCATTCCTGATTGTTGAACTTTTTCTTTAAAGCCATAAACAGCGCATAATCGTCCAGCCAAAGGGTTTCATTTTTGCAAAATTTTGCAAAATTTTCGTCAATATTTACACATTTGGAAAAATTTTCATAGGCCTTGGTAAATATCGGCCAATGGGTATGGTATATGGCGCCGTAGTCCGTTTGCATCCGGCTCAATGACTTTAATGAATCAATGTCCGATTGTTCCAAATATTTCTCGTCGACAAGTTTTTGTAAATTTATGAAAAAGGGATTTCCAGCAAATGCGGAAGTTCCCTGATATGGGGAATCACCAATGGTCGTAGGCGTAAATGGACATACCTGCCAGCAGGACATGCCGCAGGATGCCAAGAAATCTATAAATCGCTTCCCGTGATCATCGAAGCACCCAATGCCTTGTTCACTTGGCAAGGAACTGATGTGTAGGAAACACCCAACCGACCGTTTAATCTTAAAGTCTTGACCCATACTTTTTCTCTAGAAAAAGAAGTGTAATTGTTTTTTCACATATACACAAGATGAAAAACCATGGAGGCGCGGGTCGGAATCGAACCGACGCATGGAGGTTTTGCAGACCTCGGCCTTACCACTTGGCTACCGCGCCGCTAATGCGGCCACTAAAATTATCACACTGCCGTTTACAAGATAAAAATCGGCTCTAATTTGGCCGTTTTGAAAGATGTTTTCTAAAAATTAACAATTTTTCGATTGAGAATTTTTCCTCGGCTGAGGCGTGCATTCAAACAGTAAACTGATCTCCTTTGCTGATGGAAACGATCCACAAACTCATTTGTACGAAAAAATTGTTAAGCTGGTGAAGAAAATATTAAAAATTTTTAACGCTACCAAGGATCGCTCCAGCAAGTTTTGTTGCGAGAATTTTGATGCACCTTAAAAATAATCTTTTAATTATATTTTTCATACACCGAATAAGGCTGCATTCCATATATTTTTTCTCGTGGGAAATATTTTCACCGTCAATGGCAGAAAAATTCCCTTTTCCTAAATTTTTCGTCGCTTCCTTATTGTTGCTTGCTTCTTTTCCGCAGTTTTCGATATTAGTGGTACGTTTTTTTAGCTTCGCGCGGTGATTGTTATCCGCAACGACCAGATCTCTGTCTATGGCTTGGCCGTTTTTGATGCAAGCCTTTACATTCGCATTCTCATCATGGAGAATCACTGAAAAATCCCGAGACTTCGTTGTACAAATTGATTCGTATGGCTTTAATTTCAACGCATTCCATGGCACACTCGATGTATTTACATTCATTGATATTGACTTGTACTAGCAATTCAATGCTTCGTCAAGTTAAGACCAAATAAAAATTCTTTCTTCTGCTTTGTGCTTGCTTAATTTTTTAATTTTCAGGATGTTATGCCCCATTGCTTATGAAAAATGATCGTAGCCTTTAGCGACTTTTCGACTGAGAAATTTCCATCGATTGGAGTGCGCGCTCGAATCGCAAACTGGCCTCTGTCGGTGTGAGATTTTGTATGTCTTCGTAGGGAAATTTTTCATAATCGATAAATATTTTGGAAAACGGTTTTGGGATGCGAAATTTATCCCAAGTATTCAATGTCCAGAAACTTTCATATTCAATGGCTAAGAGAAAAACGTCCGCCCTTGAGTGGAGCGCGAGCACAGAGATACCGTTTTTAAACTTCTTTGCCGGACCAGTGGGGCCATCGGGTGTAATGGCTACATTTGCTCCCTGTTTTAATTTTTTCCGAAGCTCGTTGATTGCCGGTAGCCCCCGTTTGCCGCTTGATCCTCGGACACTTCTTATGCCCATCAGAGAAAAGAACGCACTGAGCCAGGCCCCATCATTGGAAGGACTGATCAACCCATACATCGGCAGGCGGCATTTTAGCAGGGAATTTAGCTTCCAGATTAGAAAAAGATTTTGATGCCAAAACGCCATGATCGCACCATAATTGTGTGTCCTCGAAAATTTTTTCGTCCGCTCCGACAATCTAATCCTCAGCGTACTAGCAAATAATTTCATGCAAAGTACAACCGGATATAACACCACTTTTCTCCATCCATGCAGCCTGTAAACTTTGATGTTATCTGGCATTGTTAGTTATGTTAGCTATGAGTTTGTTTCTAGTCGCGGGAAAAGTATTACATTTTTGACTACGGTTTTACCCGACAAATGGTTGCCAAAGTCGAGATTATCCCATTTTATCTCTGGATTTGTTCCGAGTGCATCCAATATTTTTGGTACCGTTGATGGCATAACTGGAGCGAGCAGCAATGCCGCCAATCTTATACTTTCAGCCGCTGCCGCCAATGTAAGTTTCAGTTTCACTTGATCTTTATTTTCCGATGACTTCGCTAGCTTCCACGGTGCATTTTGTTCGATGAACTTGTTTATGGAAGCTATAAAGGAAAATAAATCTCCTAAAGCTGAGTTAAAAGCGAGAATTTCGCATTGGGCTAGGACACTGCGCTTCGTTGCATTCCATAGGCTACGCAACTCTTCAGTCACGGGACTATCCTCGCCGAGCTCCGGAATTATCCCACCACAGTATCGGTGTAACATGTTGACAACACGGCTCAAAAGATTCCCAAGATCGTTCCCCAGATCAGTGGTGTAGCGCGTGGCAAACCTATCTAAGTTAAAATCGCAATCTTGCCCCACATTCATTTCACGCATAAGGTAATAGCGAAATGAGTCGGGACCAAACAGTTCGATGCATTCAAGGGGATCAACCACATTGCCAAGACTTTTTGACATTTTTTCGCCGGATGACAGCCACCAACCGTGGGTGAGTAGAGTTTTGGGGAGATCATAGCCGAGGACATTTAACATGATCGGCCAATACACGCTGTGGGCAGGCACAAGGATGTCTTTCCCAATTATCTGGTAATCAGCTGGCCAATAATCATCTACGGTTTTGCCGTCAAAGTTGACTCCGGAAATGTAGTTTAAAAGCGCATCAAACCAGACATAAGTTACGTACTCCCTGTCAAAGGGAATTTCAATTCCCCAGGATAAGCGCTCTTTTGGCCGCGATATGCAAAGGTCATTGATCGGCTCCTTGAGAAACTCAAGGACCTGTTTGGCGCGAAATGTTGGGTATATGAAATTGGGGTGTGTTTCTATGTAGTCGATCAACCACTGCTGATGCTCTTTCAGTCGAAAGAAATAATTCGTTTCAGTAATCTCAGTAATCTGCCCATAGTCAGCCGGCCACTCGCCATTTATTTTATCCTTTTCCTGAACAAATCTTTCCGCACTTAGGCTGTAGAGTCCCGTGTATTTAGCTTTGTATATTTCGCCGGCGTCAAACAATTTTTGCAAGCACTTCTGCACGAATTCCTTATGATATTTGTCCGTCGTTCTTATGTAGTGATCGTAGCTCACGTTTAGTGTGTTGCAGAGAGATTTAAAATCATCGGCCACTTCGTCGCAGAGGGCTTTTGGGGAAATTTTCCGCCTGACGGCGCTTTGTTCAACCTTTTGACCGTGTTCATCGAGCCCGGTCATCAGATATACGTCCTTTCCCGATAGGCGTGCAATTCGTGCTATAACATCGGCTAAAATTTTTTCGTAGGCATGACCAATGTGTGGCCTTCCATTGGCATAGTCGATCGCGGTTGTGAGAAAAAACTTTTTCATGGAAAGGAGATTAACTATCTTCTTTGCTAAGATTTTCAACGTGAATTTTGAGCAAATTTTGATAAAGGCACCATGCCCTGTTCCATCGCAAGTGCTAAAATTTCTTTGGTTGGCAGATTAGACTTTATGGCTTGCTTGATTGTTTCTGAGATCATCAATGTTTCGAAAATTGCCTTTCTTCCCCGAGGATTTTCCTGCGAAATTGCGTCATTTAGAATTAATCTTTGCGCAATTATGCAAATCACAGCTTCGGCTAGCATGTTTCTATCGATTCCGAGATCTAGCAAACGAGGGATCGCATTGACAGCATCGTTGGCGTGCAATGTCGAGAAAACGGTGTGTCCGGTTAGCGCTGCTCTAATCGCTAACTCTGCAGTTTCCCGATCGCGTATTTCTCCGACGAGGATTACATCCGGGTCATGTCGCAAAAATGACCGCAGCACATTGTTAAACGAAAACCCTATGTCCGCGTTGACGCTGCTTTGGGAAATACCATCGACGACGTACTCTACCGGATCCTCGCAGGTCAAAATCTTGACATCATCCCCATTGAGTTCATTTAAAATGCTGTAAAGTGTCGTGGTTTTTCCGCAACCGGTCGGTCCGGTTAGCAGTGTTATTCCTCTACTATGCATAATTTTTTCGAGATTTTTTTCGAAAATATGGTCTGTTTTACACAGCTCGTGTATGCTAGCGATATTTTTATTGCTTTGCAGAACACGTAGCACCACGCTTTCACCGAACTGCGTCGGCAATGTGGATATGCGAAATTCTACACCGTTGCCATTGATTTGTTGGACAAAGTTTCCATCCTGCGGCAAGCGATGTTCAGCAATGTTCAAATTGCTCAGGACTTTCAGGCGTGTCATAACGGGCTCACCGATATCCATATTTGCCGCTGCATGATCCGTAAGGATTCCATTAACTCGGTAGCGAACCGTAAAATCTGACTCGAAAACCTCAAAATGTATGTCGGATGCATCCAGGCGAACGGCATTTAGAAGTGCCTCATCGACGAATTTTATGATGGCTTGTTCATCTCCGCTCATATTATTGTGGCGATTTTATCACCCATCATGACATAGGTTTCTATGCCATCATGTGTATTTGCCAGTAAATCTTCGGAAAATTTAACCCTGTCCCTTTCGAAAAGTAAAATCACCGTAGAGCCTCCAAACTGAAAACACCCCTTTTCGGCACCTTTTAGTACCTCTTGGAAAGGTGTAAATGTTTGCTGAATCGATCCAACGCATGTCGCACCGACCTCAATCATGAGAATTTGCCCGCATAATTTCGTCTGCAAAACGGTAGACATTCTCTTGTTTTGCAAAAATGTTGCAAATTTACCTTTCATGGCAAAAGGGTGTATGGAGGAATATTCTCCGTTTATTAGGTAGGTGCGCTGGGGAATACAATCCACTGGAAAATGAAAATAGTGATAATCGGTGGGGCACAACCGGGAAATCAGCATGCTGCAATTTCGAAATTTACTGGCCAACCTGTAATCCTTGGTCAAATCTGCTACGCTTATCTGCTCCCCCTTCACAAAGAAGGGCGTTGTGTTTGCAATTGACTCGAAGGCAAGCATTCTGCCATCGGTTGGAGCAGCTACCGCAGTGGGATCCGGTGATATGGGTCTGGCGCTTGGCTTTAACTTTCTGCAGAAAAAATCGTTAAAACTTGTGAAGTCTTCCACTTTCTTTTCCAAGGAATCAGTTTTTATGCCAAATTTTTCAATAAACGGTTTAATTTGGCGCGCACTTATTTGGCTATCGGCATATTTTCCGTACAGAATCGAAAAAATTTTTCTCTTAATCAGCGATGAGAAGGTCAATCGGCCCAAGACGTTGCAATACGCAAAAGTTAAAAATTTTTTACCAAAAATTGCTTCACGTTCGAGCTTATTCGTATACCGATTGAAAATCGTTATGTCTTGCATGAGTGCATACTATACGCTCTGCCGTGAAAAAATCAATCGCGTAAAATGTTATTTATTTTCGAAGGAAATTTTGTAAATTCATCCCGATGCAATTTCGATTTCTTGTTTCAAAGGATAATGGGGAGGCCGTCAACGGGACTCTGTGGGCCAGGGATGAAGATTCTGCCCGAAAGGAACTATTGAACAAAAATTTTGATATTAAACTTTTACAATGCGTTTCCTCTGCACTTTCGGAAACAAAAGGTGGCATTTTTACGAAGTTGCGGCTGTTTTTCGCCAGAAAATATTTTAGCCGTGATTGGAAAATGCAATTTTTTCAACAAATGCACACCTTGCTCAGTGCGGGAATTACCATAGAACAAGCACTGTTGATAATTGCGGACGGATGCAGTAAAGCTTCCGCGGAATATTTCGTTTTCAACGGGCTCCTGTCCAAAATAAACACAGGCAGGTCGCTATCCGATGCGATGTCGGCATTCAGGGACAAATTTTCCTATACGGAAATTAATGTGATCCGTGCAGCTGAGCGCGTCGGCCAACCGCAACGCGCCATGGAACATTTGTGCGAATTTTCGGAAAAATTGTCTTCTGTCAGGCGAAAGATTGCTTCGGCAATGGTGTACCCCTGCATTGTGCTCATTGTAACTGTCTGCGTACTGCTAATTTTGAGCACCGTGGTCATACCACAGTTTCAGGCCATATTTTTTACCCAAATGCACCAAGAATTGCCCCATTTAACGCGCATTGTGGTGGCAGCCTGCACATTTTTCCGAAAGCATATTTTACTGATTTTAACCCTGCCATTCGCTATGTTTTTTTGTTTAAAAATTTTGCTCAAAATCCGAAAAAGGGCTCCCAGTGCCTACAAGCTACCGATTATTTCCTCCCTAGTGAGGGAATACAATTTGTACCTGTTTACGGGGACACTGAGTATGCTATTAGCATGCAATGTGCAGCTTCAGGAGAGCTTGGACATAGCAAAGAACGTCGTTTTCGATAAAAATCTTCTGAAAAAATTCACCCACGGAATTGGGCGCATTAAAAGCGGTGAACCATTATCTGAAGCTCTTGGAGGAGCTCTGTCAAAATTTGCCTCGGGACTTATCCTGGTTGGCGAGCGTACCGGTTCCCTCGCCGCATCTCTAACCGAAGTGGCAAAGGTATATCAAAATAACCTCACCACCAAACTAGCAATCATAGCTGCAATAACGGAGCCCATACTCACCGTTGCCCTAGCTTTCATAGTTGGAACCGTAATAATCGCCATTTTCCTACCCATGGTTGATGCCATGCAGAGCATAAATATATACTAGTTAAATACGATACTTTTCGAGTAGTTTAAAAAGTACTTCAAGAAACGGCTTATATTAGTTAGCTATTCGAAATTTCTGGATAATTCAAAAACTTGCTCCGAGAAACAACAATGGTTTAAGTTTTGGCTCTTGTGAATTGATTTTATGAATATGTTTTTTACGAATGATTTGTGAATTAACTTCTTGGATGTTTATTTCCTGTTCCTCTAGATATCTCACTATCCCTTTATTTGAATGGCCTAAAAACTGGCTGCCCGAGCAGGGCTCGAACCTGCGACCAAGTGATTAACAGTCACCTGCTCTACCACTGAGCTATCGGGCACCGAAAAATGGCCTCATACACAATAAATCCTGGGGATTGTCAACATTTATTCACGGAATGCGAGCCCTTATTTTCCGTGTTTAGGCAAAT
>JAIRON010000057.1 GCA_031257495.1 Puniceicoccales bacterium
TCTATGTTTGGATTAGAAAAGGTAGGGGATTCGCTTTTTTCCAGGGTCAATTTAACTATGCAAAAAGGAGGAGTACCACTAGTGTCCAAAACGGGCTTTGGTTCCATTGAAGCTTTCGAAGACATGTTTCCTCACGATAAAAAAGGACCTGAGACTAGGGAGATTCATCGAAGGGAGGTACGCGTGAGTTCAATTGAGCCAAAAAGCAAAACGATTGGAAATACAAAGATAACTCTGATGCGAGGAGACATAATAGCACTGAATGTTGACGCAATTGTCAATGCAGCCAAAGAGTCTCTTTTAGGGGGAGGAGGAGTCGATGGAGCCATACATGAAGCTGCTGGACCAAAGTTGCTTGAGGAGTGTGAAAAATTGCCCTATGTCAAGGATGTATGGGGTAATGTAAGATGTGAGGTTGGGGATGCGGTGATAACGGGCGGATATAACTTGCCCGCAAAGCATATTATTCACACGGTCGGCCCCAATGTGGGAAGTAGGGAAGTGACGGATGAAGATAGAAAAAATTTGGAACGGTGTTACGAATCTTGCTTGAGAGTTTGTGAGAATAACAAGCTTAAATCCGTGGCTTTCTGCTGCATTTCCTGTGGCGTGTTTAGGTTCCCAAATGGAGCGGCAGCTGACATCGCCCATCAAACCACAATGAAATACCTAAGAAGTCATCCGGAAACATGCATTGAAAATATAATATTTTGTACCTTTTCGGACGAGCAATATAGGTGCTATGAGCCGTTTATGCGCGCATAGTTACACAAAATGATACAGATTGCTTGATGGCTCCGTTTTCTATGGATTTTTTTGGAAAAGGTTGAATTGGGGTTTATCGACCTACTGTGCCCATTAAGCTATTTATGTATTCCGGAGAGCTGACGAAAGACAATCTTCTGGAAATTTTGTCAATTCTCGCTTGAACGTTTAGTTCTTTGTTATATCCATTTGTTTTTGCAAAGAGGCGCAGATATTGCAGGCCACTTTTTAAATGTTCGATGTGATATACCTGCCTGTTCTTTAGCCGCTCCAAATACCATTCACTCTTCAGTACGTTTTCTCGTTTGAATAGATCTCTGAATTGTGAAGAATTGAGCGTTATGCCATTTTTTTCTTCAGAAAGCATGATGTTCAGGAGTGCTTTTAGCGGCGGGATGGCTTGTTCAGCATCGCTGCTTGACATTATGATCTCGGCGGCGTTTTTGTGCGACTCAACAATGTTTGCCATACTATCGGCAAAGATCGAAAGGTCCTGTTTTTCGGGACGGAGCACTTCTTCGGAAAAGAGCGAATTGGGAAATGACAGCACGCGTCCGGCAAATATTTTTACAAATTTTTGAGTTATGCGGTAGCCCATGCGGCTAAATGGCACCACTTTACCATCATGTTCGAAGTCCTTGCAGGCTTCCAGATAGCCGTGCTCGATCAAAAATTTTGGATCACGTTCCTGGACATGCATGCGGGACCAAATTTCTGGCAAAATGTAGGTAATGTCATGGTCCACGTGAAATTTTGGACCAACATAACCCGCTGCCGACAAAAAACCATTGTAATCGCATAGTATGAATGAGAGCAAGGCATTATTTAGGTCATAAACGGTGCTTAGAGCATTGAATGGGCCTTTAGTCATTGCCCCTTCTAGACCAGCTCCCGTCGTTGACGGCGATTTTCCGGTCATGCTGGAAGCATATTCCATAAACAATTCGGGCAAGTCCATGTAATGCAATGGGTTATACACGCTTAATGCCCGTATTTTTACTTCCGGCGGATTGTTTCGCCTGCCGGTTAAAATGGAATGGACGGGAAATTTTACGTCGCCAATGTTTTTTGTTCCATTATACAACTTCATACACAGTTTTGAAATATATACTGCTTTTCGATCGTACACATCCTGGCGGTTTTGCAAATAACGCTCGTTTTTGCTCACATCACCGTTGGGCAAGATTCTCAGCTCTGAGGGACAGACAATGTACTTCGGCGCCAGGGGATCACTGAGGAAATTGGAGAGTAATTCCTTCATTGGCTGGCTGTATTTTTCAAATTGGATACGATTGTTTATCATTCTCCGCACATCGTTTTTTGTAAGCGGCTTGTAATTGCATGTGAACGTATTCGGTCTAGAAATTTCATATTCCGTTTCCCGGTCATAGCCTGGAACTACCGCTTCATCCGGGCGTTGGTAGAGCCGATATTCACAATTGTGCACGAATTTTACGGATTGGTTGCCATACTCCCGATTGAGCCCTTCGATGGCGTTGGCTGGAAGGGTGACACTGGAAGTGATGTCATCAGCCAATTGCAATTTAAAGGATGGGTAAAAATCTTCGCGCAGAGAAAAGTTTCTCCAGGTTTTTTCGCGGGTGAATCCAACGCGAATATACTGATCAACGAGTTTTTCCCGATGGTAATACAGCTCATGTCCGGGCTGCCCATTGATGATGTCGACGGAAAAATTTGACTGCCAATCTTCGCCCCAACTTTCTTTATAAAAGGTTTTTACGGCAAGGACTAGCTCCTTAATGTGGGAAGGAATCGTTCCCAGCCAATTGTTGTATTCGTCCGTGTATTCTTCGCTGCAATTTAAAAGTTTTATCATCGAGCCAAGGGTGCGGGATTCGTCGAGGACATGTCGTTCATCCTTGATGTTTTCGTCCTTAAATCTGTTCGAAAAATCCATTTTTAAAATTTTATCCACTAGGGCAAAATCGGCATCGTAATTGGCCACCATCATCGAGCCGTGTATTATCATATCTAGGGATTTGGCGATTTCGGATTTCCCTCCTCCAGACACCGTGGCAGGTTTGTAACAGAAAGTTGCATCCGGCGATGTCCCCACCATTTTCCACCGTCCTCCGTCATAGGATGGCCTGACTACGTGGATACGATATCCATTTGGCAGGATGTAGGTCTTATCCAGCTCAATGAGCAAGATCTTTTCTTTGCCGTCACATTGCCATTTTGCTTCAAGTTTCGGAAGATTGAAAGTTGTGTTGCCCGGGACATAGACTATGGAAGCATAATTTTTGTCGATTGCATATCTCCCCTTCCGCAGATCCATGCTGTCGCCGTTGGTTTTTACTAGATCTTCGAAGGATGGAAGTTCAGTTTTTAAAAACTTTTCATAGTTGAATTCATCGCCCAGATCATATCTGGGGAAAACTAGCGCCCCTCCGGAATGTTCCTCTTCGCAGAGGCCATACATGTTAGCCGCGTAGGACAGTTGCGTTTTTATTTCCTTTTTACCATACCCATTGTAGCTGTCACCGATAATCGAGAGAATTACGCCGGAATTTGAGCGGGCAACGGCACGGAAAGGATTCCCTTCGTGGTATAATTCATCTTCCTTTTCCCAGCACATGCCATCCCTCCTTTGCCGTTCAGTGGCTAGAGAAACATGGGGAAGACCGAGATCCTTTTTTCTGCATTTTCGCAGCTGTGGCGCAAAAACTATGCAGCCCGTACATCCGGACCAGGATTCCGGATCCATGGCGGCATCATTTTCAGGTGAAAATGGCGAGCCGGCATTGCCGAATATACTCTCCGTACAGTCCAATATGCTAACCAAATTTCCCGGCAAAAATAAACGAATTTCCATATTTTTAGCAGAAATATTGCCTCCGACTTCCGGACATATTATGGGCTTAAAGTAAGCTGAGACGAACATCCTATCCTTGGCTGCCTGCTCCGATGAGAATGGCAGCACAAGCATGTCATCCGGTGGATTGAATGCCATTTTGAGCATATTTACGAAAGCTTGCTTTGGGATCTCTTTTTTATCGATTGGGACTGGAAGGCCACCTTCAACGATATGGAATGTTCCGGCGGTTGTTCGCTTATCGGTGGATGGGTTGTTTAAAATACCTTGATATATGCGGTAGCTATCGACGTATTCGCAGTGAAATTCATCTCCATTTTCCGGCAACGAAAGTATGCGGGAAATTCCGTATCTGTCGCAAAGGAAAGATGATTTTGGTAGCCAGAAATAGTTGGAATTCATGCCCAAGTACTCGTTCAAAAAGGAATTTATTCTGTGATCAACGGGGGATTGTTCACCTTTTGGCATGGCCACGTTCCTGAGCTCGACCAATCGTTTTTTTATTTCAGCTACGTCCTCCGCAGTGGCTTCAATATTGTTTCCATTCCCGTCAAGTCCAAGGGTTCGTTTGAATCCAGTCATAGGCTAATTTTACACCAAAATCCCAAAAATGAAAGCTTAAAATTTTGGACAAATTTGCGTTGAAAAGGGAAGACTTCCTGGTTTGCTCACTCCATGGATTCCCGGCCGCCAAAAAATTTTATTCCCAAACCATTTGCATACCACGAAGAAATGGAGTTGCGTATCTCCACGATTACAAATCTTGGCCTTGGCCTTGGCAGGGTAAACAATTGGGTGGTTATGGTTCCCTTCGTGTGTGTGGGTGAATTGGTCAAGGTGCGGGTATTTAGGAATCATAAAAATTTCTCCGAAGCAGACCTAATAACGGTTTTGGAACCCTCAGATAAGCGGGTTGAGCCTACCTGTGCACTATTTGGAAAGTGTGGCGGTTGCCAGTATCAACACATCGCTTATCCGGCCCAGCTTTGTATGAAACGGGCACATGTAAGGGAGGCAATGCTACGCTTGGGCGGAGTGAATGGGGAAGTTAGTGAATGCATTCACTCCGAACATATCTATGGCTATCGTTCGAAAATTACCCCACATTTTCAGAAATTTAAAAAGGATAAAAATTTTCCCATTGGGTTTCTTGCAAATAGTTGCAATTCGAAATTGGTAGATGTGGAGTGCTGTTCCATTGCCACAAAAAATATTAATGGAGAGCTCGGCGTTGTGCGTGAAAGGACAAAAGTTTTAGCAAAAACGTTCAAGCGCGGAGGAACCTTGCTTTTGCGTGAGGGAAATGAAGGTATTACAACGGATAGCAATGCCATTGTTGCGCAAAATATTGGCAAATTTGTTTTTCGCTTCAAAGGGGGCTCTTTTTTTCAGAATAATTCCTATGTTCTGCCCAAGATGGTAAAATTTGTTACGGAAGTCAGTCGAGGGTGTGACTATTTGGTGGATGCATATTGCGGTGTAGGGGTATTTGCCATCTGTGGAGCGGAATATTTTTGCGATGTGCGCGGGGTAGAAATTGACCAGGAAGCAATTTTTTTTGCTCGGAAAAATGCCGAAATCAATGGCGTTGCAAATATTTCCTTTACTCCCGGAGATGCGGCCAAAATTTTCGCCCAAATTTCATTTCAAGGGGATCGCACTTGTGTGATAATTGATCCGCCACGCAGTGGATGTAGCGATGACTTTATTGAACAAATCCTAACCTTTGCTCCCCGCAAGATTGTTTACGTTTCCTGTGCGCCTGATACTCAGGCCCGGGACATCAAGTCCCTGATCACAAAATATGAAGTTAGACAGCTGCAACCAATCGACATGTTCCCCCAAACGCGGCACATTGAGAATATCGCTGTTTTGGAAAAAAGAGAACATTCTTAGAACGGAGACCTCAAAGATTACTTTGCTTTCCCCGGCGTTATTTCTAGGACAGTGAGCTCATATTTTTCCGGAGAAAGATAGTTGTGGAGTCTATATTTGCAGGTATCCGTGACAATTTTTCCACCGACCCAGGAATCAAATTCTGCCATGAAGATTACGTCGGCTCCGTCCCTGTCTACGCTAACCAAACGCGTGCCTTCGCTGTGCACGAGGTGCAACGTGTTCAATACCACGATCAGTGACGGTGGCAAGCTGCGTAAAACTCCAAATTTTTTAAGCGCAGGGAGCAGTACGTTTTTGCAGAAAAACATTTCGCAGCAATACCTTGGTGAAAATTTTTCCAACTCATTTATCACTTCCTCATATTGCACTATTTTATCAGGTGTCGCCATTCTTTTCCGAATCCACTCCACCATGGGTTTAAGTGCTTCTTTGTTAAATTTTTCACTGTATTGCCTGACCTCCTCCGGATCCGGAAAATCGGAATACACGAAATAATCATCATTTAACTCTTTGCTCAAATTGCCTATTTCCATAGCCTTCTGTTCCCATTTTTCATTGTTTTGTTTGACTTTTCAACCTAAATTTGAAAAGATTCGCCATTTTGTCAATTTCAAAATTTGTTCTACAAACAAGAAATCTCACAATTTCTGCACCACGAGAATAATCATTACAGATACTTAATTTGCCATCTTTCCCTTTGTGAAGCACTAATTGCACACTTTGTCCATTGGAAAGGACCCAATTTCTGTCTCCAAAGGTATAAATTTGCAAATCAGAAACTGCATCCGGATTAAGAGCTAGTACCGCTTCAATATCCAAATTTTCAGCGTGTCTCCCGCCTTTGCTATTCTTTGTAAATACACGCATGAAACTCAATTCTTGCTCTTTTTGTTGTTTTGCGTAGAGTTGCAACAGACGTATAGCTTTGCTAGGATTTCCTGGATCAACCGGTATGAAGGGTGAATAAATTAAGCCAGGATTTTCTACTTGTGGAGATTCTACCTGTGGAGTTCCATTATACAAGGCTATGGTTCCATGGTCCCTTGTTTTTTTACCAAAATCCTTATCGCTAAAAGTTCTTTGAAAAAAATTAGCAAAAAACACGTCCGTTACGTTTATTATTGGCAAACCTAATTTATTGGGTTCTCTTCCATCGAAAACAATTCCCTGGCTCTGCCAATCCTGAATGCGTGAAGGGTTCGGGTTTCCATCTTCTCCGGAGTATTTGAAAACAGCTTCCTTACCCGCCTCGTTTCCGCTCAGATCAACGGTAACAAGCCCATTCACTACGGGCAGTTGTCTAATTACATATCCACTAGACAAATAAAATCTATCCAAGCTCAGTATTTGTGCATATATTTCACCTAAAGTAGCAGGATGATTGCAAGTTTCGGCATTGATTAGAGAATCCAATGCGCACGTTGGCAAGAAAAGTTGCCTATGGGGAGTGCATAGTGATGCCAATACCGCCCCAGCTATGGTCAGTTGTGGACTACCGGGTGGCAAAAATTGTGACATAGAACCTATGATGGTTCTCCCATTTTCCCCAATTTCCAACCCATCTGCGCAATAATCCAAAACTTTCCTTAACTCTCCTTCCTTAGACAATATGTGACCCAACACATAAATTATTTGGGAACACATGAGATCTCCGCTGGGGAATTCATTGAA
>JAIRON010000033.1 GCA_031257495.1 Puniceicoccales bacterium
TAATTATCCGACATACCCTTGCAAACGCGCCAAATGGCCGAACATTCGGCAATAACTCGGGCAAAATGATTGAAGGACAGTTGATTTGCCGCGTCACACAATGCCTCATCGGGGTTTGGATGAATCTCGAAAAACAAACCATCGGCTCCCGCTGCAATCGCTGCCTTAGCAAGAATGTACACAAAATCGCGCTGTCCCATTGTCACACCGTTTCCAACTCCGGGAAGCTGTACGCTGTGAGTAGCGTCAAAGACAGCGGGACAATTATTCCGTTTCAAAATGTCGAAGGAACGCATATCAACGACGAGGTTATTATAGCCAAAACTCGCTCCCCGTTCGATCTGAATGATCTCTTTGGCACCGGCTTCACGTAGTTTTTCCACGACATAGTACATTTCCTGAGGGGATAAAAACTGCCCCTTTTTTACGGATACGGACTTACCCGTCTGTGCGGCAGCAATTAAAAGATCGGTTTGCCTGCAAAGAAAGGCGGGAATTTGTAGAAGATCGCAAACCTTCGCCGCGGGATTGGCCTGCTCCGGCAAATGTATATCCGTTGTAACCTTTAGGCCATATTTCTCTTTCACTAGGGATAAAATTTTAAGCCCTTCCTCTAATCCGGGGCCTCTCGCACTGCGTATGGACGAGCGATTGGCTTTGTCAAAGGATCCCTTAAACACCACGGCAATGTGGGGGTATAGCTCCCCAATTTCGACCAATTTTTCAGCGGCACTGAAAGCAACGTACTCACTCTCCAATGCACATGGACCCGCAATCAAAAGTAACTTATCCCCACTAAAAATCATTGGGATAGAACTACAAACTTAGAAACGTTCCATCAAGCACGAAATTTTGCCCGCTCATTGGCGTCTCGCTCGAGATATTCCTTCATCTTTTTTAGCAGGGCCTCGACGCGTCGCTTTTCAGAATCTAAATTTTCAGAAACCTTCCCTTCGCAAAACATGTAAAACTTTATCTTTGGCTCCGTACCACTCGCCCGAACGGCGTATTTGCAGCCATTTTCTAGCTCTACGAAGAAAAATTTCTGCTCCGGGATCTTTTTTCCATCTTCATCGAACAGTTGATCTTTTTGGAAGTCGATAAATTTTGTAACACAGACACCATTAGCCGTTTCTGGGCGGGAGTCTCGGTAACTTGCCAAAATATTGTCAATTTTTTCTGCCCCATCAGCCCCATCGTAGTAAATATTTAGGACTGATTCCCCAAAGTACCCATATTTTCGAAACATTTCGTCGCGAAGTTCACACAAATTCATGCCATGCCTTTTAGCGTAAGCCGCTAGTTCACAGAGCATGAGTACTGCCGAAGCTCCATCCTTGTCGCGCACAATGTCGCTGGATAGACACCCATAACTTTCCTCGCAGCCAAAAACAAAAAAGGTGGAATACTTTAGGAGCAGCTCACGTCTCTTTGCCGCCGAAGAGGCATTGTAATTTGGCACCAACCCTCCATCGTTTTTCATTGCAGCGGTTAGCTTTCGCTCATAGTCTTCAACTTTTTCACCGATCCACTTGAACCCTGTCAAAGTATTGATACATTTGACGCCAAAAGTGGCGGCAATTTTGCCAATGAGAGGTGTTGTTACAAATGTCTTTATAATTGCAAACTTGTCCCCGTTTGAAGGATCCAAAATGCCAAGCTCCTTCAGTTTTAATAGGCGATAGTCTACAAGGAGAGACCAGGCCACATTTCCGGAAAAATATTCAAATTTGCCAAATTTATTTTTTACCGCAATCGCAGTCCGATCGCCATCCGGATCCGTCGCCAATACAACCTCATATCCCAATGATTTAGCTCTTTTTACGGCTAATTTCAGCGCCTCTTTGTTTTCCGGATTCGGGGACTTTACAGTGCTAAATCGCGAATCGCAATCATTCTGACTTTCAACGACGCTATGCTCGATGGCAAGCCTTTCCATGAGCGGCAACGCCGATACGGCTCCTACCCCATGGAGAGGTGTAAAAACTACCGTTGGTGAAAAATTTTTCACTAGATCGCGGTCTAATATAGTTTCTTCCACAACTTTAAAGTAGGCAAAATCAACGTCTTTGCTCAGCGTGGCAACATTTGACAGGTCCTTGTCCAAAAATGGAACTATTTCGGCCAATGTCACCAAATCATACTCCCTGATCACCCCCGACGCATGGGGGTCGACCATTTGTGCACCGTCTGAAAAATATGCCTTGAAACCGTTGTCGTACCAAGGGTTGTGACTTGCGGTTAACATTACCCCAGCGGTAGCACCCAAGTGTCTGACAGAAAAGCTCAGCTGTGGAGTCGAACGAGGTCCATCAAAAACCATACAATGGCCGCCTAATTTGAGCCACGTAGAGGCACACAATTCGCAAAAATGCTTCGAAAAAAAACGAGTATCATGGGCAATTACGAGCGACGGCAATTCGTAAGCCAATCCCGCATTGTTCAAATATTTTTTGCAATACCTGAATAGGGCCACAGTGGCGCGAATTATGTTAAAATCGTTCACGAAAACTGAGCCCACGGAAGCATGCTCGGGAATATCCGAGTTCGAATTGCCCAACTCAGCTTTTGTTAGAATCTTGGCAATTGTACGGCCCCGAATTCCACCCGTACCAAATTCCGATGTCTTGAAAAAACGGTTGTTTAACTCCCCGTTTTCTTTCCTACTTAGTAATTCAACGACGGAATCCCGAGCCCAACTTGGCAAAGTACCGCAGCTCAAAAATTCACAAATATTATTCCGAGTACTTTTTAATAAATCAACACTATCCACCAATCCATCCATGTCAGACATGGAGATAGTATACAAAAAATTAAGCACAATGTCAAATCATTCTATATATTGTCCCGGCCCTATGGCTGGCTTATTTTCCAGCTTCACCCATTTTTTCATGAAATCTTTTTCGTTGTCAGCGAACATCGGGCTTATTTCGATGTCAAATGGAGGCAATCCCGTAGCATCGACGGGAATTTCCGCTCCCGCTTGTAGCAGCCAATGGGCAAACAATCGCAACTGGTCCTGTTTGCAGGTCTTCGGTGAATCCATACCCTCGCTATTTTTTACCGGGCTAAATATTTCGCTCCTATTGCTTTCCACGATAACACTACGCTCAGCAAAGGGAAACGCATCAAAAATAAACATCTCCAATTTAATTCCGTTTGGTGAATCTGGCACATATGGTTCCCCAAGATTATCTATGGTGGGGATAATTTTTTTTGCCATGTGATAGGGAATTTCCGATTGGATATCGTCTCCATTGAAACGCTTGACGAAGTCTAAATCAAATACGTGTATGGCAGTATTTCCGGCATAAAACTGCAGATCTCCCACGGGAGTTCTAGCCATAGCGTATTCCTTTGGTAAATCGGAATATTCTATGACACGCATCTTTCCATTATACTCGCAAAAAACGCCAACTTTTTCTTCCGGATACAATTTTTTCACCATGCGTGATGTAATTTGTGCCTGATTTTTTGCGTGGATGCCGATCAAATAGGGATCCACACAACGGACCAAAGGATTGTCAACTTGAAAATAACTAATCGTATCAACACCGGCATTTTCGAGCATGGAAAGCATACCGGATTGCCCCAATGCTGTTAATGCTCCACCATGCCCGTTGGGATGCATGGCAATTCTGTTCCGCGCCTCCATGATGATCTTCCCATCGTAATCAATTGCCGGCATTAGACCTTGCTTTATAAAGTGAATGTTTTCGATACCAAAGGAATTGTTTTTACCGAAAAACTCCATGGTTTCATTGTGGGTTTTGTCACTCGTCAAAATTATCCAGTGAAACTTTTGTTCATACTTCTTCTCGGCGGCAAGTATCTTTTCGGCAAAAACCTGAAAGATTGGCTTTTTTTTAATCGGAGTAATTGGCACCATCCCCTTTGGAACAGAGTGCCCCAACCTCGTACTATGCCCACCGGCAACCATAAAAACAGCAACCTTGCCCTCACGAATCTTTTGCCCACCAATGTGAGAAATATCACTGCATTGCTGCCAACCTGCCTCACTATTGGGAAATTTAATAAACTTTGCCGGCTGAATGTTTGATAAAAAGTCGTCATTCACTCGCCGCTTATGGAGAACAGAATGAATAATATTTGAAAAATATTCCAAGTCTATGTTCTTAGCCTGTTGAAGTAACCTGATTCGTTCATCATCGGACAAAATTTCCCAAAACTTAAAAACATGCCCCTGCTCGAAATCGCAGAAACGCATACGTATTTCTTTTGCCGCTTTTTCCATTATGAACTCTCCTTAGTCCCCGAACTTAAAAATTATCTCATTTTGCTTCGAAAGCCCCGTCTTTTCACGGATAATTTGTTCCACAAACTCTCCATCGCTTATCATCTTTCGCATATAATCTTGCCTTAATTTAAACTCCTCGCATAGGTGATTTTGCTGAGAAGTCAATTCATCTACGCGGCTCAACATGTACGTCTCCTGTTTTTTAGAATGCCATAAGTGGGAAATCAAAACACAGGAAATTGTAGCGAATAAAACGTTAAAGAGGAGTAGGATTAATCGGCCAAACTTCATGCTATTTATTCTAATTTTTCACCCTTATTTTCAATGAACATACCAAATTTACGGAAACGGGCATATCTTGCTGATAGCAACTTATCAACGGGCTTGATCTGCAAAAGTTCACGCAAATGTTTTTCCAAAGCAGCTTTAATTGCCTGAGAAGCAGCTTTACGATCATTGTGTGCCCCCTCAGATGGCTCTTCTATGACCTCTTCAACGATGCCAAATTTTAACAAATTTTCCGAAGATAGGCATAGGGCTTCGGCTGCTTCCGGGGCCTTGGCGCGATCTTTCCACAAAATAGCGGCACAACCTTCCGGAGAAATCACGGAGTAATACGCATTTTTCATAATAAGAACGCGGTCAGAAACGGCTATGCCAAGTGCTCCGCCCGATCCCCCCTCCCCTATTATTACAGAAATGATCGGCGTGCCCATTGCGGCCATTTCGCGCAGATTAATAGCAATTGCCTCCGCGACGTGGCGCTCTTCGGAACCAACACCGGGATAGGCTCCGGCAGTATCAACGAAAGTTATAATCGGCATCTTAAACCTGGCTGCAAGTTGCATTAATCGCAATGCTTTGCGATAGCCTTCCGGATTTGGTGAGCCAAAGTTGTGAAAAATTTTTTCCTTTGTTGTTCTCCCCTTTTGCTGAGCAATTATCATAACAGGCAAGGCACCAAACATGGCCGTTCCGCAGATAGTCGAATGGTCATCGGCAAATAACCTGTCTCCGTGCAATTCCTGAAAATTTGAAAAAATATCCCCTACGTAGTCCATGGAATAGGGGCGATCCGGGTGGCGCGCAACCTGAATCCGCTGCCAAATCGTTAAATTAGTGCGGTCCTCCACCTGCATTTCATCCATCTTTTTCCGCCCCACCTCCTCTCCCTTGGGAATATCAACGGTAGCAGTGGCAGCAATCGGCTTGGCACGTATTTTCACCAATTGGTCACCCGATGCCGATGAAGGCTTCCTAGTCTTTAAAACAGATTTCTTAGCCTTTGAAATCATAACATCTCCCAACTAATACACTGATCCGTCTTATGCAAGCAATATTCACATGGCGAAACGGGAAGGAGCAATGATGACCACAAATTCACCTTTCACTGAGGCAGTCGCCATTTTTTCACGCACAACAGGCAATTTACCGATCCAAAACGTTTCATGAAGCTTGGTTAGCTCCTTGGCGACAAATGCCATACGCTCCGGACCAAAAACTTCCTGGGCATCGTCCAAGAATTTGGTGATGCGATGGCAAGATTCGTAGAAGATCAAAGTGTACTCAAATTCGGCATATTTTCTAAAAAAGCTTACTCGGGCGGACTTTTTTGAAGGAAGAAACCCTACGAACAAAAACCCGTCCGTGGGCAAACCGGAAATCGACAATGCGACTACGGCTGCGCACGGTCCGGGAATGGCTTCTACTTTTATGCATTGATTTCTGCAGGCCCGTACAAGCTTAAATCCGGGATCGCTTATGCACGGCGTGCCGGCATCGCTAATCAAGCACACACTTTTCCCCTCTCTCAGAAAATCCAAAACTTTCCCTAAAATCCTGACTTCGTTGTCATCCCTACAGATAAGCAGCGGCTTCTTGATGCCAAACTTGTCCAAAATTTTTGAACTCACACGGCTGTCCTCGCAGATTATGCAATCCGCAGCATGCAAAGTCTCAATGGCACGCGGCGAAATATCGCCCAAATTTCCAATGGAGGTGGCAACGACGTACAAAGTCACGGCGGGAAAACTTAAACACCACGCCGCGATTGGTGCGTTGACTTTGGAGGATTTTTTCTCACCGGCTCAAGCGTTCTTCCGGTGTCCCAAGTAGCTGGGCGCGCCCACGGTAATTTGGAGTGATAAGTTTCCTCCGGTTTGGAAGTTTTGCATCCACACAAGGTACAAACTAACAGAACTAATGACATAAAAATACACATTTTGGACATGTTCCCATAGCAATTGAGCTACGCAAAAAAGTCAAGGGATTAAATTTTTACAAAATTTTCAAAAATTTTCTTTTAAAAATTTTGTAAAAAGTTATACTGCTAAGTATAAAATCAAAAACAAAGTCGATAATATGGTGAAAGAATGTTGTTGCTCAGAAGGTTCGTCAGACCACAGAAAATTATCCTCAACGGGAAAAGTTGCCGGAATATCGGCCTGTGGCAACACTGTAATTGAACACATCAAAGTTGGTGATTCCTGTGAAAATGACAAATATAGTAGTAAAGTTGGGTCAACTAAAATAATTGCCGAAGTGGACATTGGATTTGGAAATACGCTTTACATCCGAGGGGCTGGCTGTGGGTTAAGTTGGGATAAAGGTGTCGCAATGAAAAATAAAGACGCCAAGTTTTGGGTATTCGAGTGTGGCAAATGTAAGGGAAAAGGCGACTTCGAATACAAGCTCCTGATAAATGATGAGCTATGGTGCGACGGAAATAATTTTGTGGCTAAATACCACCAAAAAAATATTGTTGCGCCAACATTTTGACTTTACCTTTGTTTGTTTTGTCTAGGAGATCTTCCTGACTCTCGAGTTGGGAAGATTTTCTTGTTTACGGTATTTGGCAATGGTTCTCCTTGAAACCTCAATTCCCCGTTCCCCTAAAACGCTGGCAATTTTTTCATCACTAAGATGTGTCCGCGAAGTTAGTATCAAATTTTTCATCTCGGTTTTGATGAAAGTCGCGGAACAATCCCTTACCCCCGACTCAAAAAATACGGACATTTTGAACGTTCCATGGGGTGTCTCGGCATATTTACCTGAAATTGCTCGACTAACCGTAGAAACATTAATCGAAATGTCTTCGGCAATCTCGCCCATGGACAGGCGTTTCAGCCATTTTTGCCCGT
This sequence comes from Puniceicoccales bacterium, assembly GCA_031257495.1. GTDB lineage: Bacteria > Verrucomicrobiota > Verrucomicrobiia > Opitutales > JAIRKQ01 > JAIDVZ01. The sequence goes on from JAIRON010000033.1 coordinate 7,399, forward strand.
AGGTAAAGAATTGCATCTGGTGCTCAAGAATGGACTGGGCAATTTTCAATAAAGTATCCTTTCTTCTAAAAATGGCCCTTGTTAGTAGGCGGGCGCTTTTCGCTTGATTTTTCAAATATTTTACGCTTTCAAGGTCGGAGTGGCCCACAAGTAAGCTCTTATAGGTACCGCTAAATCTAAGCTGCGGATAGTAAGTATCGTTCACTTCTACGATCCACTCGCCGCTTCGCCTAAAAAATCTTACATCTGGGATAATTGCCAAGGCAACATCTCGCTCAAAAAACGATAGCGGACTAAATCGCAACCGACTCACCAGCCTACCAATGGCCTTCACATCCTCCAAAGCCATGTTTTCTTCCTTAGCTATTTTCCTTAGAGATCCACGCAGTAAGTCGCAAAGATGTGCTCCAATTATTCGTTCCGTCTTTTTCTTGGTTATCGCACCAATCCCGGGAATGTTATCCAACTGAACTAATAGTGCTTCCGGCAAATCCTTGGCACCGATTCCATAGGGTTTGAGAGTTTTTAATTCATCGAGAACATCACCAATTATTTCTGATGGAACACCATGTTCAACGGCGATGGCACTCACTTTACCGGCAAAAAATCCTTTTTCATCGAGATTCTTCAAAATGGTGGCCAAAATAGCCCTCTTGGAATCTGGCCACTCCGGAACTTGGCACAAGATATATTCTTCCATTGATTGCTCAGCTTTGATATCGCTAAAATCTTCCCTTCGGCCAGGGGAGGATAATTTTCCACACTCAATCGGTTCCACGGCCGGGTTTTTTTCACACTCTCTGAGAACAAGGTTTCGCAAATCAGCAACGTTCATCTGGAGAATATTGAGGGACTGAAACATCGCTGGACTAATTTTCTGAAAAAGCTTTTGCTCACTGCTAAGAAATAAGTCCAAGGTATAATCCCTACTGTATTTTTAGATGAAAAAATTGAACCGTGTTGTCAAAGATTTTGTCCAAGATGCCGGCACAATCATTGGAAAAAAATTCTTCGATGAACCTGGCAGTATGTACCAAAAATGACGGCTCATTCACTTCTCCACGATGCGGAACAGGTGCCAAATAGGGACAATCGGTTTCAATGAGCAGCCTATCTTTATTGGCAATGCGCAGGGCCTCACGAAGCACGTGTGCATTTTTATAAGTTATTGTTCCCGAAAAAGACACATACGCACCTAGCTCATTTATGGCACGCATTTCTTCTACACCATAGCCGTAGCAATGAAATAAAATTTTATCCCCACTTATCCCCGACTCGGCAACCAGAGCAAGGGTATCGGCAAAAGCTTCCCTAGAATGCAGGGCAACTGGCAACCCGCATTTTTTCGCAGCACTCAACTGAGCAACAAATAAACTCTTTTGTGCTGCTACGATTTCGTCCCTAGAATCGGCAAGCAAAGAATGATAATCCAGACCAATCTCTCCTATGGCAACGGGAGTCTTATTTGCGGTGAGGTACGTCTCAAAATTTGGAACGGATTCGCCGTGAAACAAAGGATGTACGCCAACGGTGTAGTCTATGTTGCTAAAATTTTTCGCCAAAGAGAAATTAATTTCGAAATCCTGTGGCGACGTACCGATCGCCACGAAATGCTTCACATTGGCTTCACTGGCACGGGTTAATACTTTCTCCAATTCGCCATCGTTATAAAAATCATCCAAATGGCAATGGCTATCTATCAGTTTCATTTGCCCCAATCTCCCATTCACTCAGTTTCACAGCGTCTTCCCTATTTACGAGGATTAGTAAACGCTTGTCACAGCATTCCACAAGGGTTAGGTACTTTCTCCCGTACAAAAATTTGTTGTCTAAAATTTTAATTTTTTTCGTTTCATCTGTTGGAGAACAATTCCTAACAAAACCACCGCGCTTGCAAAAACGCACTATCACGTAGCCACAAGCACCAAATATTAACAAAAAAATCACAACTGTACACAACGATCGCATGAAGGAAACGTCATTTACCTGCGTTTCGGCCAAAAATGGAAAAATTTTCAAACAAACCATACTTACCCCTTTGAACATATATTAATCTCCTTTTTAAAATTTCAATGAAAATAAGAATGACTCAAAATTTATATAAATTTTTGTTGTGAAAATCGCAAAATTAAGTTTTAGGCAACCATGCGTTTATTAGTTTTAACAAAATCTATTCTCGGTTATTTACAGAAAAATAAGGCGATGCGTTTGCGAATCTTGGAATATATCCATGAAAACGGCTACGATAAAATTTTACTGTGCAGCAGGCGTAATTGCGGCCTTGATTTGGAATTTGAAAACATTGCAGTGGAAAAAACGACCCCCGGCAAGCTATTCAAGTCATTGAAAAATATCGCCAAAGCATATAAAAATTTGCGTACGGTGACAATCACCCACAATGATGAGCAAAGTGTAATAGAAAATTATCTTAGGAGTGGCGAAAAATTGAATATATGTTTCGTCAATCTGAGCGAAAACGGTAATCAGTACGAAAATTATTCCTACACAGATATTGATCTGGATCCAAACTTCTTCAGCGTAAAGCTTAGAAAATACAATAGTACTCCCCTATTGCTTTTCAACGTCTATGATCTTCCACTGATGGATTAATAAACCCGAATCCCAACCTTTGATATTTTTTCTTATAAGATATAAACTCGAATCAAAGTACAGCGGAATCACCGGCATACATTCCATTAGCAGCCGCTCAGCATCCTTTAGTAGCATAAACCGTTCCCTATCATCGCGCACGTAATAAGCTACATCCAATAGTTTGTCATACTCGTCGCTGTGCCATCCATAATAGTCCCGCTGATCTTTTCCTGAAAACAGCCTTAGAAATCTTTCCGGGTCAGGATAATCGCCATACCAATCACCGCAGCAGATGTCAAAATTTCCTTCCCTGCGCATAGCCAAAAACTCATCCCTTTTCACGTAATCAATGTTTACTTCTATGTTCAGAGCATTTTTCAGCTCATCTTTTATGAACGTACAAACTATATTTTGCCACTTGCTACCGCTGCAAATGAGCTGTATTTTAGGAAAATCTTCGCCGTTATTATAGCCGGCCACGGCTAGCAGTTCCTGAGCACGCACTGGATTTTCTTCGAACATATTGGATGCTTTGTAATCTGGCTCGAATGTCGGTATTAACCCATATGCGGCAGAAACTTCTTCCATAGATAGCAAGTCAAGCAGCGCTTTTCTCCTAATCGCAATAGCTAAGGCCCTCCTAACTCTCTTGTCATCCAATGGCTTCTTCTTCGTATTGAGTAAAAGATAGAAACAGCCAAAATGAATCTCGGACTTAATGCAATCTTTATCGATTAGATCCGACGAATAGTGTGAATTTTGGGGATTATAGGCGCAGATGTTAATGGCACCATTCCTAAACTCATTGAAACTTTGAATAATATTGGAACCAACAATAAACTTAATTTCGTCCAGCTTGACTGCCTCGTAATCCCAGTAATACGGATTTTTTTCCAAGATCACGCTATCATTGGCTTTCCTATCGATAACCATAAATGGACCATTAGAAATGATATTAAAGAAAAAGTCATTCCAGTCATTATATCTACTAATTGACTCGCAAACCTCCTCATTCAGAGGATACCAGCAGGGCTGCATAACTATGTATATGAATGAATTCAAAGGACGTTCCAGTTCTATGCGCAAAGTGTGTTTACCGATGGCATGAATACCAACCTCATTGAAATTTTTAATCTGCCGTCTGTAAAATTTTTCGGCATTTCTTATTGGAAAAAACAACTCAACGGAGGGACTGCTTGGTTTCAAAGATAGGGCTCGATTAACGGTGAAAACAAAGTCTTCCGCAACAATCATGTCTCCATTGGACCATCTTGCGTTGTCCCTCAAATGAAATTCGTAAATTTTACCGTTTTCCGAAATCGACCACCTGTCAGCAACACCGGGGAGAGGTTGATAAGTTGCGGGATCGGGAGCGACCAAGCCTTCAAACAACGCCTCGATAATGCTGGGCTCGCTCAAATTTGAAGCGGCATATGGATTGATATTGGTAACATCAACATCGCTGCAAAATACCAGTGTTTTACGTTCTTTTCTAGAATCATCCCTGCCGCATCCAACAAGGATCAGGCAAAACAATACTACGATCAACCATCTGAACCTGCAGTTCACGGGATAATTTATTTTGCATTTTCTAATGTATCCATATCAATAAAAATTCCCCCAAAATACAAGATTTATTTAAGTCGAATAAAATTTTTGTAAACAAATAAAATCCAAAAATGGAGTTAGGTCGCATAGGTTGCGATAGAAAAAAAGAAACGCAAAAAAGACAGTATAAGTGCCCCTATTATAGCGAATAGAAACACGGAACCAATCCCTCAATTCGGCAAGAAAATTTTCAATTTTATGCCATTTTTCATAAAGAAACTTGTCGTAGCAAAGGAGGCTTTTTATTGCGTTTATAAAGGCTGCAGGTACCGTTTAACTCAGCCTTGTACCTAATCTCTGTTTTCAACAAGCACGTGGCTTTGAAAAAGCTGTCAAAGGAATACCTCATCCCTGAGGTCCTGAAAATTCCCATTGTCTGGAGTAATTAAAAAAATTTGTTTTAGCTGCAAGAAATAGCTAGTTTACCGTTCAAATTTTTGGCAAAATTTTCAAAAAAATCACCAAAGCATCACTTTTGAAAGTAAAAGCTTAGGGGGAAAAGAAATTTTCCAATCTCCCCAAGATTCCATTCGAATTAACGGTTTATTGTCCTCTAATCATGAACATCCTTCCATATCGATTCCTCTCCTTGCGACCATCTTCTCTTGAGCGATTTTTCATACTGCTCTCCATCAATCCCATCCTGAGCGGCATTCCTGCATGACTTCCCCACATTCCTATATAGTTTCAATAAATCTGAAAAAGGTTTGTTATTTGTCGGGTAATGACTTTACGTTGATTGGAGATATTCAGGAAATTATTCCTCACTTACAGGCTTTAGTGCCAACCGCCAACGCGCGATGCAGTACTGCAAATTGTGGGCACGTCGCACTGCGCTTAAGCGGATAATCCCTCGCCACGATCTCGTGCTTTCCAATAATCCCACGGAAGTGCCCCAGCTCCCAGCTCGTAATCCATGCCATCCCAATTGTCTCTGAACGCGTAAAAGGCCCAATGCCAATTATACGCCTCAAAAATCGAGATAAGGTCGCTGAAATACTGCGGCAATCCTTTTTGTTTTCTGTAACATCCAAATTCGCCAACTAAAATTCGGTTAGATGGGATTTTGTACTTGCGTTGAAACGTTGCAACAGCGCTCATATATTCCTTCAAGGCGGCGCGATCCCAATGTTTCCCTTCGACGACACCAGGATAAGAATATTGTCCGGTGTTGTGTTTGTGGTTCGTGTAATGGTAAGGCTCGTACATATGAAATGAATACAAGATGAGCGGATCGGCGATGGTGCGCAAATTTTTAAAGGTGTTGGGATCTGCATATCCTGAGCTGTCGATAATGATTGGCGTGTGTTGGTCAACAGCCCTGATGCTTTTAACTATCAAATCATTGAAAACTGAGAGAAACTGTTGAACCTCGCCCTGGTTCACGGCGTCAATGTGGCAGCTTTTTGAATCAAACAAGCGCTCTGGATGCGGCTCGTTGAGAATGTTATAGCCGACGATAATTGGATAATTGCGCAGCGCAGTCGCTAAATCCCGCCAGAAACGCGCAGCTTGCTGTTGAAATTTGGCATCTACCCAAATGCGCAAATCGTCTTTACCGTTGTTCAGCTGGTTCCAACGTGATCCCGGCAAACTCAGCATTGTTATAACGACGGGCATTTCTTCTTCCGTGAATAAATCCAGGATTTGTTTCAAAAAAGCCAAGTCATCAGGGTCAAGGGCTACATAATTGTCTGCATTGCCGATGAGGAAATCCCGCTGTTTTGACGGAAATTTATCAAGGCAAATGCGCACAAACTGCACACCGTAAGCCTTTGCTGCCTTAATATCATCACGCAAAATGCGGGTGTTAAAGATGTTGGTGCCCCTTCGGTTGACTGACCAAAATGCGATTTTCTGCTGACTCGCACTAATTTTGTCAGCTGCGCCATCACGCACGTCAACATTAACCGAGCAAGCAGTCGCAGTCAATAACAGTAGAAATCCCGCAAATACAGTATTTTTTATGCTCATATACACATCTAAGTTGAAAGTATGGGGTTTTTTCTGTGGAGGGTTTGGAAGTTGTCGTTTATTCGCGAGCGCATACTCTCGGCGATCCCGCTCCACGTCTCCGCGAAAAAACCGCGCACCGCCTCTCGAAACTCCCGCGGAGTCTCAAAAAACTTATTATTTCGCACATATTCGTTCATAACATAATCGCTCAATCGCATTCAAATTTGGGCTATTCTTCTACTAGAAAATAAAGAGATTAGACGTGTCAAGTTTTTCTTAAAAATCGCCAAAATTTGTATAAATTTTACGAAGCTCTGATTATTACTTTTGCAAGTAACAGGGCGTGCGGTTGAAAAATTCACTCAGTAATTAAGCGCATCCCTTTTGTTCTGCGTTACTCAGAATATTTCACGGCTTAATCTAACAGCAAATGAAGGGGAAAAAGATATGAGTATGCTCATTATAGCGAATGAAAACACAGCGCCAATACCTTAAAGCAGCCAAGTGAAAAATTTCAGATTTTTCACAACTAAAAATTTTTCAAATCCTCCCTTTACCTCATCCTCCTATCAAATCAACACATTTTTTCAGTCAAAAAGTCATAACTTCGCAAAATGGCAAAATAGCGGGTGTAATTCTAAGAATTTTCTTGAAAAGCTCACTGGCCATACTAAAACGTCACCTGTTTTGCCTTTTGGGGCTCTTAGCTCAGTGGTTAGAGCAGGGGACTCATAATCCCTTGGTCGCAGGTTCGAATCCTGCAGGGCCCACCAAGTATCTATGGGGATAGCGGGGAATCCAAGATTTGCAAAATAATTCCACTGGACCACTTCTGGACCACTTTTTAGGTCAGCCCATGCGAATTTTCTCTGCGAGAAGTAGCGACAGCCAGAATAGGAATGTTGTAATTTAATATGTGGCTCAAGGTTTGATAAGAAGAATCTGCAGTGGAATAGTTTTCCCTTAAGAGATACTCTAAGCTATTGGAGTATACTCTCTTTTTTATTTCTTTTATTTTAATATAGAAAGAAGGTAGCAGGGGTAGCAAATGATGATGAAGAGCAGATATTTATTGGGATTGGAAGTATGCTACCCTGTTGCTACCCTACCACAACCACGCAGAATTTTTAAGAGACATGGGGAATTGGGGATGTTTTGGCGTCTACCGGGGACATCAACGACACGGCGGAAGAAAGAAAGGACTCGAGGGGACGCAGCGTCATAATCGAGCTCAGGCAACTCGAAGAAGCATAACCGAGCCGACCGCCACCCGAAGGAACGTAAGCAGGTTGGGAAACCCACGACAAGGCCAGGGATCGAAGGTCAACCAACCTAGGAAACACAAGCAGCTCGAAGACCCACGAACAACCAACGGAAGAAAGTTTCCTTGCACTGGCTCACCTTCTTTCCCTGCCGGAGGCGAAACCCCGATGTGGTGCGGGAGAGAGGTCGTCGTGGTTTTGCAGTCGTGGGAATTTGTCGCCCCTCGAAGGTCCTGTATCCCCGCCTGTGCTGCTTGACAGTCAGAGATTTTCGCATTTTGAGGGCATTTCGTGCTCCTCATCCCGTGGTCAATGAGGCAATGAACAACACGCCATCTCCAGTACCCCTGATGCCATGCGGCTTGCAGTCTATCGACCAACGGACTGTATACCCAAAGCTCTCCGACAGTAGCGAATCGCCGGCAATCCCTGCATTCCTGCGGCTTTCGGTTGTTTTTCGGGGATTTTTCCCAGGGGCCTCCAAAAAACGAAGCCGAAATCCATATATCCACCCACTTTTCCAGATATTCAAAGTTTCGCTTTCCTATGCAAAAAAACGTTATTTTCGGAGTGTGCAACTTTTCGCGTTTGAGAAATAAAAAATGGACTTTCGGAGTAAATCTGAAGTAAAAAGCAATGATCAGTTTAAAGGCCCAAAGGATCTCAAAGGTATAATCCGCAAAGAAAGGTATAACTCATACAAAACAACAAAGATAAAAAATAAATGGATGGAGGAAGAAAAGACGGGGGAGTGCAGAGGCACAGGCAAAAGCCGTGAGCGGGTTTGCGATCGAAACTATCTCAGAGGAACTATGCCCAAGAGAGGAGAAACCCCCTCAAGAAGGGAGAAAAACATTGACAAAAAAGAGAAGAGTGTTTTCCTATGCCAACGATGATCAAGAAGCGGTAGAGTTCGCAGAGACGGCGGTCTGGGCGGTGGAAGCGGCATTAGTTAGGGCTGAAACTATTGGAATTGTTGGACTGATTAAAAGCAAGACCACAATTCAAACAAACAGGCTTTGCTGTGTTATAGTTTGTATACGTTTGATTGAAAATGTTCATTTCTTAGTTTTGTTATGATTTTAATTTGACTCCATCCATATATTGTCTCTATTGTCTCTAGAAATTGTGAAAGTGAGAACATCTGCAAAGACAAGATTTGACAATGCCACATATAGACCGGGTCACGCACCATATTATAGTCCAAAAGAGAGACCAGTAAGCAAACGACGACCTGTGCAGCCCAGGAATAGGAGAGATTTTGTAACACTTAGCATAAAGATACCCGTGAAAAGCCCTAACCTAAATGTGTTGCAGGAGAGTATACAGTCGAAACTTAATGGCCACAAAGATCTGAAACAATTCAAAGTCCGTGTATCACAGAATCTTGATGTTGAATGGAAACCTTCGTGTTCAGACTTGACAGGTGACATGGGAACCCTTAGGGCTGATGGCAATTGTTTGTGCTACGCTTTATATGAAGCTTACGGTAGAGAAGAAACTCTTGTACCAGTAGAGGGAGAGGGAGAAGCTATTTCCGTACGTAATTTGCGAAAACATATTGTCACAGCACAGGTTAATGAACTTAGGCAGCGATGTACAAATATTTCCCAGATGATAGGTGACTCTTTGGAAAAGAGAAAAAAAAATATAGGGAAGGTTATTTATAGAATATTAGATCAGAATATTGAAACGGAAGCAGAAGTTTATGGCGAAAATTTTAATAGGGTAGCCCTCTTCCAAGGCTTAAACGGCAATGAAGCAAATATTCAAGCTGCTGTAAATTATATTAAAGAACAGCGTATCTCATCCAGACACGACATTTCAAATCCACACCTTTCGAACATATTGATCAGATTAGGTATGCCTGAGAATAGTCAATTTATTACCGAGTATCTAAATTCGGAGGCACCCAAAGCTATTGAATTAAAATGCCTATCTGTAGTTGAATCACCAACAGAGGAAGATTTACTGATTGCTTTGTGTGATGGTTTGATTGGAATAAAGAGGGAGGGTTGCTTTGAAAATCAGCAAGAGATCGATTGTGATAGATTACTTAATTCAGTACAACAGCTTTTAAATATGAATTTAAGTATAGAAGAGGAAGACATGTCGAAGTTAATATGTAATACCTATAACACTAAAGCACAAAATAACCCTATAATCTTAGAAAACGATCTTCCCACTTCTGAAGTCCAAAAACTTATAAAGTTAGCTCTGGAAACCGTCAAAACAAATAAATTAAATTCTCAGATACACAATGATTGTTTACCCCATGTCATGCAAATGTTACAACGGCCTATTTTGTTAATATATGAAAACTGTAAATTGCGAAACGGAAGGATGGTCAATGGAAATGAAGAAGGTAAGGTCTGTAATTGTACATTACATACTTTAGGCAATCAATTATGGGAATATTCTGTCGATGGAGAGGGTCGGCTGTTGCCCAATGAGCAAACTGGGAACACGCCGCAATTTTCTGAGGTTTCTACCGATGACATGATAACTATCGCAATGCACCCGGGACATTACTATGGAATACCCTCATTCGCAGACAATAACTTACACATAGGTAATAGGCGTGTAACAGGTGTCAATCAGGAAGGATTGATTTTACAGCCACCCGCTCAATTTCGCATGTTTCATCCGCAAAATGTGGGTTCCGATAAATTGTATGGTGGGCCATCTGAAACAATCACACAGCCCGTCGAAATTTCGGAAGAAATTAATCAGAACATTACAAATCTCTGTAATACCCTGGCCGAGGGTATACAAGGCACAGAAATTTGCAATGATCTTTCTGAAAAGCTAACACATTTTGCACAATTTATTACGTATTTGCAAAGAGTTGGCAAGGATTTGCAAGTTAGAGCGGAAGTCAAGAATTTGCAGCACATCCAATCTTGTGCGGAAGAAATGCTAAAGGAAAATGGCTTGAACTTTAAGCCAGAATTTGTTGCAAAAATTGTATGTGAGCGCCTGCGTATGGCCATGTTTGGGTCAGACAAGTTGGATGATACGAGTGAGGATGCGAATATGGGTAGCATCAATGTTGGCATATCGGACGAAGGAGGAAGTAGGTACCAACCGTCATGCATGTGGGATTTCGGCAAAGAGCGGACTGTAATACCGCTGCAAAACGATGATTTTGGTATCGCTGAGTATATGAATGATGGGATATTGGGTTCCCCCAAAAGGTCGGAAAATGGGAGGGGACACAAGAAAAAAGTCAATTCGTTCAGTGTTTTACGTGGTGATTCTAATAAAAAAGGCTATTATACCATGGAGGATGGGCAACCAACACCATCTTTGCAGATCAGATTTCAGCAATATCTGAGATTTATTTCTAGGGAATTTTCACCCGATTGTGTGTCTGATGATGTTATAGAAAACTTTCTATCCAGGCCAAGTAATGACATTGACGAAAGAAACAAAGCCTTCTTCGCCAAATTTCTCAAGGAATTTTCTTCATTTATCAACGATGATTGGAAAGGTTTGAGCAAAATGACTTCACTAAACGAATTGCCTCCCGCTTTGATGATTTCCATTGGGTTACAATTTGGCCAAATTCGGCAGGGGACATGGAATCCTTTTGCAGTCGCTGCTAAAAAATACTTTGCTTTACAAAGTGGAGATGGAAAATTCGACAGATTCACTTGGAAAGACGAGCTGCCAGAAGAAAAACAAGACACAGAAGATGTTGCCAGTTGTGCTTTTGGCAGCTTATTTCAGTATATATGGCCGGAAGGATCTTTTAAAGGTCCAGAAATAATCCAACAGTTTGAAAAGGGCTTATGTGCATATTATGCGATGACACAAGAAGTTTTATCTCGAACTAATTTCCCTGGAAACAACATGGGAAATTGTAGAACAGGTAGTATATTTCGACTAGAAGATGTGGAAGCCATAGAAACCATGGGAGTTGTTATAGGAGATAAAAATACCTATTCCATGGGAAGATCAAATTTATCTACGGCTAAAAGACCGGTATTTGCTTCAACATCGGCGGTAGCACATCTTGCTTCTCTAGACCATCCAAATGATTTCCCGCCGCCCATTAAAATAATAACAAAATACAGCAATGTTCACCATGCACGCATTTTCGGATGTCACTTATTTAACGTTGACAGTGGCTATGCTGCAAGACCGCTGGGGAGTCTATTACCTAAATCCCGCGAGCCTTCCGGAAGGGGCGTAGGAACATATAATAAGGGATGTCCTTTTTTCAATGATTACCAGCGCGAATGTTTAACGATGTTAAATGGATTAAATTTCGAAATAGTTGGCATATTGGCAGCAGCCATTGATCAGGGAGAGACGTATGTACTAGCCGGGAACAATTGGGAGAAATTGCTCACCGCCAAGTATACAGAAATAGATGAGGCAGCATTTGAAACCGAAGAACAACCTGGCAAGAAGTATAGTCCAAATTGGAGAAAAATCAAAGGACAGGTAAAATTTTGCCTTGAAGACAATATGGAAAGTATGAGAGGCATTATCCAGGAATATTCTAAGAAAGCCTCAATGAAAGACAACAGATTAGATAAGTTACATGGCATTATTAGAACCCTGGTTAAAAGTTTTAATTTTAAAAAAGTGTTAAAAAGAGAAAAGGCTAAAAAAAGCTAAAAACAACAAGAAGCAAAAAATTAAACAAGGAGAAGCAGAATTTATGAATAAAAATACAACAATAAACATATATCTCGACACAAGAGGGGACTACAATGTAGTAGAAATAAAATTGGGCGAATTTTCCCTAAATGTTGCTGGAAATGATCGCTATTTGACAGAGTGTTTGAATAACGGCTATTGCGACGTTGATTTGCCGAATAATGCATTCGACGTTATGTTTAAACACAAACTGTTTAAACTCCGAAGGAACACAAATCCTGAGATAATGCGAGTTCTTGAGGATGTGTTTGTGCGGCACGATGAAAAAGAATTTCTTGACACACCAATTCAAACCAGAAAAGTACTCCAACTTGAATTAAAACAGGATAAAACAATACCAGGTTTGCTTAACGATCCAGATTTTCAGAGACTGAACCCGGAAAACGATTCACGACAAAAACCAAATAACGATAGAGTTATAACCGTAAGTAGGTAAGATTTCAAAAAAGCTATTTGGGGTATATCAGGCATCTGGGTTGTTAGATCACGTTATTACAATGGCTGTTAAGCCCCAGATAAAATCCTTGTGGCATTGCTCCCAGTTCAATGGAGAAGAAGGGTGAAATTTTTGTCGCTATCTTTCTTTTCGGCTGACTTGCTTAAGGAGTTTTCTGAGTAATCGAGGCATCGCGGGCAAA
>JAIRON010000030.1 GCA_031257495.1 Puniceicoccales bacterium
AGCATTTCAAAAGGAAATGCTGAAAATTTAAAAAATGCCCTATTAAGTATAAAATATACTTATAGCTATAGGCCTGAGCCTTGGAAAGGTAGTGTGAATGTATCTGTCAATTCACAGGAAAGTTTTGCAAATTCCCTCCATAGAATGCAAGAAAATAATATAGGTACTGCTCTAAAAGGGGCTATAGATGATGAGACAGGCGGAGACTGGAATATGTTGTATGATCCCCTTGAGGCTCTTGAGGCACAGCTTAACCTCATTATTGATTACTATTCTAAGGAGGATGCTGTGAAAGCCCTAGAGAAGAAATACGGAGCTAATAACGTAGAAGGCCTGAAAAATTCCATAGAATTTTCCCTGGACAATGCACAAAAGAACTACGATGAGGCTCTCGGTTACTACGAACGTCTCACCGCTCCAGTGGAATACGATAGGCTTCTATCATTGGTATTAATGTATAATCCCCTTGATGGAACGGGGCAGCGTGTCACGGCACTAACGAAGAATACGGATGGAACTTACACCGCCACCCTTTCCCAGGGAGAGAGTACATCGGAGTTTTCTCTTAGAGATTGCGAGGAGCGTATGAGCCTGCCCTATTTTGCCCTGGCCATGTGCTACGAAAAGATGGTTGTTGTGGAGACCGTAATACGTGCTCATGCGGAAGAAATTAAAGATCTTAACGCGGAAATAATTGAAAACAACAATTGGCTGAAATATGCAAATGGGGCATATCAAAATTATTATTCCTGGGCAATTTATAGTAAGAACGGTGTTTATGCCGATAATAGCTCCAGACTTTGGAAGGTTATTTCAATCAAGGCTGGCACCACCATATCCGATGAAAATGTAGCCATGGAAAGCGCAAAAGCTTTTCTTGGTTACTTGAAAGAAGAGTGTGGCATAAAAGGAATAGATGCCGAGAAGATCGTACATTGGGGAGATTATAATACCAAGGGTGAATTTCAGAAAGGCGGCGACACATTCAACATCGATGTCGAGGAACAGGGATTCTTGACCCTAATTAGCAACTGGCAAGAAGCGCTCCGCCAGCGCGGAGATTGGCTAAGTACCGAGTCCCAGAAGAAAACCTTAGAGCTCACCCAAGATTTTCAAATTTATAATAGCGCCTGTAGTATTACCAGCCAGGTATGTAAAATGGTGGGAGGACCCAATGATGCCATAGCATCAAATATCAGATAATTGATAGTTGAAAAATTTTTTCTGTGTTTTTTACAAGAAACCTTGACATTTGCTTTCAAATTTCTATACTAATCCCTAGGCGTTAATCGGAGGGTACAAACGGATATGAGAGAAGGGAAAGAAGGGATACCTGAGGGAGGAGGAGCCGATAGTGAACGGATCCTCGCCGAAGTGCGGGCACAGATGGCGGAAAATGAGCGAAAAAACAGAGAGCATTTTGCCCGCATGGAAAAGCGGCTAAAGGAACACGATGGCTTGGTAAAAAAATTAAAAGCCCTCGATAAAAAGAACGATGCCATTTGGGCTGCGTGTGGGATCAAAGTTGGGCAGGATGGCGAAAAAAATCCCTTTCTAATTTTGGAGCAAATTGCTCCGGAGCCTTTCAAAGGTATGTCCAAATGGACGGAGAAATCCCGCCAAAGAGCCATAGAGGAAGCGGAGGCTCTCGGCTTTAACTATGCCGAGATAAAAAGAAAAGCTGCGAAAAAAATGTCCGGAGAAAGCGAGTTGAGAACGATAATTACCTCTACAGCTGGAGATAAATCCAGCGACAGTACCACGGTCCGACATCCTGCAAAGAAAGCCGTGCGCAGGGTCAGACTGTGATAGTTATAACTACTTTGGGGAGAAAAATGTGAGCACCACAACCGTCAACTTAAAAGATTATTATAGTATAAAAGAGCAGGCGCAGGTTGTTGATAACCCATTCCTAAGCGATGCGTTAGGTGATCTTATTAGAGACAAAGAAAACACCGATCTCACTTTTTGCTTTATCTACAACTCAAACACCAGCCAAGAACTTCTGGGGCAGATATTCGAAACTCTTCATGCACCGGCTTCGGAAATGTCGCAGAATAAGCTCCTCCAATTGGCGCTGAGAAATAATCCGGCCAATGGCGGAAAAGTTACGATCGATGGAATTGAATATGCTGGGGGATTTAGAATTGCTGCCATAAAAAAATTCGTAGATAGTGCGGGAAACGTAACTTATACACCCATAATAGCCAAAGACAAAGATGGAAATCTTGCCATGGGTTCATCGGAAATCTCCATCGATGCCCTGTCAAAGTACTGGAACGTACCATATTTTGCCATGGCCATGTGCTACGAAATGGCACTTGTTGTTAAGGAGATGATCATTGCTCAGGTAGACGCAATAGATAAGGCCAATAAGGAGATAAAGGAAAATAACGAATACCTGGAGTACGCAAATACAGCATACCATAATTATTACACCTGGGCCATTTACAAGAATGAAACTACCAGTATACCCATTATAAATGCCTTTGAACTTGAGAAAAATGCTGATGGTACGACGACTCCTTCCGGACTTCCCACAGATGCTCAGAAGCACGTGGCCGATTTTCTGAATTACCTGAAAGTAAAGTGTGGCCTGGGAAATAGAGAAGAAAGTGGAAAAACCATCAAGGGAGAGATAGGAGACGAAACAGGACAAATAAACATAAATTCACAAATTTCCTATGGAACGTATAACACCGAAGGTAAAAGCGGAGGAGACAGGTCCAATATCGACGTGAAGGAACAGGAGTTTCTTACCCATATCAGCAGTTGGCAAGAGGCGATACGCCAACGGGGTGACTTGCTTTCCACAGATGCCCAGGAGATGACCACCAAGCTCACTCAGTACGTGCAAGCCTTTAACAACAATCTGCAAGGTTGCAGCGATATGAACAAAGGTATCTATAGCTCTACCAGGGTTGTTACTTCGAATATCAGGTTATAAAATTTTAAATTTTAGGATTCATATGAAAAGTTCGGATGATACAAAAAATTTAGAGGAGAAAAAACGGGAAGAAATGCTGCGAGTTGCAACCGCTATTCTCGATGGCACCTTTGACATAAAGGGATATTACGGCCTTACGGATGGAGGGGTAGAAGCGATATACGTGGCAGGGTATGAATTTTTTCAGCACAAAAAATATGAACAGGCGCAGCAAATTTTTTCCCTTCTTTGTTTTTTGGATAATAGTACCCCAAAGTTTTATTACGCCTACGGAGCAGCTTCATTTATGCTAAAACAGTATTTTAATGCTGAAATTGGCTATCGAGCCGCAATGCTAACCGGCGACTATACTCCAAAATTATTTCTTCGCCTTGCTGAAGCTTGCTTGTGGCAGAATAAAATCAAAGAAACTGAGGATAGTTTAAATGAAGTCATGCGACTTTCCCAGCTCGATGAATTCAAAGACAGTGACGATGCGAAACATGCTGCCAGTAGGGCTTCTTTGATTTTGGAAGGTTTGAAAAGAACCAAAGCCAAAGCCGAAGAACCCGTAACAGCTAATCAAGAAAGCAAATAATGTCGTTTTAATGCTATGATCAGTGTTGAAGAGTTAATGAAGTGTGTTAATAGCGGTGAACCAATGCCCTGTGCCTGTGGTCTCAGTGCTGATAACGGCGTTTCCATTGCGGATATTAATAGAATTGGCGCATGTTCGAATCTGGCGAGTGCTTTAATTAAGTGCACGTACTGCCAACCGGAAAAACCGAATGAAATAAGTGCCAGTGAATTGATTGCCAAATACCCCAGTTTGTCGCTAGCTGCCATCGGTATTATGCTTTTTACAAATGTGATGTATGGGAAGTTAGATGCAGAAGAGAAATTAATAAAAATTCTCCGAACAACATCGATAAAAATGAGGTACGGAGTTGTTAAGAGTAATAAGGCTTTTTTCGATAAAATTAAAAACACAGGAAATATCGGAATCGATCCATCGGGGAAAATTGGTCCCCTTTCCATAAAGGAACCTTGGTGGAAAATTTTAGTTGAAGCTCTGGCGTTTATTGGAGTGATTGTTTGTGTTGTTGTAGCTATTATTTTCCCTGAAACCATACCGGCTATGTTGGGCATAGCTTCCCTTTTGGCGATGATTTCGGTGATTGTGTCTACGGTAGTTTCCATACTAATGAATTCGGGCATATCCGGTTTAAACAAAAGGGCACTTCAAATTGCAGCCGATGTAGCACCTATGATAAATCTTATGTACGATGTTGCCAGCTTCTGGGTTGATCTTACTTATGTACATCCTTGGGGAGGAGATGTTTCAGAAGAACGTTTTCGCAATGGAGAAATGGCCAAGGCAGTACTATCCACGATTTTGACAACAGCTGTGACGATGGGTTACTTTAACACTGCTGGGGCGGGCGGAATACCCGTAGCGCTTCAGAGAGCTATGGCAGCAACGCAAGGCACATTGGCGGTAATTAGCGGGGTTTTTGAAATTGCCAAAGGAGCAAAGGGGTTAAAGATTGCCGATGAAGTATTTGATATGGATAGGCTTAAAGCGGTCATAGAAGCTGAAAAAGAGGCAATACAAAACCTGTCAGACCTAATCAATACGGTCATACAAGGACTAAATACCGATACTAATATTTTGGCTATGGAATTTGCGAAGATATCGGATGTTATTAAACTTGAAGGCGATACTAGAGCGATGATTGCACGAAATATAACAATTTGAATCTTAGTGGAGGAATGACTATGTCTCGGGCTTTTACACCGGAATCAGTTTTTATAGAAGAAAAAGCTCCTGTATTTAGGAATGGTGAAAGTTATAAAGTATCCAATGAAGAAATTGATGCTAAAAAGGCTCTCGCAGTTTTAAATTCGGGAAGCTGCCTAATTTTAGGGATGCCTAGTCCTTTGTGGGTGAGTACAATTTCGCCATATACCTTGGCAACGGGGCCAGTAGATATTGAAACGCCCAATCCAATAGGAAGTGGCGAAAAATCTCTTAGCGTTGCTCTTGCTTTTACGGATAGGGTCACGGGGGAAAAGCAAACTTACCAAACTTCTTTGGAAGAATTGATGTGTATGGTTATGTTTCTTATGTTGGAGGCTGCGAAGGATCAGAGAAGTATCATAGGGGCGGATGAGCGTGCTAAGAGACTGATTGTTGCTAAAAGCGTAGAAACAACCTATCAAATGCGAGTCGAGTCTGCTACAGCTGCGAGGGATGCTGCTCGGCAACAAGCAATTGGGCACATAGTATCCGGAACTATCAATGTTGTTGGCGGCATTAGCTCCTTTGCATATTCAACCTGGGCTAGTAAATCGGGAACTGGTAGGGAGGCTGGTGGTGTGGAGGCGGAGGCAGCTCCCGCCGATGCCCAAAGAATACAAAATATGGTCCAAATGATAAATCAACTTACCAGCGGCCTAGGACAAATTGTGGCGGGAGCTTTCGATTTTACCCATGCGAATCTTAGATTTAAGGCGGATATGCTAAATGCCAACATAGAAGTTATTCAATCATTTATGCAAACGGTTCAAGCAGACATCTCTGCCGAAGGGGCGTCATATAGGGATGCAAGTCAGCAAATATCGGAAACCTTATCCATAATTAAAATGTTCTTTCAGATGAAATATGATATATTATCACAGATAATGCGCAACATAGTTTAAAATGTTTCGCAAAAAACACCGCATTTGTTTGTTCCTTTTTTATACAAAGGAAAGTCGTAAAATAGTTTAGTATTGACTAAGTCGCTCTCTATTACACACATGCGGAGCATGCGATGCCCAAAGTGTGGATTTTTCGATTCCAAGGTTACCGATACGCGGCTTTCCATGGATGGTGTGAACATCAAGCGTCGACGTACTTGTCTGTCGTGTGGCTACAAGTTTGCCACAGTGGAACGCGTTGTAGTTGAATTTCCTTACGTTATCAAGCGTAGCGGCGAAATCGTTGAGTTTAATGAAAACAAAATTAAAAAAAGTTTAACCCGGGCAATGGATAAGGAACAGTGTTCGGAAGAGATTATCGAAAAAATAACAGCGAAAATACTGTCTCGGGTTTTGGAAACAAAGAGTGATAAAATTTCATCGCAGGAGATCGGAGCCATCATCCTAAATGAACTAAAGTCGCAATATCCCGTTGCCTATATGCGTTTTGCGAGTGTGTATAAAAATTTTAAATCTGCCAATGAGTTTGCTTCGGAATGTAAGCTCATTGACGGGGAAAAAAATCATTAGATTTCAGAGAGTTAATTCGAAAATTTTTTCTCTAAGGGATTCCAGACCAGACTCTTCTGCACACGAAATTTCCAATATGTTGACCTTGTGTATTTTTTTAAACAATTTTAGGTTTTTTTCAGAGGCATCCATATCCATTTTGTTAGCAACTACGATGTTGTGCTTTTTTAACAAAGACTGGTCGTAATGGGAAAGCTCATTTTTTATATCACTGAAATCTTGGGCAGGATTGTGATTGTCTACGCCGGACATGTCGATCAGGTAAATGAGAGCCTTGCACCTTTCTATGTGTTTCAAAAATTTCAGCCCTAGGCCGCGATTTTTGTGAGCATCGCCAATTATTCCAGGTATGTCCGCAATCAATACCTTTGATTTTTTGGTGTTATTGCACATTACTCCAACGTTGACATGCAGCGTTGTAAATGGGTAACTGGCGATTTTTGGTGTTGCATCGGTCAGTATGGAAGTTAGAGTCGACTTACCAGCGTTGGGAAAGCCAACTAAACCCACATCGGCGATGGTTTTTAAGATGAAGTCAAATGTCCCTTCTTCTCCCGGTGTTCCGGGGGTGGTATGCCGGGGAGCCTGATTGGTGGATGATTTAAAGGCTTCATTTCCCTTGCCTCCCAGCCCTCCTTTTAGGAGAACGACTTCTTGGCCGTTAGTTATGATCTCCGCCACGACGTTGCCATTGATGGAATTTAAAACGACAGTCCCGATGGGAACGCGCAAAATTTTATTTTCTCCATTTTTTCCATGTCTTTCGCTTCCCATGCCCGGTTGCCCGTTTTTAGCATGGGCGTGTGGCTTAAATCTGTATTCAACCAAGTCATTTATATTGGCATCGCCGATTAAAATTAAGTCCCCGCCGTTCCCTCCATCTCCGCCGTCAGGCCCACCCTTTGGTATGAATTTTTCACGGCGAAAACTTAGGCAGCCATTTCCTCCTTTCCCGGCACTTAGCTGTATGTTTTTTACTTCGTCTACAAACATCGGGATTAATAGGTGCGCAATGGCACTGTTTTGTCAAAGATTTTATGGAAAGGTTTGAGTTTTTGAGCTAGGATCGAGGCTTCATAAAAGAGATTAATTAATCTGAAAAATTAGGGCATGTTGGATTTTTTACATTCACGCTAACGTGCCCTGATAATCGTGAATTTTAGCTTGGGTTGGGTAATTTCCCTATTTTATTTTTATTTGGATACCTGCTTATCTGGTAAAATGGGAAAATGTGCGAATATTTTGCAAAAATTCGTTTAAGTTTTTAAATTTCTTCCTATAATCTTGACCAAGTAAGTGACCATGACTCCGCAGAAAAAAGAAATACTGATAAACCTCGTCCGTGCATTTTGCGGTGAGCGCTTCACTGAAGATGTGCAAAATATCCCGGACAAAGTTACTCTGGATCAGCGTGACAGATCTGCCTACCGAGCTTTGCTGATGAGTGCCCTTGGGTTATCCTTGGAGGATGACGATGGCACAGAGGACCTTGCAAAAAGTGCCCAGCGGGCCATTGATCGGGAGAAGCCACAGTCTCCACCGCTGACAGTGTTGGGTTGCGCATGCAGTGGCTGCAAACCCAGTCACACTCATGTTACAGATTTGTGCCAAAATTGTGTCACAAAGCCATGCATGGAGGCTTGCCGCTTCGGCGCAATCCAGAGCACCGAAAATGGCTCTTTCATTGATGAGCAACGGTGTAAACGGTGCACCGCATGTTCGCGGGCCTGCCCCTATGGAGCCATCTTCGACACCATTGTTCCCTGTGAGCACGCCTGCCCCGTGGATGCTATTAGCAAAAATAAAATGGGACACGCTGCGATTGATTTTGACAAGTGCATACGCTGCGGAAAATGCATAGCAGCTTGCCCATTCGAAGCCATACAGGTTAGGAGCCAAATAATCGATGTTCTTAAGGCGATAAAAGCTAAAAAAAAGGTCATTGCCATGATGGCACCGGCAATGCTCGGGCAATTTCGCTGTAGCGCTGAGCAGTTACACACCGCTATGAAAAAAATCGGGTTTTCTTTCGTCTATGAGGTCGCCTTGGGAGCGGAATCGACCTCACTTCACGAAGCCAAAGACTTGGAGGAACGGCTAGAAAAGGGCGAAAAATTCATGACCACATCCTGCTGTGCCGCCTACAATATTTTGGTGAAAAAACACATACCCGAAATGAAGCCATTCATGTCTACCACTGAAACGCCTCTCTTTTATATCGCAGAGCATGTTCGCCGGGAGCATGGGGATGGAGTTTTGGTTTTTATTAGTCCATGCTTGGCCAAATATGAGGAAGTGTTTGCCAACGAAAAAATTGATTACACGTTGAACATAGAGGAAGTTGCCGTAGTGTTTGAGGCATTGTCGATCGTTGCCAGTGAGTGTGCCGAGGAAAAATTTGAATACCATTCGGCGAAAGAGGCAAGGGAATTTTCCCTTAGTGGCGGAGTTTCCCGAGCGGTTAGAAGTGTGTTTCATGGCAAGGGCGAAGATGTGCCCTTTGCAGCAATCAATGGAATAGATCGGGAAACAGTGGAAGATCTGAAACGTTTTGCAAAGGCGGGAGAATGTGACAAAGGAACCCTATTGGAGGTAATGTCTTGCCAAGGAGGGTGCGTTGGCGGGGGATTAGCTTGTTGTCCGGTCGCAGCTGCAACGAGGCAGGTGAAAAAATATGGAGATCAAGGATCATCTCTATCTGACAAAAAGAAAATCAATCCTTGATTGTATGAAAATTTTTAGTAAAATTAGGCCGGTTTAAAGTAAGGAACACATGGCAAGCAACGAAGTACCAAATATATGTAATCCGGATTTGGATGCCCTCATAAACAAAGCTAAAGCAGCGCAGAAAATTTACGCAACGTTCTCACAAGAAAAAGTTGACTTTATCTTCAAAGCTGCAGCCACGGCCGCGGACAAAGAATGCGAAAATTTAGCCCAAATGGCTGTGGCGGAAACGGGAATGGGCATACTAAAAGATAAAGCTTTTAAAAATCACTTTGCTGCCGACAACATTTATAAAAAATACGCAACGGCGAAAACGTGCGGCATTATTTCCGAGGACAAAGCCGCAGGTATCAAAACCGTGGCTGATCCCGTTGGACTCATAGCAGGTGTAATTCCCACTACGAACCCAACATCAACGGCAATCTTCAAAACATTGTTGGCCTTAAAGACGCGCAATGGAATAGTCATTTCTCCCCATCCCAGGGCAAGAAAATGCACCGCTTTTGCGATAAAAATTGTGTCAGATGCCGCGACCGAAGCGGGGGTACCTGCAGGTTTACTGGCTTGCATCGAAAATCCGACGCTAGATGACACCAATGCTCTTATGCGTCATCCAGCCGTTGACATTATTTTGGCTACCGGAGGACCGGGAATGGTGAAAGCAGCCTATTCCAGTGGAAAGCCGGCGCTGGGGGTTGGGGCTGGCAATACACCGGCGATTATTGATGAAACGGCGGATGTAAAGGCGGCGGTGGAAGCCGTTCTTCTTAGTAAGACCTTTGATAATGGCATGATCTGTGCTTCCGAGCAATCGATCGTTACCGTTGCCACGATTTACAGCGACGTAAAGGAGGAACTGATTCGCCAAGGCGCCCACATTTTAACTCACGAAGAATCGGCAAAGTTGGGAAAAATTATCCTTACTGAAAAAGGCGTTAATGCGAAAATTGTGGGACAACCCGCACATAAAATTGGACAATTGGCTGGTGTAACGGTGTCCGAGACTACCCGCGTACTTATTAGCGAAGAAACATCCTCCGATGCTGCGAATCCGTATGCTCATGAAAAATTGTCCCCGGTTCTCGCCTTATACAAGGCTAATAATTTTGAAGAGGCGGTGGAAACAGGCCTGCAACTGGTGAAAATTGGTGGACTTGGTCACACGGCCGTTTTGCACACGAATGTGAAAAACAAGCAACATATCGACTATTTTGCCACTAAAATCCCCGCTTGCAGACTGCTGATTAACCAGCCTGCCACGCATGGCGCCATCGGCCTATGCAATAGTTGCATGATTCCCTCTTTGGCACTCGGCTGCGGCTCATTGGGTGGAAATTCAATTAGCGAAAACATTGGGGTAAAGCATTTGCTCAACTATAAATTAGTCATAAAAAGGGATTCCAATTGAAAATTTTTTCAATTTATGGCAAACGCTAGAGTCTAAAAAAGATAAAAGAACGAAAATGATACCTAATTTGTCGAAAATAGAAAAAGATACTGCAAGTAGGTAACATACGCTTTGTCCATAAGCAATTAGATGCACAAAATCAGAAAGTGCCATGTTTTAAGAGTTTTCCATTCGCATTGCTAACGCGGTACATCCCAAAATACTCTGCTATGGCTTTATTTAGGCAAGAGATGGTTCGAAAATTGAGGAACACTTTTGTCCTTCGAGGCAAAAAACCCCTTCCCGGTGACAAAGAAAGTATCAAGGTTGCTTTGGGATGGCTTGTGTCAAACTCAATATTTTTTGGAAATAGAAGCCATGATAAAAACTGATCCAAAAAAGACATACATAAATTAAGATAGGAAAAAGGCAAAAAAATAAGCGAGGAAGAGAAAGTATGGATACGCTTAAATGAGGCTCATCTCCGTGTTGCTTAAACTATTCTATTTCGGCAAATAACTCTCTGTCTTCAGCGTTTACTACAACATTAATTAGCGGTAATCCACCAGTTGTAGCATTCTGATCCACAACGCTCTGCAATTTTGCCATAAGCAAAGAATATTGATCAGAGGAAATTTTATGATCG
This sequence comes from Puniceicoccales bacterium, assembly GCA_031257495.1. Lineage (GTDB taxonomy): Bacteria > Verrucomicrobiota > Verrucomicrobiia > Opitutales > JAIRKQ01 > JAIDVZ01. The sequence goes on from JAIRON010000030.1 coordinate 10,960, forward strand.
TTCCTTAGTTTTCGGAAATACGATAAGAATATCTTAAGTTCTCCGCTGTTTGTTATATTGCCGTGCTGCCTAAGAGGCTCGAGTATGTGTGTACTTATGCGCTCCGAAAGAGTTTCTCCATCGGGATTTCCTTTGGAAATAGCTTCAAGCACTATAGGTAGCATTGTTTGTAAAAATACAAATTTATTGCCATGAAAATTTTGGTTTAGTACATTCATCCATCCATTAATAACATGCTCTATCAGGTAATTAAAATCTTGCTCACTTTGCACATGCCTATCTAGAAGTTTTATACACCCACCAAAATAAAGTGTCAACATTGCCAGTTCTCCTTCGGTTGTTATCAGCCTATTTTTTTTGAAAAATTCCACTAAATTTGCCACATCCTTGACCGTTCTAGGATTTTGGTCTTTAAGCCTGTTAAAAACAATTTCTATGAATTTGGACTTGTCTGCTGGGAATAGTCGTACCAGATAAATACCGAGTTCCATAGCGGAAATATTAAGAACGTCTGCCGTATGCGATATTACCCTACACATTCGATCGCTATTTTGCCCATTTTGGGTAAAAAAATCAAGAACAATATGGAATGATTGACTCTTAGCTTCGGGGCTGTCTCCGAGCAATGATGGCAATTTTTCTCTAATCAGAGCAAAAACATTTTCAGGGGAAGCAAGTCCCTGCCCCATGAATCTTGCCAACCCTTCCAACATTGGCAAACGCACCTCATCCGGAATTGCACCTCCTGGATAAAATCTTTGGCAGAGATTTAGGAGATTGCTAACACATTCAAGATCATTCACGTGTTCGAAAGCGTTTATGCCTCGCCAAAACCATTTGATAAGTTCCGCTTTATTGCCCTCAAATGAAACACATATTACATTTTCCAATTGCGCAAAAAATTGCAGAAGTTCATCATTCCTGCCCTCTGCTTTGCTTTGTTCATACAGTTCTTCAAAATTGATGCAGGAAAGGAATTCATGGAATTGTCCTTCCCTAACTATAGCATTAGGGAAACAGGATATGAGGTGCGTCATCTTAACAATAGCTGATTCATGACCTTGTCTATTCATTAGCAGCGGAATTATAAAAACTAAAAAATCATATTTGTCGTCGGAATATTTTTCAATTACGTCGGGCGTTAAAACCCTATCAATGGAAATATCATCCCTGGCAATGAGAAACCGAAGCGCTTGTGAAAATAAACTTCGATTTTCCGGAAAATTTGAATAAATTTCTAAAAATTCATTCAAAACATCACTATATGCGTATTGTTCATAGCGATGTGGGCATGTCGCTATGAGTGTCGCCACTTTTTCTAAAAATTTACGTTTATCTTCTTCCTGGAGAGGGAGCATGCCTTCCACTGGAGAGTAGGACATGGCAGCATTAAACAACGCTAGGCCATCAACGAGATCTCGAAATTTGTTAATAACTTCATTCAGAGCTTCGGGGCCAACTTTGGGCAGTAAGGCTACGAGACGTTCGCTAGCATCACGTAAAATTTTTATATGCTCCACATCCCCAGGGTTGAACCGTCCTTCCTGTCGTGCTTCAACTAAAGTTGTTCGTATTGCTTCGAGGAGCACTTCCGTGCACTCAACGGGCTTATCTGATGAATTAACCAACCTAAACAAATGATCTGCTACGTGTGCAGTATCTAAAAACTCCTCCGGGCGAAGTAAGAGTGTAACTCTTCGAGCTACATCTAGTTTTCCTATTTCTGAAAGTAAAAAGCTAAGGGCAACTGTTGCTACTTTACCGCTCACATCATCGGAAGCTAACCTTGTCGCAATGCTTGAAATAAAATTTGCTCTTTCCACCATGCCGCCCTCTCTTGGAGGGAAGCATGTCGAGCAAATATCGGACAGATGGCGCGTAAACTCACCTATATTTTCACTTTCTTCGGCAATAGGGCTGTTTGCTAGGATTTGCAGAATTCGCAAAGCGAATTCCGGATTTGAAAAAAAGTCCTTCGAACAGGTCTCAAGTAAAACGTGTATATTTACTTTGGTAGTTGCAGGATTATTTGCCAAGATTTGCAAGACTTCCAGAGCAAACTCCTGGTCCGAAAAAACGTTTGGGCAAATTTTAAGCAAATGCTCCATGTTTGCCCTGGCGTTTTTATCGTTTTTCCCTGCTTGCATGGCAATTGCTTGTATAACAGCCGCCACAAATCTGGGTTGCTGTTGCATTGTTGAGAAATTGGCTTTGGCTACCTCAAGATTTTCGCCAAAAAGATTTTTAAAAAATCCGAACAACCCCATTTGGAGATCACTCAGTCCATCAAGCTGTCTTAATATGGGGCCAAGAGAAATATTTTGTGCTTCAGTCTGGCGGCCTGATAGTGAAACTTTAAATTCAAACCCGAACTTTTTTTTCAGGAACTGAATAAAGGCCGGATTTTCTGCTACAAATACAGGTTCCATCGCCGCTTCAGGTCTCTGGAGATGTGTCGACTGGGAAACGTTGTCATGTGGAACTCTACTCATAGTAGATGGTTATGTTGTGAAATTTTCAAAAACTTGCAATATGTTTTTTTAATTTTAATATTTTGAACAAAAAATATTAAGTTTAAATGCAGCGAAAATATGATAAAAACATTGAAAAAAGACACAAAAATATGCGGCTCTCATGGAGAGGCTATCACATAATACATTAGGGGTAACAATTTTCATTTGTCATCGGGAAAATGGCGATGATATGATTGTGTCAGTGTGTGCACATAACCTGAAAAGATTGACTCTCTGTCTGCGCTCTGGCCGCACTGATGTACCACTACCACTCGGTCTTCGTTTCATGCGTGTCCCGTTGAGGTTCTTTGAAACTCACAGCATACTGTAATTTTTGTTTTTGTTCGATTAAGGGGTACGTTCCCTTCCTTAATCATTTTCGAAGAATAATATTTTTTTGCTTAGGAAAAGAAAATTTTGAGTATCTGAAAAAAGGAAGGGATATATGGATTTCGGTTCCGTTTTTTGGGAGGCCTCTGGAAAAATCATGAAAATATGACACAAAACCACTCAAATGCCTCGAGTTGCCCTGGAAGCCACAAGAATGCTGGTTTCGCTAGCGATTTTCACCATACATATTGCCAATAAGTATAAAGCACGTAAAAGGATTAGAGGAAATTACTCCATGCACTTATAACAAAATTAACCATAGAGATAATCAGATCATTTCAGGCAAAGTATTCAAAACGCGGTAAATGTTACGCCAAAATATCTCCAATATACCAATTGTTCGTTAAAAAATCCGTACAGTAGGTATGGTAGCATATTTCCAATTCCAATAAATATCTGCTCTTCATCATCATTTGCTACCCATGCTACCTTCTTCCCATATTAAAATAAAAGAAATACAAAAGAGAGTATACTCCAATAGCTTAGAGTATCTCTTAAGGAAAAACTATTCCTCTGCAGATTTTTCTTTAGGGGGAATTCTAATAACACCGACAAAATGACCTCCTTAATTCCAACCGCAACAGCAGAAAAACGATATTAAACTTCAAATGCCACCCATTACAATTACACATTATTTACTCATCATGTTACAATCATGTCATATTCACAACTCGACCAAGTGAATGAACTTGAATTGCTCTCTCACTCATCCTTTTATTTGTGCGATCTTCTCATTGGGTGCAGGGGTTGGATTTGAACCAACGACCTTCAGGTTATGAGCCTGACGAGCTGCCGGACTGCTCCACCCTGCATCGATTAATGTCCTGTTAGAAAGTGATTAGTCAAAGTTTGTCAAGGGGTTTTTGAGAATTTTTCTTTAATCCGAAATTTCATCGAAAAGCAAATCAAAAAATCCTATATGAAGACGGGAAAGGGCTTAATTGAAAATAGGGTGAGTTGACGCCATAGGCAGAAAAAGGAAAAATTTTCAAAAAAAGCATGGAATAATTACCAAAAGATAAGAAATAGTTTGCCGCGGCAAGAGAGAAATAAAAAATAAAGCAAGGGACAGATATTGAATGGAATACTTATGTGTTGGAAAACGAAAGCAAGGGACACACGTTGCAAGAAAAATATAGGAAATGGTACAGTACTAGAGCGTGAATCAGATCAGTGAAGCAAAGAAAAAACACCGAAAGGACGTAGTAAGTTACAACGAGAAAAGATTCTGCCCGTAAAAGCGAAGATGGTTTCCCTGAAAGGTACTCCATCTTTAAAGGAGCGTGCAAAAAACAGCTACAGGCTAGAATTCCAAATCTTTCATATCACACCCGGTTGGGTTTTGGTATTTCATTTACAAATTTCCCCTATCATAGATAGGTTTTCTCATTTTTATTGATTGCAACCTCGAACATTTTTTTGTCAACATTAACACTTTCAACGGCAGTTTCTGTTTTTTTATCAGCATCATCGATTTTTGTGCGATTACTACTGAAAAACTCAACGGCCGTTTCGGATTTTGCAGCATGCACAAGCGAACGCTCTTTGAACAAGAGCGCTTATATCATATGTCAAATTTAAATTAGCACTCATAGTAAACTTAAACCAAGCACTATCTAGGCGTTTGCCAATGTAAAAAACCAAATAAAAATTATAATTCTATTTTTTCTCTAAATTGGAAGAGGTGCAATTGGAGGTAAACTGTAGTAAAAAGCAGCGTGAATTGAATAAAAACACCCTAAAAATTAGCAGCGAAATGAGAAAAACAAGAAGAGATACCATGGCATGATTGAAAGCAATTTTTACGCATCCCATTGTTTTTTGCTTATATTTTGTTTATATTTTGCTAAATTTTAATATTTTTCATATTTTTTTCAAAAAAGACTTGAAGTTTTAGAAAATTTAATTATAAGCACTTGCTACTATGAATGTTTTACACACACAAAGAACTTGGCATGATGGAAACGGAACGACATTTTCGCACTCAGCTTCCTCCGATAAAATTTTTCAAAGCCTAACTCCAGGGCAGAGAAGGGAAATAGAACAGCATTTCGAGGATAATCCTCCGGCAGACGGATACTGCAAATATAGCGTACCTCTGCCGCAGGGTAGGGTATTTTCATGCAATATTCAAGCCAGAACAGTGAATGCAGCAGGGCCAATTCCGCAGAAAGTTTGCACACTTAACAAAGTGCAAGTAAAATAGAAGCACGAATAGACCAGTTTTCTTTATCAAAAGTTTAACATTTGTGGGAGCTCTGCTTGGGGTCTTGTTCCTGTGGCAATTCAATAAGGTTTCGGCCATGCTGTGAAATTTTATTCCATGTTTTTAGCTTTTCATCTTTGAAAATCAAAGTCTAGTGCTTGACTCTTCCGAAAGTTAATTTAAACAAGTAGGGAAGTAGAAATTTTCAGCTGCAACTAAAAATTTGATAACGCGCGAATGTTTAGATCTCATCAAGGAAAGCGTCGATATATGTGACGTCGTTTCACCCTACGTTAATTTGAAAAAATGCGGCGCAAATTGGCGTGGACTTAGTCCATTCAACGGCGAAAAAACTCCTTCATTCTTTGTCATGCCGGAAAAAAAAATGTTTCGCTGTTTCAGCAGCGGCAATGCGGGAGACATCTTTCGCTTCATCCAGTTAAAGGAGAATGTTTCGTTCTTCGAATCCGTTGAAATTATTGCCAATAGGTTTAATATTCAGCTTAGATTTGATTCGAAAGCAAGCAACAATTCGCCAGTAGAATTTTCCAAAAAAGACCTGTTTACGATTAACGAATTGGCAAATGGTATGTTTGTGAAAAATTTTCAAAGTGACGATACATACGGGCAAAGGGTTAGAAATTACTGGAATGAAGTTCGGAAGTTCAACTTGGAAACAGCAAACAAACATGGCATCGGACTTTGTAAAAATGATGAAAAGGATATGATCAATATCCTACTGAAACACAAAATTTCCATTGAAGCTATTAGACAATCGGGGCTGTTTTATTTTAAGGACGAAACGGATTTATCCACATTTAGACTGAGGTTTAGATTCAGACTAACCATACCGATACGCGACATTCAGGGAAGGATTGTTGGGTTTTCAGCACGTATAATAGAAGGAATGAGCACAGAAATTTCCGATGCCAAGTATATAAATTCGCCAGAAACACCAATTTTTCACAAGGGAAATATTCTCTTTGGGCTTCATGAAGCAAGGTTGCACATCAATGATGAGGATCAATTTTGGCTGGTTGAGGGACAGTTGGATGTTTTTCGTTGCTGGGAAATGGGGTTGTTGACCGCTATTGCTCCACAGGGCACGGCAATAACCGATGCCCAATTATCCACTCTACGCCGCTATTCACCAAATTTGAACTGTATGTTGGACGGAGATGTTGCCGGATTGCGCGCAGCGGACAAGTTGCTACGCATGGCAATGATAGCCGGATTGGAAGTAAAATTTTACATTTTGCCAAAGGATGAGGATCCGGATAGTTTTTTCAAAAAACAGAACCAGGACATCGATTCTTTCTGTAAAACCGGCATATCAGCCATAAAATTTGCCGTCAAATACCACTTCCCAAACTCGTCGAAAATGTCAAGCCAGCAAAAAGCGGATGCCCTGCAAAGAATTTACGAGATAATATCGAGCTCGGATTCATCCATTGTGCACGAATCGCTCCTCGATGAAGTATCCCAAATATGCGGCTTTGATCGGCGAGCTTTGGCCCAAGATTTTGCCACGTTTTACCAGAGAAGAAAATTTAACAATCCATTGCCCATAAAATTTTCCATAGAAAATGAAAGCAATATTGTACGGAAACTGGACAGCGCAGAGTCTCAGCTATTGTCAATAATTCTATCCGACGCAAATTGGGCAAAAAAGATTGCAGAGGCGGTTTCACCCGAATTAATGCAAGCATCCCCATCACCCCAATCCACCTTGTTAGCGAAAATATTGAACGAAATTGCTGAAAATTTATGGGAAGGCATGGAATCGATCAATAATTCAAACACTTTTTCCGAAGAAGAAAAAAATATCGCCTACTCTGCTCTGGCAGATTTTAACTGCGATAGCGATCTCCAATTCCTTGCAAATACAAGCATATCGAAGCTTTATTCCAAGTTTATCAAGGAAAAAATAAATGAATTGGACAAAAAAATTAGTAAAATTTCTCTTGACGAAAGGGAAAATTTGAGAAATCTGCAGCGGGACAGGATGCACCTGCGTAAAAAATTATTGAGGCCGCCACGGGTTAATGTTGGCATGACGAATTAATGAGCGCACCGGAAAACAACGGCAGTAGTGGCGATGTACACTCTCGCATACAGTCACTGATTAGGCTGGCGCGTGAGCAGGGTTATGTTTCGCTTCAAGATATAAACAATATTCTCCCGGAAACGGTAACAAACGCCCAGGAAATCGAGAATGTCATGAACATTCTCGAAAATCTTGACATCGAAATCCTGGATGCTGACGAGATCGAGCAATACCAAAGCAAGATTCAAGATGAGCTAAAAGAACCGTCGAAAAGCGCAAGTGAATCCATCGAAGATCCGGTTAGGATGTATCTGCGGCAAATGGGTCAGGTACCTCTGCTCACACGGGATCAGGAAGTAGCTATCTCGAAGCGCATCGAACGGGAGGAACTCAAAGCCCAGGATGAACTGTTTTCCATTCACCTAACAGCGGAATTTCAAATTAATCTGGCCGAAAAACTGCTCCAGAGAGAAGAACGTTTTGACAAGGTGGTTTTGGATAAAAAAATCGAAAGTCGGGATGCTTACTATAAAATGCTCACGCGCGCCATACAAGACAGTAAAATGTTACTGGAAAGTGTCCGATCAACCTGGAAAGCAATTCAAAGTTCTACCGATGAAGCCGAAAAAAAGAAGTTAAACTTTAGGCTGAAGCAATTCCAAATGCAGCTCAAAACCGTTCTCAAAAGGTTTTGCTTCAAAATGAAAATTTTTGAAGAGCCAGTGCTTAGCCTAAAAGCGGATTTACGTCAAATCAATCAATTGTACGCTGATTTGGAACGATCAAAAAAATTGGCGGAGTGTGGAGATGAATTGCAGCAAGCCACAATCGAACGAATTCAGAAGGCTCTAAAAAATTTCGAGTTAAAATACGAAGTTGAACCAGACCACCTTATGGCAATAATAAAAGCCTTTAAAGAGCATATGAAAGGGGCTTATAAGGCAAAACGGGAGATGGTGGAGGCAAACCTGCGTCTCGTAATAAGTATTGCCAAAAAATACACAAACCGCGGACTATCATTCCTGGATTCCATCCAGGAAGGCAACATGGGCCTGATGAAGGCCGTTGAAAAATTTGAATACCGCCGTGGTTACAAGTTTTCCACCTATGCTACGTGGTGGATCAGGCAGGCAATCACGCGATCCATCGCAGATCAGGCCAGGACAATTCGCATACCGGTCCATATGATCGAAACCCTAAACAGGGTGATGCAGGCACAAAAGCAACTCATCCAGGAGCTTGGCCATGAACCTACGGCCGAGGACGTTGCAAAGGAGGTTAAGATGCCGGTGGAACGGGTGCAGATCATCATGAAAATGGCGCAGCAACCCATTTCATTGCAAAACCCTGTCGGAGATGGTGAAGATTCAAGCTTTGGCGATTTTATCGAAGACAAAAGTGCGGAAAATCCCTACGACATGACCGCATTCAGCCTTCTCCGCGAAAAGCTTGGTGCCGTGCTTGACAGCCTCACCGAGCGGGAACGGGAAGTTCTGACACTGCGATTTGGATTAAAAGATGGCTACAGCCGCACCCTAGAGGAAGTTGGGCAAATGTTCAATGTTACCCGCGAAAGAATTAGGCAGATTGAAGCCAAGGCTCTGAGAAAAATGAGACATCCTACGAGAATACGGCAGCTTAACGGGTTTTTCGACAAGGAGTCACACTCTGCCGGACCGGGATTTGAAGATTTTGCTATCGAGAACTGAGATTTTAATATTGCAAATTTTATATTAAAGTTAAAATATTAGGGCTGAAGGTTGTTTTTGGCTAAAGATAATTTAGAGTTTAATTTTTCATTTGATGATTTCGGCGATCAATTTTCCTATGTTTGGTCTGAGCGTAAAGGGCAGAAGTATCTAGCTGACGTTGAAGACAGCATCCACAGATTTTATGATTTGTATATTAGAAGCCGCCACATTTCAAACCATATCGATTTTATCTTTGCTAAAATGAATTGGACAAAAAGATCCGGTTGTGCACACAAATCGATTCCCTATGAAAATGATACGGATGTCATGACTTTTCACCGCAGTCCTCTAAATATCGCTCTTTGCGCTATTTTCGCTTTTTTAGAGAATGTTCTCGATGCGGCAACCATGTGTGAATCCTCTTTGTCACGGAGGCAATACTTTGATATTTACAAATCTGTTGGTGCAATTTCCCGTGAATCGATGTGCGGCGTGTTTTCCCTCGATTCCATGGACTATGTTTTGGCAACCTGCCATTTTAAAAGGACAATTAGCGGAGTAAATTCCGCCTTTTCAATATGCAACGACATACTTTCATCGACAAAAGACAAGGAAGACTCCGTTCTGACGGGGGTGGCAACGGATTTTCGCATTGCCATGTTTGATGTACGTGAACTCTCCTGGCAAGCCATATCTTTCTGCAACTCGATTACAGAGTAATTTTTGCACAATTCACATTTTCCCCATTAAAAAAATAGCATTGCTCACCTTCACAGCGCGGTAAACAAAGCTAAAGTAACTCATTTTGCTGAAAATTTTCTTTTCCTACTTCAAGGAGCAAAAGTTCCACTACACAAAAAAAGAGAAATCACGAAATAAGGCCGGTTTTGTCACTGGAAATTACCCCGCCTACGGTTTCCATGCAGGGTAACACCCTTTCCATAAGAACTGCGGAAGCAGCGGTGGATCAAAAGTCAAGCTCGGAAGCATTGAAGGAAGTTGCCCCAGTTCCTCCCCAGAGCTCTCTCGCAGAAATCACGGAAGCAATTGACCTGAGTTTAAGAACGGAGGTAGTGAAAAGGCCGGGAACATTGCAGAAATTTATTGGCGCATTCAATGCTTTAGAAATATGTGAACCTTCAAAAGAAGCTACCACATTGAATGAACTTATTACGAAACTGTACGAAAAATCACCGGAAATGTTAGGTAAAATATTGGACAACTGCCGATGGCTTAAAGACAAGGCCCGGCTTTCCTTCATATACTCCGCTACTGTGGCAGGCATAGAGATGGAATTGGCCGACATCTTCGATCAAGCAGGCTTTAACGCCCTGCCCAATGGCATACAACCCGATGTTGGGATCATGATTGGATCGAATTGGCACGTCCAATACGATGAAATAGGATTATTTGAGCCTCCAAGCAAAGCGGTGCTGGAAAAAAGTGCTAAAAATTTTTACAAATAGCTGGATGAGCAACCAGAGGTTAGGGTGCGTTTGATCGCAAGCGGCGAGTCTGTAAGTAAGCAACACGACCGCCTGTGGGATTGCTGGGTGTCTGGTGAAGAAGCCGATGATCCGTTCTTTCGGCCGGCAGTTTCAAACTGTATATTTGGGCAGGACCTGCCCTATATCGCCGCTAACGAAAAACAAAAGGAAGCACTGGAAACTTTTCTTCCATTTGACTATGCCTACACGCAGTTACTCTTTCGCCATGCAATTTTTCCGAGCCAGACTAAGGGCAATGGCAAACAGCTCCCCTCCCTGCTCGCCGTGCGAAGGGTGAAAGTGGAGGTTTGTGAGGATGTAATGGAGATAAGCTATAAGGTGGGAGATGTGATTCGGGCAAAAGAATCGGTTATCCATAACTTGGAGTGGGTTTTAGAGTCGGAATCCTGGGCTTTTATCAGTCCGGTCCCCGAGCCCGGAGTATTTGGCGAATCCGCGATCTATGGCCATGTTCCGGTTTATTCCATACTAGCATCGGTGCTCACCAACGGATTTTGTTCGACCGAGTACTATGACAGCCAAAGGGAACTAATTATTGTACCGCTTTCAGATGTGGAAGTCATCGCGGAAAAAGATTTTAACGAGGAAAACTATATGAAAGAAATAATGTTCCCGGCAATGGAAAAGCAATACGGTGTGAGTCATAGGGCAATCCTAGGAGCGCGTAAATTGCTGAAAAATGTAGGAGTTGACGCCTAAGCATGCCTTAAAGCCTACGTTCAAAGGAAAAACATTTCCACTTGTTTGACTTGCGCCTCTTGCCATGGACAAAGGAGAAATTGTTTCTTGCTACCTATGAATTCTAGTTTTTGCCCTATTGTTACTATACCACAAAAGAAGAATACTATCCCCATCAGACAAGAAAGTCATCTCTAAGGAACTTCGGCGATTTATTCACCACTATCGACTATGGCGCTTACGGGACAGCTATCCATGGCTTCCACAAACGTTTCAACCTCATCGGCAGAAGTTGGCTGTTTGACTACTTTCGAATAGCCATCATCATCCCGCGCGAAAAACTCAGGAGCAATATCCCTGCAAAGATCGCAATCTATACACTTTTTCGTCTCTACGGAAAACCTTCCCGGAACATTATACCCCGACCTCCCATTCTCATTTTTTTTATCCATGGTCCTAACTTTATAGGATGGGAAATGGTTAAGTCAACCATGAGTTGTGCAAATAACTTATTTTTTATTGCAAGGAACTCCAAATACCTTCTAATCGCCACGTTGCTCGGGTGGTGGAATAGGTAGACACACACGTTTGAGGGGCGTGTGCCTTAGGGCGTATGGGTTCAAATCCCATTCCGAGCACCATTAAATTTACATATCCCTTGACATAACAAGGTGGTTGAATACAACCTTTACGCTTTAACCGCGGGGTGTAGCTTAGCCTGGTAGAGCGCTTGCTTTGGGAGCAAGAGGTCGTCGGTTCGAATCCGTCCACCCCGACCAGTGAGGTTTAGCAAAATTTCCTACGTTCTTTACTATTTTCATGGCACGCAAACTGCGTGTGTTTGGCATTGGCTAATCAGCCCCTGTTAAAAATTTCAACCGAAATATATTTTTGCAATTTCAGATTGACATATACTCACCTTTGCCACATGTTATCTACATGAATCTAATGCAACGTATCCTTGCTAATCCAATAGTACAAAACGTGGGAAAATTGATAGGGGAAGCGGCAGATTCCTTACAAGATCAATCCATAGAAGAAATCCCTCATAACAGAAAGATATGCTCCGCCAATGAAAGATGCGGAGGTGCTCTTGAAATCCCTCCTCAGCGCACTGCTTCAAAAGAATTTGTGGAATGGGATGCAGCGATAATTAAAGCTAATCGGAATGGAAATTACGCGAAATTGGACGTATGCGGACAAAGATTGTCGAAATCTCTGAAAGATCTGAATTGTTTCTATATGTTGGCGTGCAATGTTCTTGCCCAAAAACTGGGGCACCAACTCAGCGAATCGGAACGAGATGAAGTTTTTCAATGCGCTTGGCAAATGTTCAGCAATTCTAAAGTAGGAACACGGGAAAAATTAATGTGCATGGATACTTGTATCGACGAAATTGTCCGCAGAAACAAACCTATCGAACAATGCTGCAAACAGCCACCATTGCTGAATTTATTGAATGGTGAAATCGTTTTGACTAAGGCGGCGGAAATAGAAAATTTGGTCCTGTCAGGCGGTGGACTTAAATGCGTTGGGGAAATCGTTGCCTATGAGGAACTTGAAAAAGCAGGACTGCTAAAAAACTTGAAAAATATTTGCGGAACTTCTGGAGGAGCATTGGTGGCTATTTCAATAGCAATAGGAATTTCTCCGAAGGAAGCTTTTCCTCTTATTGGTGAAGTTTTAAAGGCCAAGAATAAATCCGATGCGGAGGTACGCCCATCCTATGCATCCGATCATCCTATGTTCTCCATGCTAGATTCCGATGTCGATGAAGTGCCGGTTGCCAATAACCGACTAGTGAAGATGATATCCGCAATAAATCTTCCCGCTTTGGGCGTGGTAGAGTTGCTTGACAGAAAAAGCGCGGAAGTAGTTGCCCAGGTTTTACAAAGATTAGATCTAGATTCCTTCGCTTTAAAACTAACAGATGGCGAAAGAAGGAGGTTAAAACTTCTACGCAATCCATCATTCGGGTCAAATCGGACAGAAGAACAAATGATAACTTTTGGTGACCTGAGAATATTGGCCAAGTTAAACATTTCGTCTAACCCATTCAAGAATTTGATCATAACTGGCTGGGACGCAACTCACAGAAGAGTTCTATATTTTAACGCTGAAAATACGCCCGACGCACCCATAGCATACGCGGGAAGAATATCCGCATCCATACCTATGATTTTCAAGAGTCCCTGTCTGCATCTAACCAAGTTTGGCGGTCGATATGCTCAGCCCACGGAAGGCCTTTCGGGAAAAGCAAAACTATTTGACGGAGGATTAGTATCGAATGCTTCCGTGGAAATTTTCATTAAGGGGGAAGAAGGGTCCGCGAAAAGGCAATCTCAGCAACAGAGCACACTAACCTGCATCTTCGATGAAAATGGAAGTGGGCATCAAGCAACAAGCAAAAGGCGAGGATTTCAGCGGAGCAAAAATACGCTTAAAAAAATATTGAAGGACAGTGTCCTTGCCTTTGTTTACAAAGAAAGTAAAGCAAACGTCAGTTTAGCTGATTATTTCGCCGAAAATAGGAAATTGGACGATACAAGTAATATAATGATACTCGGTCACGGTCCTCTGGAAACCTTTAGTTTTAATGCGTCTTCAGAGGAAATAGAGGCGGCAAAAATGAGCGCAAGGGCCTCTGCGAGGCAATGGATTTTACAACATGAACACCAATGCGCGCAAATAAAGGTATGCTCCATGCCCGATAAGGAAGTTTCCTGGAAACAACTAACGTCGATGCCTGATCAATTAGAGGTTGTCAAAGGTGAAATGCGTGAAGCTGCCTGTTGCCTTAGTAGTTGCGAGTTGCAGGACATCATCTATCAGCAATTTGAAGAAGAATCGCTTAACTGCGTTTGGCAAGAGATTTGTGAAGAAGAAAACCTGAAAAGAGCATTCGCATAGGTGGATTACATATTCCGCCACCGAAAATGCGCTCCACGGAAAAAATAAAACGTAATGACCTGGCCCCACTCACAAAGGTATGTTGCTTTCCTTCCCTGAAACAAACTAGGGCAACATGCTCAACGAACACTTCCCCTGTAGAATACTTTTACTCTCAAATAAAACTTTTAAGCTTTTGTTCTCTATTTCCACATCGCACTGCTCCAAAAAAAAGCAGCCATTAGTATAAAAGAGAACGAACCAAAACAGCGTAATTTTGTTTAACTTATCTAATTTCAGAACCATACACCTTGTCGCTTGAAAAAATGTCAGTTGAGCGTCAAAAAAAACTTCAACTGACATAAAAGTTAAAAATATATAGATGCCAGAATTTTTTGCTTGCAAGTATGTGAAAATTTCATATACTATCCCCCATGGATGTGAATATAAAAAAAATAGGCGT
>JAIRON010000001.1 GCA_031257495.1 Puniceicoccales bacterium
ATTGCTATCGCTGCAAAATTCTTTCCAAGATAACATTTGGAAAGATGAGATCCCACTACAAAGACAAAGCATGCAGAATCGAACATGCACTAAGAAAGGCCGGCAAGATAAAATGATCCACCTTTAAACATAAGAACTGAGAGAGCGAAGGATGATTCAAAGCGGGGATATGTTGTTATAAAACTTCAGGCAACAAAAATGAATTTCACTATATTGCGTTCTCTGTAGAAAGTTTTGTACAGTGCCAATAAAATTTGCCCTTTCCTTTTAGAGAGACAATGGAGATCAAATGTAGATGTAAAATCACGCGTTTTTATACTTTCATAGGCTTTGTCCATAGCAATAGATGTAAAAAGTTTGGTAGTGTTTTTGAAAAAATGCTCTACCTATCGGATATCGTGCGTGTTGCCCGGCAACAAAGGAAACATTAGGGCACACTGAAGATCTTTGGACGACCCGAAGCAACTTGGTAGTTTATCCGCCTTGACTATATTTCCAAGGCCTGAGGACTGTTTTTTAATAAAACAATGCCACTAAAAGCACCCCGATACGAGTACTGCTCAGAGTTAACCATCTTTACTTTTACGGGCAAAATCTTTTTCTGCCTGCAGCTTAAATGCCAACACTAATATTTCCCTACTCCATCGATTCATCCATATTGTAAATTTCCCATATTTCTATGGTAACGCCTTTCACTTGTTACCTTTCATTCAATACTCGTAACATTTCCTCTTTGCTACGGCAAACTATCTTCTATTTTTCCCATCTCCCATTATTTCCATGCTTCTCTTAAAAGCATCCTTTTATCAATATCCTCAACAAGTGTAGGTTCGCAGGCAGAAACAAAGTGTCGGTTTAAGTTGGCAAGATGCTTGAAAGTAAAAACAAAGCAGCGGCTTATATTAGTTAGCTATTCGAAATCTCTGGATAATTCAAAAACTTGCTCCGAGAAACAACAATGGTTTAAGTTTTGGCTCCTGTGAATTGATTTTATGAATGTGTTTTTTGTGAATGATTTGTGAATTAACTTCTTGGATGTTTATTTCCTGTTCCTCTAGATATCTCACTATCCCTTTATTTGTGCGGCCTAAAACATGGCACGCCTCGCAGGAGTTGAACCTGCAACCTTCTGATCCGTAGTCAGATGCTCTATCCAATTGAGCTAGAGGCGCACAACCAAAAACGCATCGTGAAAAACTTTCCCCGCTTATCAAGACTTTTTCTCGGTAAAACATTTCTATTTTCTAACCCGCACCTTGCCGTCATAGAGCCGTTCTATATAGCCATAAAGCTCAAGCATCTGCAGGGAAGCCACTACCGTATCAATGGGCAATTCATTGGCAACGGATAGTGTTTCAATATCGGAGGGGCCTATGGCTGATAATTTGGAGCAAATTTTCCTACCAACGGGACATTCCACATCTTCCAGGTTTTGTTTTTGCCCATACAAGCTCAAATTTTCCTGATTTTTTTCCTTTAAATATGGTAATTCATCGAGCATATCATCCACATTTCTAATGAGTGACGCCCCTGAGCGGATGAGCTCCAAACAGCCGGCACTGGAACGCTCATCAACTTTCCCCGGGATAGCGAACACATGCCGTCCCTGCTCGATGGCGTGCTTAGCTGTTATCATTCCACCACCGTGGATATCCGACTCAACAACTATCACGGCTTCGCATAACCCCGATATGATACGGTTTCGCGCCGGAAATGTTTGCCTATCAGCGTGCCGCCCAAGTGTAAATTCGGAAACCACCGCCCCAGATTCCACTATGCGGCGATACAATTTTGCATTTTCATTGGGATAAATGACATCGATACCGTTTCCGAATACAGCCATTGTTTTACCTCCGGCATCTAAAGCTCCCTCGTGTGCACAGGCGTCAATGCCCCTCGCCATACCGCTCACCACACAAAATCCTCGCTCAGCTAGCTCAATGGCAAGTTTGCGCGCCGTTATCATGCCATAAGCAGTAGCAGATCGAGACCCAATAATAGCAATTTTTGGCATTTCTTTACAAATATCTCCCAAGCAATAGAGACCAATTGGTGTATCGTATATCTGCCTGAGATTGAAGGGAAATTTTTCGTGATACTGACAAAAAAAATCACCACGCAAAATGCGCAACCTCTCCTCTTCCCTTTCCAAAGAAAATAGCTTTCCATTATTTACAACAGAATCGGCAATGATAGAACCGATCCCCGGTATCGATTTTAGTTCATTCAAACCTACCCTGAATATATCCCGCACATCCGGAAAGTAGTGAAGAAGATTTTTAAAGATACACGGACCGATATTTGGCAAAGCATTCAATATCATTAAACATTGGTTCAGTGACAACTTTCCTTCCACCTTCTCACATATTTATCACAATTTTAATTTTGCAAGCCTTTTCACGAGTATCAGCAAATTTTCTTGCACGCTACTCCACACAAATACATAAAAATTCCGTGAATGTGAAACTGTTGGATCTCGTTATACAGAACGGAGAACTAAAAAGTGAATTTGTCGAAAAATTCAGCGAAATTTTGGATTCTGGCTGCTTCATACTTGGCCCTGAAGTAGAACAGTTTGAAAAAAATGTCACCAATTACTTGTCATGCAAATATGCCCTCGGCGTATCATCCGGGACAGATGCTCTATTGATCGCGCTCATGGCAATGAACATTGGCCCCGGAGATGAAGTTTTATGTCCCGGTTATACGTTTTTTTGCACGGCGGGATGTGTTGTCAGGCTTGGCGCTACTCCAGTTTTTGTTGATGTCAATTACGATGATTTTTGCATATCCATAGCCGATCTAAAAACTAAAATTACTGTAGAAACTAAAGCGATAATTGGTGTCCATCTGTTTGGCCAGGCTTGCGACTGCGAAGCCATATTGGAATTATGCAGGAAACATGGCATAAAATTCATCGAAGATTGCGCCCAATCTTTTGGGGCAAAATGCCATAATAAGCAAAGTGGAACATTTGGTGATGTTGGATGCTTTAGCTTTTTTCCGAGCAAAAATCTCGGTGGATTTGGCGATTCCGGGTTAGTTTGCACGGACAACGAAGCTTTATACGAACGCATGAAAATGTTACGTACCCACGGCATGAAACCAAAATATTTTCACAAATATATCGGCGGAAATTTTCGCATCGATGCCCTGCAGGCTGCCCTATTGAGCATCAAGCTGAAACACGTGGATACGTATATAAGTAAGCGCATCAGTAATGGAAAGTTTTATCTGAAAAACTTGGCAAAATGGGGAAACGATCGCCTAATCACACTACCAAAAATAGCAGTAGGGAATAATCATACATGGAATCAATTTACGCTAAAAATTCACGGAGGGAAGCGCGATGAGCTTAAGGAGTATCTTTTCAGCAATGGCATAGGTTGTGAAATATACTATCCATTGTCCCTAAACAAGCAGGAGTGCTTTGCGCAATACACAAACGAGCTGCCCATATCAGAGCAACTAACACAAGAATCTCTCAGTTTACCAATATATCCCGAACTGACAATCGATCAACTAGCTTTCATAGTTTCAACCATCGAAAATTTTTTCTCATAGGATCCAATAAGCGGCCAAACCAGTAATTCTCGCTACGGAAAGTAAGCCGATTAAGAAATCCATAAAAATCGCCAATGGCATAGGATTTTTGAAAAATTTTATACCATTTAAAAGCATAGAATAATTTTCTTTTGTCATTATATTTTTCAAGGTTTCATGCTTCCTTAATTTGCATATTATTTTATCACAATTGCAGAAATTGCAAAATTATGCTTGACATAATGCCCCAACCTCTACTTCTCGAAGACTATTAACTTTAAACAAGGAAAAAAATGACATCAACAGTAGAAAATAAATTTAGCATATCGTCACTTCTCGACGACAGCGTTGCTGCCAATCTGAGAAAATGCGTGCAAACCAAGAAACATAGCAGCAATGTGCAGCCGGCTTCTGAAAGTGGTGCACAGGACATAAGCATGAATAGCAGAAAAACAGAAACTCTTGAACCGGAAGAACAAGTACCTAACCAGGAAGAACAAGTACCTAACCAGGAAGAACAAAAAAAATCGTTTTTTAAAACAAAGAACGCACTTATTGCTGGAGCCACAGTTTTAGGCATTGCTGGTACTGTTGCAGCAGGCAAAGCCCTTCTTAAGAAAAAGGATAATAGTGACGGCAAAGGAGAATCAGCCTCTAAGGCGGAATCAAACCAGAATCCTGGGGATAATGCCCATAAGATTCGGTTCGGCTCAATGTCGGACGCCGAACTCGCTAGTGCTCTTTACCGTGGAAAAGTAAACTTAAGATAGTATTCTAAAATAATATCCATGGTTTTAACCATCCAGGCGGCAATTAGCCGCCTGTTTTTTTGAAGTATTCATGTTACTTTGCTTCACTGCTTGTGTGGCGTTAGGAGGGTTGCATCCTAATCAAAAGCTACAACTTGCCTCTTCATTTTGATTTTGCATAAACCGGATAAAATTTACAAAATTTTGTATTACAGTACATTTTTAAAATATGCAGATGCGTCTTGAATTTCCTAGAAAAATATTTTAGGTCTCCTATTTTGAGTACTAAGGAGTTGAATGATATACATATCACTAATTTTAATGTTGTGCACATTAGTATTGTTATACTTTGGTCATCGCTTCTATGGGAGGCTAAAGTATATAATTTATGATCTAGCAAACAAAATAAGTGCCGATTATGACAGAAATCGCGGTATGCTTTTGCAAGCAAATTACTGTGATTCGTGGAAAATTTTTCCCTAATTTTAAGTGAAAGCAAGAAAAATTTTTATTGCATTTGTGCGCACTCAGGAAAAATGCTAAAATCAGAGGCTTTTGATAAAAACAAGTTTAATGTGTTAATATCTGCACCCAAAGGTGGACGTGTTTACATGAGCATCGATGCGGCATTGAGACTAAATCCGAAAATTAAAAAGGTAGCATTAGTATTTTTTATGGGAATTGGTGATTATTTTTTATCTACAAATTTTTTGCAATTTCTCAAGCAAAGATATTTCCATTTATCTTTTCAAGCGTTTGTTTCAAAGAATTTTGATAGCAATAATTCTCCGCTCGTTGGAAAGGTTTTGGAAAAAAATCCTCACTTTGATGCAGTTTCTTATTACGATGGCCATAAAAACACAGAATATTGGAAAAATTATGATTACGGCGATTGCCTATCGAAAGTAGACGATGAAACGCTGCTTTTACCAATGATATACGAATTTCATCCATGGATATGTTCGCGAACGGAAGCTCTGTGTGAAACTTTTTGCTTGCCCAAGCCTAATATTGTTGCTCCGCCAATTGTTTACGTTAATTATGAGCCCTCTGATAAGGTGCGGGAAATTTTTGATAAAATTACTCAAAAAATGGCAACCGGCAAATATAAGGGAGTGCTATTTATGCAGTTAACATCAAGAAGTTCATCTTATACCTATCCTTATATAGACGAGTTAATCAGCCAATTTATTAAAGAAGGGTATTGTATCTTATGCGTTGAAAAAAGTAGTGTCGTCAGCGATGGATGCATAAGCATAGACACCGAAATTTTCGACATTAACGAAAGTATAAAACTAGTTTCTATGCTTAAAAAATACAATCTTGCTTTTGTTACCATTACATCCTGTTTTGGGCGATTTCGGCTGGGCTAAATATACCAAATTTAGGGTTGCAACACTGGTACAATACGTGTATAGCCACTGTATGGTTCCCGAATACTTACGTTGTTGCAAATGAAAAATATGATTGTTTGCCAGCAAGTCGAGTTTTTCTGGCGACGGAAAATGATTACAATTTTCTACCATCGAAAAAAATATACAATTACAAGCCAGATTTTGTTTTGGATTGCTTTCGTAAAATGTTGGCTATTGAAAAAATTGGCTAAAGCAGCTTCATTGCAAAGGTGATGATTTTCGCTTGAATCCCCTTGATTATCAACGTGAAATTCAAAAAGGATAGAAAATTTTAAAGCATATTAGCATGAATTAAAAATTTCACCAATAAGGACGAAGGTAGTAAAATATAAGGTTTACCAAAGCTTTTTGGTAAGCTTTTATGGATTATCGCTTGTTATTCATTTCATACCTCCCAGGATTTTTTCGCATTGTATATACGTTACTCCAATTTGTTCGATGGGTAGTTGGAAAGCTACAATGGTAAGATTTTATTGAATATCTTTCATGGATGGAGATTATTTGGCCTATGAACATTGTTTCTTGGAATGTGAATGGTTTGCGTTCAGCGTTATCCAAAGGTTTGGAGGAGAGTGTCAAACAATTAAATCCGGATATAATTTGCCTGCAGGAAATCAAGGTAGCTGCGAACCAAATTCCGGAAATTTCTCTCCCCGGATACGTTAAAATCTTTAATTCGGCAGAGCGACCTGGTTACGCTGGAACGGCAATTTTTACAAAGCGTAAGCCACTATCGTTCTCGACGGACGTTGAAATTGAGTTGGCAACCGAACGGCACGAGGGCAGGGTAATTTTGTTAGAATATGGTCGATTCTTTGCGGTGAATGTTTATACGCCAAACTCCGGCATGGAGCTTGGGCGGTTGCAATTTCGTTCCCAGGTGTGGGATGGAAAGTTTGCTACATTTATACAAAATTTGGCAAAAAAAAAATCAACGATTGTGTGCGGAGATTTCAACGTTGCTCACCAAGAAATAGACTTGGCTAATCCGGCGCGAAATCATTTTAATGCCGGGTTTACAGACGAGGAACGGCAAGGGTTTTCGAATATTTTGGCCGGCGGATTTATTGATACGTTTCGGCACCAATATCCTCACGAAAAAGGACAATACAGCTGGTGGTCCTACCGTGCAAATGCGCGCGAAAGAAATGTGGGCTGGAGAATTGACTATGTGCTCGTCAGCGAAGCGCTACGCCAAAGCATCGTGGAAGCAAAAATTTACGCCGGTATAAAAGGTTCGGACCATGCCCCGGTTGGAGCGCTTATCAACGTTGATTTTTGATTACAAGTTTCTTGACCGCACCTAATTGGGAAAGGATCTGCCACCTCAAATTCTAAATTTTTCGAAAACTTACATTTTTGCGCCATCCTGTGCACAATTTCGGGACTGTTACAGTCGCTACTCAGGTGAACGAAGGTGATTTTTTTCCATCTAGTTGAGTAATTTTGTGAAATAAAAAACAACGCCGCATCGTTTGACAGATGCCCAAATTTGCCGCGAATGCGATTTTTTATGTAGATTGGGCGCTTTGGGTCGAATTCCAAAAGCTGCAGATCGTGATTCGCTTCGATAACCAGCCAATCGACATCGTTTGCGTATTGTGCCAAACCGTGCGGAACGTAGCCCAAATCCGTCATTATGCATATTTTGCTGAAAAATGGCCCGTCGAAACAGTTTCGCAGAGAAAAAGTATAGCCAACGGGATCGGCGGCGTCGTGGGGCAGGGGAAATGCAACTACTTCCAAATCTCGAAAGGAAAAACCACGCTCGTTCTCAAACAAAATCCAATTTATATCCTTGTCCAATTTAATGTTTACAGCTTCCGCAGTTTTCTTGTTTGCCAAAAAAATTATGTTTTTAAATTTGCTCAGCCCCTTGATTCCGGCGCAATGGTCATTGTGCTCATGGGTGACAAAAATTCCATGGATGTCATCAATCGACAGACCGCGTTGTCCGAGTAAAAAAACAATGATTTTCTTGGAAAAGCCAGCATCGATGAGGATGTTTGATTCCGCCGTCCTAAGTAAGTAGCAATTTCCCCTACTGCTGCTCCCAAGAACTTCAAAGCTGATGGACACGACTAAAATATGAACTCTACTTTCATTGTCTGCAATATAAATCTGCAAAACATTAAGCAAAAATCTTTCCCCTATCAAATGGGAAAATTATTGGCTAGTCTTGTTCCGCTTGTCTTGCTAAATCAGCATATTCCATATAAAATAGGTCTTTTGTAAGGTTGCAAATGGATTGATAGGAATCGGAAATGGCGTCGATAAACCTTGCCTTTAAAAAAAAATCCAAATCGATACGAGTCAATAACTCAGGTAACTGCCTCTCATCGAAACGATTCTCATCGAATATAAAAATGACACAAACCCGCTCTTCTAGGGAAGTTTGCCCAATAAATGAAGAAAATATTTCAGATTTTTCAATCTTCCGTCCATTCATTAAATAGCAAGCCATCCCAACGTTAATGTCCGGATGCTCACGCTGTATTTCTCTATATTTGAACCCCTCCGTGATTTTGACGAACCTGTATACGCTTAGGCCTTCAGGCAATTTGGAGTTAGGGAAAAACCACCTACATAAAGGTAAATCTGGGTCGAAACCCTCGTCGACCAAAACTCGACAAAACATTATTTGTCGTCCCTCATATGCAACATTCGTGCTTAAATTTGGAACAGTTTGCATGTCCATTATGACCTCCCCATATAAAAAAACTGCCACAAATTCTATGACAGTCAATTATTTTTGACAATTTTAATATAAAATATTCAATGGGATTAAAAAA
>JAIRON010000019.1 GCA_031257495.1 Puniceicoccales bacterium
GAAAATTTTACATTCTTTCCAGTTTTTGTTACTGAATATTGGGGAACAGCGATATTTAGGGGCAAAAAAAGAATTGCCCATTCTGGGCATTTTTTTAAAACTTACCATCCCAAATGGTTGATTTTACAAAATTTTACAAAGACCGCTTCGGGGATAGATGCTTCATATCCGATAGGTCCGTCCCTGCTTCCGATGGTAGGACGATTAGCAATGTGGATCATTTCTCCACGGCAAAGCGCGGAAAACTTCATGGCAAGCAATTCACAGGGGAGCGTGACTTTAACATAATGTTTGCCATTGATATTAGCTCGTCCCAAATGTTTGGTAGCACCGTATCGAAGATTGATTTCGCTTTAAATTTAGCGGGCAAACTATCTAAAATTGCACATGAAATTGGGGACAAAGCAGGACTGGCACTATTTTCAGAGGATGTGGAGCTTTACAAGCCGGCTTGTGCTCACCTGTGCATCCCGAATTTGGAGAAGCGTAAAATTGGGCTTGGAAGCGATCCCAGGGGAGCGGTGAAATTTTTACAAAATATACTGAGGCCTTCCTCCGTTGTGTTCTTTATAAGCGACTTTTTGTACCCGGACAGGATAAGAAACGACCTAATGGAAGCTCTTAAAAACTTATCCAAACGGCACGATCTTATCTGTGTGCAGCTATTGGATAGGGTTAACTTATCCATTTCCCCTATCGGAAAGTTAATGCTGCAGGATTCTGAATCCTTGGATTGTGTGCTTTGCAATTTCAGCGATGGACAATTTTCGCACATTTATGCCGATATCGATGGCAAATGGGCCAGTAAACTTCACAAAGATGCAAAAAAAGTGGGCTTGAATTTCGTTGCCATCGAGAATGGTTGTAGCGTGGAACTGGCAATGGAAAAGTGTTTGGATAAACGTCTTGCATATGTGTGAGCGTATAATATACACGGATTATGATTATCAAACCAAAGACAAGAGGATTCATTTGTTTAACCGCTCATCCCCTTGGATGTGAGCGCAATGTGGAGGAACAAATAGCTTATGTTAGCAAAAATGGTCCCATAAGCGGTGGGCCAAAAAATGTTTTAGTTGTGGGAGCGTCAACGGGCTATGGCCTGGCGAGCAGGATTGTTTCATCATTCGGTTGCGGGGCTAACACAGTTGGCGTTTTCTTTGAAAGGCCGGCGGATGGAGATAGGCCGGCTTCGGCGGGTTGGTACAATTCCGTTGCTTTTAAAAAATACGCGGAAGGAAGTAACTTTATCGCGGAGAACATCAACGGCGACGCATTTTCCGATGAAATTAAGGAAAAGGTGGTCGAAGTTATTAAAAGTAAGCTTGGGCACGTTGACTGCGTGATTTACAGTCTCGCTTCCCCTCGCCGCACCGATCCAAGGACAAGCGAGACTTACAAATCCGTTCTGAAGCCTATCGGCAACAAATTTAAAAGCAAGACGGTCAACGTTGATAGCGGAGAGATCAGCGACGTGGAGCTGGAACCGGCATCAGTGGATGAGATTGTTAACACGGTAAAAGTTATGGGAGGGGAAGACTGGGAACTGTGGATGCAAACGCTTCTGCGGGAAAATGTCCTAGCGGATAAGATCAAGACCGTTGCCTATTCCTACATCGGACCGAAAGTTACGAGGCCAATTTATTCCGATGGCACAATTGGTCGAGCTAAGGAGGACTTGGATCGTGCAGCCGATGCCATAACACACATGCTATCAAAGATCGGGGGAAAGGCCGTTATTTCCGTCAACAAGGCGGTCGTTACCCAGGCTAGCTCGGCGATACCCGTTGTTCCATTGTACATTTCCATGCTTTTCAAGGTCATGAAGGAGAAAAATCTTCACGAAGGTTGCATAGAACAGATATATCGCCTATTTAAAAATCATCTTTATGGCAGCGATGAGTCTAGAGACTCCTATGGCCGAATTAGGATCGATAACTTTGAACTGCAGGAGGACGTGCAGGGAGCGGTCGTCGAGCTGTGGAACAGGGTTTCAACGGAAAATTTGCGCGAAATAACGGACATTGATGGCTACCGCAGAGAATTTTTGAAACTCTTCGGCTTTGGAATCAATGGCATAGATTACGACGCTGATGTTACGCCCTGAGCATAGCCTTTATTGATCGCTCCATATAGCCATTCTTCGGGAAGAATGTCCGGAGTTCCCCTTATTGTAGCTTTTAGTTCCGCTGCGTCCCTTTTGTGCTGCTCCGCTATGTTTCCATCACCTATGCATTCGAACAGGTATTTTGCTATAACTTTTGGTTTTATTGCCCTCTGGATAAATTCCGGCCAGGCACTGCGATTCAAAAGAATATTGGCGATGCCTATGTGCTTCAGTTTCACCAGTCGTTTGGCTATGGCAAATGTTAGGCAACTACTTCTGTACAGTATGGCACCTGGCATTCCAGTTAGACAGCACTTCAAAGACATTGTTCCCGAACTCATTAGAGCTGCGCATGCTTCCACGTGTTTTCCATCGGCAATGAAGCTCACCTTGCTAACAAGGTGCTGAAATTTTTTGTTCAAAATTCTGCGCATCGTTGACAAAGTTTTATCGGAGGCGTAGAGAACGGTCGCCATTTTTGCTGGCTCACGCTTTGAGAAAATTGAAAAAACGGCCAACATTTTTGGAAAAATTTTCTTGATGGCAGATTCCCTGCTCCCAGGTAGAAGTAATATGGGGCCATCCTTTTCGTAGGATACGATCTGTGACATATCGAGATCGGCAAATGGGTGGCCTACATATTTAACTTCCAGATTAGTGCTACGGTACACTTCCTTTTCAAATTCAAATATTACTCCCAAACTATCCGCGTATTTTTCTAGAGCAAATTTCCTTTTTTCCTTCCATGCCCACACTTGGGGGGAAATATAATAGTATACTTTTATGGGTCCACCAGCTTTTGTTGAAAGTTTTTTTTCATACAACAAGCGAGCAATCCTGATATTAAGACCTGGGTAATCAACGAGGCAGATTGCCAATGGTCTGTGTTTTTCTATCCATTCTATTATCCTTTTTATCAATTTTCTGAAAAATAAATAATTAACCATAACTTCCGCGAAGCCTATAACGGAAAACTTGGTCATGTTTATTATCAATCGTGCTCCGGACTCGGAGAGACATCTTCCTCCAAAAGCATAAATGTTTAACTCGGGATGTTTTGCCTTTAGTCTTTTGATAATTTCCGCACTATGCTGATCACCCGAATGTTCCCCTGCTATCACTAATAAATCTACCTTTTTGTGAGGGGGATCGAAATTAATCTCAGAACTCATCAATGCAAAAAAGTTAACGAAAGGGATAAGTTTTTGTCAATGCATATTATTTTTCACGAACAACGCAAATGAGTCTTTTCAAGCGCAGATAAATTTTTATAAATATCGATTGTAACTGCTTCGAACATATGCTATTACTTACCCATGAATAGTTACGATCAAGCCGATATCTTTGATGAAGAAACGGTGGATCAAAGGGGAAACAAATATGTACCACTTTCCGTTCGCATGCGGCCGAAGCACCTGGCCGATGTGGTGGGACAGCAGAACATCATAGGTCAGGATTGTCTGTTGCCGAAAATAATAAAGTCGGCAAGTTTTAGCAGTATTATTTTCTACGGTCCACCGGGGTGCGGTAAAACAACTTTGGCCGAGGTAATTGCCAATGAAACAGATTCCAAGTTTGTCAAGATAAACGCCGTTTTGTCCAATGTTGCCGAATTGCGTGATATCCTCCTAAATGCGCGAAAATTTGGACGCGTTGTACTTTTCATAGACGAAATTCACCGCTTCAACAAGTCCCAGCAGGATTTGCTGCTGTATGACGTGGAAAACGGCAACATATCTCTCATAGGTGCAACGACGCACAATCCAGGATTTTACGTCATTTCTCCCCTGCTTAGCAGGAGCCATTTATTCAAGCTAGAGCCCCTATCCGTGGAAGAAATTTCCTCCGTTTTGGCCAAAGCTGTGCACGATGCGGACGTTGGCCTAGGCGCTTGCAAGTGTCTAGTTGATGGGAGTGTTATTGATAGCATCGCATCCATGGCGAATGGAGACCTGCGCTGGGCCCTAAACGCTCTCGAAACTCTCGTTTTGAGCGTGCCATGCGGAAGTGATGTGGGAGAGCGGGAACTGAAATACTTCGCCCAAGAGCGGATCCTGAGGTACGACGCCAACGAAGATGATCACTACGACACGATTTCCGCCTACATTAAGAGCATGCGCGGCTGCGATCCCGATGCAGCCATATACTGGCTGGCAAAAATGATCAACAGTGGCGAAGATCCGCGCTTCATTGCACGCAGACTGGTGATTTTTGCCTCCGAGGATGTTGGGCTGGCTGATTCCCGTGCGCTACCGCTGGCGACTGCCTGCTTCGAAGCATGTGAAAAAATAGGCATGCCGGAGTGCCAGTTAAATCTCGCCCACACCACCGTTTTTATGGCCACGGCGCCAAAGAGCAATTCCACCTACATGGCCCTAAACAGGGCAACGAAATCCATAATATCCCATGGGGCTCAGGAAGTTCCAGTTTGGCTACGCGATGCCCACGGTGCTGCAAACGAAAAAGCGGGCAATGCCAAAGATTATCTCTATAGCCATGAGTTCGCCAAAAATATCAGTGGCCAAAAATACATGCTGACTCAGGAAAAATTTTACTTTCCCAAGCAAGTCGGTTCGGAATCAATCATCCTAGAACGGATGGAAGAACTGGAAAAACTGCGTAAAGAATTGAATGCGGATAAGGATTCTTGATGCCTTACCTAGCTAAATAAAAACCTGCATAGAGGGCTTACTCAGAGATCTACAAGTGATTCTTATTGACACATCCTCAAAAAATTTTGTTATGGCGGCGAATCGGGGTCGTAGCTTAGTTGGTAGAGCGTGTCGTTCGCAATGACAAGGTCGTCGGTTCGAATCCGATCGACTCCACCAATGACCTTTGTGAATACATTTTTTAGCTATTTTTAGTCTCAACAGTTATAAGCTTAAAAGTGTTTCATTTTGTTTGGTCTATGCGTCATAGTTTTAATTTTTCGAAACAATTTTTCTTCTACTGTTGGATCTTTTGGAATGCTAAAAAAAACCGTTTATAGAGTGACGGAAGGTGGATAATGTAAACTTGTAGCAGCAAATCATTTGGCAAATTTTGGAATGAATGGAGAGGAAAAATCAAAATGAGGAAATGGCGTAAGTGGCAAAAAGGATTCAACCGTATCCCATTGTCAAATTCCCACTGGGTGCAAGTTTGTTAGTTGCAGCAAAAGGTGCGGGGCAAGCGGAAATAAGTTGACAGATGGCAAGTTTCTGCTT
The DNA here is from genome assembly GCA_031257495.1 of Puniceicoccales bacterium. Classification (GTDB taxonomy): domain Bacteria; phylum Verrucomicrobiota; class Verrucomicrobiia; order Opitutales; family JAIRKQ01; genus JAIDVZ01. The sequence goes on from JAIRON010000019.1 coordinate 5,317, forward strand.
ACAATCTTTTTTGTATGAAAGCAAATTTTGCTAGATGTTTGTGTTTTGTTGCCGTTTTTCTATTCTGCTCCCTGGGCGCTGAGCCCCTGGACATTGATGTTTTTATGGCTGCCGACGATGGCAATGCCATGCAAACATGTGTTACCATTGCCTCCTTGCTAAAAAACACAACGGACGATGAGAGAATACATTTGCACATAGTGGGTGATGGTATGTCTGAGGAAAACAAAAATAGAATACTTTCTCTGAACACAACCATCAGAAACTTTCACATGGAATGGCGCGACTTTCACATGGGTCGACTGGAGCAATTTAACACGGAACGGTGGCATAAAAGTATAATGATAAAGCTATTTGTGGCGGAACT
>JAIRON010000017.1 GCA_031257495.1 Puniceicoccales bacterium
GCATTTTACAAAATGATATTGCGGAGCTATATGGTAGAGTTGGAGACCTGGAGGAGACCGTAGACAATCCGTATACTGGCTTAGTCGCTAGATTTGCGGTTTTGGATGATATCGTAACCGATGGCTACACTGGCCTAGAGGCAGCCCATAATAGGATTGGAAACCTGGAGGGGATCGTGGGCGATGACTCCACTGGCCTAGTCGCTAGATTTGCGGTTTTGGATGATATCGTAACCGATGACTACACTGGCCTAGCTGCGACTTATGAGAAGGTTTGTGAAGAAATTACAGCTCGGGAAGCAGCGGATGGCATTTTACAGAGTAGAGTTGGCACCCTGGAGGGGATCGTGGGCGATGACTACACTGGCCTAGTCGCTGATGTTGGGAATCTAAAGTGGGAATTTGAACTCTTTAAAAGCTATCTGGGCCTGGACCTGCTGCCAATGGTTGGAGCGGATTCCAAGGACGCTGAATACGCCAACTATGCCGGCCATGCGGCGTCATGCTTGGCGGGAACGGTGGCTAATGCGGCTGCGGTGGTTCAAAATTGCCTCAGTTGCCGCCTATGCGATGTTAAGGGCAACGGCAACGATCCATTCCTTCAGGTATTCGGTGGCTATGGCAAGCGCGGCGAAATCTCTGATTTGAGCTACAATTGTGCCACATACGGTATCCTGCTGGGGGAAGATTTTGTGAAACAATTGGGGGATAGCGCGTTCCTGAAGCTTGGAGGGGCCGTGAGCTTTGCCCATAACAATGTAAAATTCTCCGGTAAGGGAGCGGAAAATGGCAAGAAAGGGGAGCAGAATATCCTCTTCGGGAACCTCTTCGGAGCCTACGAAGGCTTCGGTGAAGAAAACCTCAAGACCGACATCAACGCGCTTATCGGCTTCGGCTACTCCCGCAATAGGGTGCGGAGGACGGATGTGGGTAATAATAAGTTTGATGTCAAGTTCCCGAGCACGGATTTCAATGTGAGCTGCGAGCTTGTGAAAAACTTTTTCCACCTCGGCAATGCCCAGGTTGGTCCCTGGATGAAGGTGGTCTATAATCACATTGCCCAGAAAAAGTATGCGGAATCGGAAGGTATAGGCATGTCAAAGTCGCGGTTTAACTACCTAAATACTACCCTCGGCATAAACCTGGAATGGGAATTCAGCAACGCCAGTGATGAGTATGAGGAACAGAAACTCAGTGATGCCAGTAGTGGAGAACCAGCAAAACAAGAACCCAATGATATTAGAGATGAGGAGCGGCGCCTCCGCTTATTCGCCAAATTTGGGTGGGAATGCCAGCCGATCAGGTCCCGTTCAGGATACACTGTAACCTTCAATGGGGATCAGTTTGAGCCAAATTTTGGGAACGGCAACAAACACTTCTTCGTGGCTGTCTGCGGCTTTCGCTACAAATTATCCACCCATTTTGAAATCAGCAGCAATGTTGCTGGCAGAATCACCGGCGATGATCGCTGCTTCAATGTAAACGCCGGCCTTGGCTATTCCTTCTAAAGAGGAAACGGAACTTTACTGCCGCATAGAGCAGCTGCGAAGGCTGCTCTGTTTTTTTACTTTATTGCAGAGAAACGGTGAGTGGTTGCTGAAATTTCATTGCTTAGGCGAATTTGAAACCCTGGTACGGCCATGGAATTTTTCTGGTCTGGGGTTTTGATTTCTCTGCGCCACATTATTTCTCCGTTTGTACGGTCAAAAGATTTGGCTGCCCGGTTAGGGATCGAACCTAAACAAACGGAGCCAGAATCCGTTGTGCTACCATTACACCACCAGGCAATTGGCCCCAACATGCTGTGGCCAAGGAAATTTTCAAGTTAAATATTTGGGTGCAAATCCTTGTATCCATGTGCGGATTCAAATTCATAGGCGAGGGAGAGAATTTCCTGCTCCTTGAACGGCTTGCCAAGTATTTGCATTCCTATGGGTAGGTTTGTACTCGACATCCCGCAAGGGATGGAAATGGCACAGGTTCCCACCATGTTGGCTTGCACGGTAAATATGTCGCACAGATACATCTGCAGCGGGTCAAGTTTTTTTTCACCAAGCTCAAAGGCTACGGTCGGTGTAGTTGGAGCTATTAGAGCACTAACACCTTCCATAGCGCGCATGAAGTCGTTCCTTATCAATGTCCTGACTTTTTGTGCGTGGCGGTAGTATGATTCGAAATTTTCACTGCTCAAAACGTATGTACCGAGCATGATTCTGCGCTTAACTTCTTCACCAAATCCTTCACCGCGTGTCTTAAAGTATATGTCGATCGCGTTCTTAGCGACCTTTGAACGGAACCCGTATCGAATCCCGTCGAAGCGGGCGAGGTTTGACGAGGCTTCAGCGGTGGAAATGACATAGTAAGCGGGCATGACATACTTTGTCATCTCCAGGGATACTTCCACCACCTCATGGCCAGCCGATCGGTAAAACTCTATGGCCCGTTCGAGGGCGGCTCGAACTTCGGGATCCAGGCCATCCTGGAAATATTCCACTGGTACGCCCAGTTTTTGTATAGACTGAAATTTTGGCAGACACGCAAGATAGTCCGGTTTTTTGAAATGGAAAGTAGATGAGTCTTTTTTGTCACTTCCTGCTATCACTTGGAAAAGCGAAGCTATATCTTCCACGGAACGCCCCATTGGCCCGATTTGATCGAGAGAACTGGCAAATGCGACGAGGCCATAGCGACTGACGGCGCCATAGGATGGCTTTAACCCACATATGCCACAGAATGCAGCGGGCTGGCGGATCGATCCGCCCGTGTCGCTGCCAAGGGCAAGAATCGTCTCCCCAGCCGCCACAGATGCGGCACTTCCTCCACTGCTTCCTCCCGGTACACAGTTAACGTTCCAGGGATTGGAAACAGCCTTGTAAGCTGAGTTTTCGTTGGAAGAGCCCATGGCAAACTCATCCATATTAAGGCGCCCCCAGAGAACGCAGCCAGCTCTACGCAAGCGCCCAACCACCGTTGCATCGTAGGGGGAAATGAAATTTTCAAGAATCTTGCTGGCACAGGTCAATGGTTGGCCTTTTTCGGCAACGAGGTCCTTCAGGCTGACGGGAATTCCGTCTAATGGACTCAATGGACCACCGCCACCCCTTTTCCGCCTGGCATCGGATTTTGCCGCTTCCTTTAAAGTTTTATCTTCATCGAAGGACAAAAACGCCCCAATTTTGGAGTCTATTTGCTTTGTTCGTTCGATAAGAATCTTTGTTAGCTCCACGGAGGAAACTTTACGCTTGCTAAGCATTGCGGATAACTCATGGGCGGATTTAAAAAATATCTCTTCACTCATGGAAAATCCTATTGCTCAACAACCTTGGGCACAACAAATTGATTGTCGCGCCGTTCGGGGGCATTTAAAAGCGCACTTTCAACGGAAAACGCTGGGCCAGCTTTATCATTGCGCAAAACACCATACAAAGGGAACGCATGGGCAGATTCCTCGACGCCACCAACGTTTACTTCAGATAACTCCCTAAAGTAATCCAAAATTTCTTTTAGACTATAGGCAATCTTGACCTTTTCCACTTCGTTAAGGTCAATGCGGGCAAGGGTCATCAAATGCTCAATGTTAATATCTATATCTGGGCAATTTTCATCTGTCATGAAACCTTCCTTATTTCGTAAAATTTTTCGAGCTCCCGTTGGCTAGAATCAAACAGGTATTGTACTTCGCTATCCGTAAGGGTCCTTTCATTGGACCGGAACCCAATTTCAAAGCCGAGGGCTTTTTTATCGGAATCGATGCGTTCACCGGAGTAGATGTCAAATAATTTAACATATTCCATTTCCACGTTCGGTACCAGTGATTTTTTAATACATTTCTCCAGCACTCGTTGGACATCGTTGACTTGCTCATCCTTAGCAACGACCACGGAAATGTCCTTCGAAACCCTTGGAAATTGGCTGAAAGGCTTGTAGTTATGCTTTGCCACCTTTCTTTCGAAGACAGAATCGGCAATTGTCATTTCCGCTGCGAAAATGTTACCCTTGAGGTCGAAAAAGTTTTTCAGTGTCTTTTTGTTCAGCAAGCCGCACCTAACACCTACTCCCGAGCGAGCCAATTGGCAATATTCTGCGCTATGCTCCGGCTGCCAGATTTTGCTCTCTGAGATTGGCCGCAAATCGATCTGCTTCGTATCTAAAATGTTAGCCAAAACATCAAAGCAAAGTTTCTTTGTGTGAAAAAAATCCACGTGGCGGGTGCTGGCAACAGCACGATCAAGGCTATCCTCGAGTGCGATAAGGGAAACGGCCAAGCATTCGTTGAACTCACCGCTAACTTTAACAGCAATCTTGCCTATTTCAAAAAACTGATCATCAAAATTTCCGTTTTGAATGTTGGAGCGCAGCGTGGACAGTAGGCCCGGAATCAGGGATTCGCGGTAACAATTTTGGTCCGATAGGAGGGGATTGCGCAATTTTATGCAACTGCCTTCGCCGCATAAAGTTTCTAGCAAAGTAACATCGGCCAAGGAGTAGTTGTAGCATTCGAGAAAACCGTGGTTTGCCAACAGTTGTCGCGTTTTTGTGCAAAATGTGTAAGGCCTGGCATCGTCTCTACGAACGCTTGTCAGTTTCACCGGACTTTCCGGAATCTTGTCAGTGCCGTATACCCGCAGGCATTCTTCGACGATGTCTATCGGCAGCGTTACATCGCGGCGATGGGAGGGCACTGCAAGGTCGTAAAAGCCGCCGCTAAACTCTACACCAAACCCAAGCGTGGAAAGTATTTGTATGATGCGTTCGCAGTCGATTTCAAACCCAAGCCGGCGAGCTATGAAGTCGTGTTCAACTTTCAGCGTTTGAGGGGCGTGATTGTATGACTTGGCAACGTTCCTTTGCACGTATTCTCCGCCACACAGCTCAAGTATCAACGCAACGGCCCTGTTTCCCGCTTCCTCGCAGGTACAAGCATCCACCGAACGGGCGAACCTATAGGAACTGTCCGTGGAGATCCCCAATGCCCTGGATGAGTGCATGATTGCAGCGGATTCAAAGCAGGCACTTTCCAACAAAATGTCCGTGGTGGAATCATCTATTTTTGCATCAATGCTGCCCATGATACCGGCAATGACCAGCGGCCGGTTTCCGTCCGCAATCACGGTAACATCCTGATTCATTTCATGTACTTTACCGTCCAGCCCAAGTAGTGATTCTCCGTCTCTGGCCCGGCGGATATTCAATCTCAGGTCCGCTATTTTTTTTAAGTCAAAGGCGTGCATGGGGTTTCCAATCTCGAGCATTACCCAGTTGCAAATATCCACCACATTGTTGATAGATTTCATTCCCGAAGCTTTCAGGTCGCTTACCAGCCAGTCCGGGCTTGGGCCGATTTTTACCCCCCTAACGCAAAATGCGTGATAGCAGGAACAATCCTCCGACTCTACACTAACAGCAGCGATGCACTCGGCTCTATGGAAAATTTCAGGAACCTTAAAGGTGGGAAGTTTCAAAATTTTACCCAACTTGCTTGCTAATTCTCGAGCCATGCCCACGTAGCTCAGGCAATCTCCGCGATTCGACGTCACTCCCAGATCAAAAATTACGTCACTTTCAGTGTTCAAAACGTCGTGCAGGTTGGCGCCAATGGGGGATGCGCTGTCCAAAATTAGTAGGCCGGAGTGGTCGTTCCCAATACCTAATTCTCGGCCGCTGCACATCATTCCATCGGATTTTACACCACGCAAAGTGCTGCTTTCTATCTTCACATCACCGGGCAAAATGGTTCCCGGTAAAGCCACGGGAACATGGTCAGACACTTTAAAATTCTTTGCCCCACAAACGATCTGCCGCACATCATTACGGCCAACACAAACTCGGCACAAAGCCAATTTATCGGCATTTGGATGTTGCCTGATTTCCTGAATTTCTCCTACGATCAAGGTACTTTGCCGTTGCAGGCCTATGTATTCAATTCCTTCAACCTCAAAACCTAGGGAAGTAAAAATATCGGATAGGGCAGCGACGTCAACGTCCACATCGACGTAGCGTTTGAGCCAATTTAAACCTAATTTCATATGGTACTCATAGGCCTTAATAAAATTTAGTGCCCGTGCAAGAAATTATCTATTTGAAGGGCACATGCTCTGAAAACGTCGGCCACTGGTAAATTTTTCAAGTCACGCTCAGCCAAGATGATATGCCGGTCACATTGCACCGGATAGGGGCCATATTTTTGGAAATCCGTAGGGCCGAACAAAGCAACGATCTTCTTCTGTAGAGCTGCACCGATGTGCATCGGTGCACTATCGTTTGCAACAACTAACTCGCAATGCTTGATCAAACCTAAAATATCGGCCAATTTCGTTTTTCCCAATAAATTCACGATATTTTTTTTGGATAAATTCCAGTTTGTGGAATTTTGTCCTGCAAGTACAATTTGTAACTGTGGATAGGCGTCGGCCAGATTTTTCGCTAATTTGTAAAAAGATGGCCACTGTTTCTCTGCTCTACTGCTTTCGGGAAATAGGAGAACATAGGGACCGTCAGGTCTGGGAAAATTTTCATCGGCGTAAAAGTTTAGCGCATGTTCAAACTGTGGATTTAGGCCAAATTTTGGCAAAAATTGCAATAAAATATCGATGGCGTGTGGAGAGTCAGATTGGGCAATTTTTTCATTGTAGAAAATGCGGGACATTTCCCGTGAATCGCAGCGACCAATTTTCCTAGGAGATTTTGCGGCTAAGGTCATAAATCCAGAACGCGCCAGACCCTGCATATCCAAAACGACATCATAGGACCGTTCCCCTATTGTTCTCAGCAGTTTAAAAAACGCCAAAACGCCAGTGCGACGGCGAAACAAAAGTATCCGATCTACAAGCCTCGATGATGCAACAACGTCGGAGAAACAGTCCCTAATAACCCAATCAATGTGCAAGTTTTTGATATGTTTTTTCATAATTGCCACAACTTGTAAACCGTGCACAACGTCCCCCAAACTAGACGGTTTTATAACCAGAATGTGCATAAAAAACTTGCATCGTTTCTACCTTTGTCATACGAATGGTCAATTGTTAAATTTTGAGCAAGCGGAGATAGTGTGGTGCTGTTGTTTTTGTTAAAATGCCTTGGTTTTATCACATCGCGGCTGCCAAATGACATAGTAAGGGGAATTAGTGTAACAATTGGGACGGTGGCGTTTTGGGCCATGCCAAAGAGGAGACGCATAACGCTGTCAAACCTATATTACGCATTCCCGGACAAGGGCAAAAAATGGCGCTCAAGGGTAGCCAAGGAAAGCTTCTGCAGGATGATAGAATTGGGCATGTTGGCTATCTCCTCTAAGTATTTGACTGAAGAGCGCATTGCCGCTAATTTCATAGCATCACCATCCCTCATTCGCACCATAGATAATATAAGGCAGAGCAAACGTGGTGCATTGGTTCTAATTCCCCACGTATCTCTGATGGAATCGGCCACGATGATATCGAAAATCAGTGGAGTGGAGTGCCCGCAAATGGGCGTAATTTACAGGCCATTTAACAATAAATCCCTTGAAAAATTCATCAGGGGATCACGGGCAAGGTTTGGAGTAAAATTGTTTTCCCGTAAGTCCGGCTTCATTGATGCCATGAAGCTGTTACGGGAAAACGGCATAGTGGCGGTCCTTTTTGACCAAAATGCGGGTTGCAGTGGCTATACAACAACATTTTTTGATCGCTGTACCCAAGCTGCAAAGTTGCCGGGGATACTCGCAACCAAGTATAAGGTTCCCGTTTACTGCCTGTATCCCAATAGAATTAGCACCTGGAAGGCGGAGCTGAAAATTGAAAGACTTTGCCAGTCATGTGGTAGTCCCGTGGAGTTAACCGTAGCGGCTAATAAATGGCTAGAGAGCAAACTGTGTGCGAGCGAGAGTGCTTGTGCCGATTGGTTATGGCCCCACAATCACTGGAAAATTACCTTTGCCAAGCCCCGGATCCTGTCTCTAGATAGGACAAGGAACTGGTTACGCGAAACCAAACAACTGCTGAAATATAAAACATTTCCGAAGAAGTTTAAAGTTTTTGTTCGAATGCCAAATTGGCTGGGCGACGTCGTGATGGCCATTCCTGTACTGCGTGCCTTAAAGAATTCTCGACCTGACATGGAATTGACATTGCTTTGCCAGCCGCGATTCATGGAGCTGTTAAGCCAATTAAGTCTTGTCGAACATTTTATTCCACTGCCGGAAAAGGGAATGAGGTATTTTTTCAAATTTTTCCATTATAGAAAGCTATACCCGGATATTCACATAGTCTTCACGAATTCTCTACGCGGAGATGTGGAGGCATATATCATTAATGCGACAGTTAGGCTTGGTATAGTCAATGATCATTCCCGGCCATTACTAACTGATGTTTTTAATTTCGGTCCCAATTTTGATCAATCCAGCGTTCACCAAACGAGAATATTGGCTACATTTCTTAGAGCCTATGGACTCAAAAGTAATATCAACTATACCCCCTACAGGGTATGCCTAGAATTGGATCCAAAGCGTTTAGCAAGGCACTCCATAGGAATGATCTGCGGCTCTTCGAACAATCCATCGAAACGGTGGCCCGTAAGCCATTGGAGAATTTTGATTGAGCGGCTTTTAAACGCCTATCCAGGAATTCTGGTAAAATTATACGGAACATCCCTGGATTCCAAATTGGCCGATAAGATCACACTGGGGATGGGCAAATCCAGTGTTGAGCAGCTATGCGGGGCAACTACATTAACTGAACTGAGCAAAAATATGCAGGGCAATGATCTAGTGATTTCGGGAGATACCGGAGGCATGCACATCGCAAACATGTTTGGAAGGCCAGTTGTGTGCATATATGGACCAACGAATTCCATTCATACGGGACCAATTTTTAATGGCAAGAGAGTAATAATTTATCCCGAAGGGTGCTCCCTAAAGGGTGGATTTCCGGTAAAAGACGTTACCGTTAACCAAGTTTTGTCAGCGACCGCATCAATTATGGATAATTATGTATAACTTCACATTTCACCAAATTTCTCCTTTCAAGAACTGATCATCTTTTTCTCAGTTTTTCCTGCTTAAGTTGTCAATAGTGGGTTCTCTTCATTGACCCAAAATTTTGTCGGTAAGTTATTAGCGACTGTAGTTAACGTTACCACAAAACGACTGAGGAGCGTTTTGTATTTTAGTGCATCTTTCCTCGAAGTTTGTTTTTATAGTATAAATTATACCGTTCAACACTAACAATTGTCCGTTCGCAATGTTCTGAAGCATAACAGGAAATATATTTTTATATGCTCCATTGTTTCTTTATTTGCAAATTTCAAGTGCTGCGCCTATTGCGCAAAATTTACACGTTAATCAGCTCATTTTGTATTATATTCCCTAATCAAATCTGAATGGATAGGAAAAACACCCTTTCAAATGAAATTTGAAGAGTTAAATTGGTGGAGCCGATCGGATTCGAACCGACGACCCCCACAATGCCATTGTGGTGCTCTTCCAACTGAGCTACGACCCCATTTAATAATCAAAAACAAACTGCATTTCACTAAATGCAACCCCCAAAGGGATTTTTCAAGGCAGAACCTTGTCGCCTTCTGCTGCGTAGTCAAGTGCTTTTTGCTATGCCAAAGCCTAAAACGGAGACCTCATAGGCAAACGAATGGACGTTTTGCCGGCCTAAAATAACACTTTTTCGATTTCCAATAACGTTTCTCTCGATTCCGCTTACGTTTTTCCCAAATTGACTAACATTTTTGGGGATTCGCTAACGTTTTCAGTCTATTCGTAATTCAAAAACCTCCACATTTTGGAAATCTTTCCAGAGGAAAATTTAAAGTTATGGCCTGATATTAGCAGATAAAGATAAGCCTCGAAAGGTTTTCGAAAAATAGGGTTTTTCGGGCCGCATTTTGCTCACAAGCGCAAGCCTGGTAATTATCGAGCTTTGGCGACTTTTTTGAAATTCTAAAATGCGGGCTATGGTAAGGCATTAAAGTGCAGATTCGTGGGCAGAAATAAAGCATCGGTTTAGATTAGCCAATCGCCTAAAATTTTCAGATAACTCAAAAAACACTACAAAGGATGATAATTGCTTAAGTTTAGGCTTTCTTGTGAGTTGATTTTGTGAATGAGCTTTTTGCTTTCGCCGTTTTCTGCCCTTTCAAATTCTTTATAGTTCCCTTATTACTCGAAGCAAATGGTGGGCGACACAGGACTCGAACCTGTGACCTACTGGGTGTAAACCAGTTGCTCTAACCAACTGAGCTAGCCGCCCGATAAACGGAATACAACTATCAACGGAGAAATAGATGTTTGCAAGACTTTTTAGCTACAACCGCATTCTTGCGGCTAGATCTTTGCTCTGTGTAGAAAATTTGCCTAGCTTATTTCATCACTTCCCAAACGTAAGAGTAAGTTGCTCATTTGTGTCATTAATTCGGATCGAAGATCGCGGTCATGTGTGATACCTATCTCTCTCAGCAGGGCATTTACTTGCCTCCTGAGATTTTCTATATTCTCAATTTGCAAAGTACTAAGATTGTCCTCGTTTCTTTGCCAGAGCATGGCATTCACTTGATTTATTAATTCATTTATTTGCCTGCTTTGTTGAAAATCAGTTCTAATGTTGGCTATCATAGAATATTCCCTGTCTAATCTTTTGTTGCGACAGTCACTCAATGTTTCGCACAAAAGCCCAATAAATCCAATAATAGTTGCCACCCCTCCAATTGGTATTTTTAGCGTTGCAATAATGGGAAACATTCCCGCTGTCAGTTCGCATACTATTTTTGTAGCATAGGCGACGATTTGCACACCCAAGGAACCATTTCTGGCTATTGTGTATTTTTCATGATCGTCTACCTATTTGCGATATCGCATGCCACCCCCAGAAGGGATATGCAGGGAACTATCAGCCCAAATATCAACGAAACTGGTGGGCAGGCAAAGCTTAGTATAAATAACAGCGCTACCGACAAATCCAAGAATGGACAAAATGGTACTAATTCGTCCTAAAATTTTGTTAAAACGGGGTGTTTCCGCTTTGTGACTTTGGAGAGGAGATTCTGTAATATGCGATTGAAATAGAGGATCTGATTCAGCATTTTTATCCATGGCCATTTCAACTAAATCTTCCCTAACTTTATATGGAAACAAAGCTTCTTCTCCTCTGTTTTGAGAGGGTTCTTCGATTGGGTTTTCCCTAACTAAATCTTCATTTATTGTTCACTTATTATTTCAATATGCGCAGTTTTTTGTGAAATTCTTCCCGATTGGCGTCGACTAAAAGTACTGAGACAATATTATTTTCGGCATCTATGGACTCCAATACACAGCTTGATTCCCCGATTTTCACTTCCTGGCCGATGTTCGATAGATTGTACGTTTTTCCGTCCAAATCTTCCACAATGGCGACGTATTTGTTATCGTAATATTTCGTGTCGCCGGTCAGCTCGACTTCGATTTTGTCCCGAGTGTCCCGTATTTTTACGACAGGAATGTTGATAGCCATGTCATTTTTTTCAGTGGTACGTAGCTGAAAAGATAGTATTTCAAAATCCAGAGACTTAAGTACCTGCCCCACGCAACAGTGTAAAGTTTGATTGTTTTCAAGATCACGGATCAGGATGGTAAGATTGGATTGTTCGTCGGCTTGGACATATCCCTCCAATTGGAGGCGATATTTCTTCTTTGCGATATGCTTTAATTGGAGGGGAAATACGAAGTCAAACTGCCAATTAGTACACGGTTCCATAACTATTTGATTGCCGCTTCGGTATATATTTGGCGGATTAAATAATTCAAAAAGTGGTGGCTGGCCATCCGGCTGTTTTTCACTTTTCCACGATGCCCTTTTTTCTTCAAAATTTAGTAATTTTGACGTGGCATGGGAAAGGGGTGTACTGCTTACCACGAGGGGAAAAGGCGCAACTTTCCACGCGGCGATACTTTTTTTTAGTACGAAAAGTGCCATGCCGATCATGGTGATCATTACCGCAACAAATATGTATTTTTTACGTTTCTTCGAAAGGTCCATAGGTCGAATAAGTATGAAGTTTAGCCTTTAAAAAAAGATTTTCCAGCTTAAATCTTCACAAAATAGTATCATTTTTTTTGTTAAAGAATTGCAATTTTTCTGGACAAAGGCGAAAGACTGGTGTCTAATGCGCCAATTATTAAGTAATGTCCGAATATATTGAAGTTACGGGGAAAGTGGTTGCCGTTTTGCCGGGGACCATGTTTAGGGTGGAGTTGCCGAATAAGCACGTGGTTTTAGCTCACATTTCTGGGAAATTGAGGAAAAATTTTATTAAACTAATGGTGGGAGACGTTGTCAAGATGGAGATGAGTCCACAGGATTTGGGGAAAGCTCGCATAACTTTCAGAATGAAAAATGTCGATACGCCGCGCAATACACCCATACACAGCTTTGGTCCCAAGCGCAATTCTCGAAATAAAAAAGCGACATAATGAATGATACGATAGCGGCGTTGGCTACTCCCCAGGGCGAGTCGGCTATTGCAGTTGTTAGAATTTCCGGAGATCGATCCCAAGCTCTTCTGGGGAATATTTTCGCTAGGGAAAATATCAGCGCCCGAGTAATATACCACGGAAACTACCTGTCCAGTCTTGGTGAAGTCTTGGATGAGGTATTGTTTGCGTTTTTTCGAGGAAAATCATCCTATACCGGTGAAGATTCGGCGGAAATTTATACCCACGGCAATATGCTTATTGTTGCCAAGATTCTCGAAGATTTGTGCGAACGCGGCTGCAGGCTGGCCGATCGAGGAGAATTTACAAAGAGAGCATTCCTAAATGGGAAGATCGACCTTTGCCAAGCAGAGGCGGTTGCCGACATAATACATGCCTCCAGTGAAACTGCTCTTGCCGTGGCATGGAAGCAATTGTCCGGCAAACTTAGCGAAAAATTGCATGCGTTGAATGGTGAATTGATGGAAGTTTTGGCTCTGCTTGAAACGCACATTGATTTTGTGGAAGAAGAGATAGGGGGCAACGAACTCGGCGGTGCGGTTGCTAAGAAGGTGGATGGGCTTATCTCTGCCATTGATCTGCTGCTTGATAGCGGCCGTTACCGATCCGTCCTCAGTGGCGGGCTCAACGTTGCAATCATCGGAGCTCCGAATGCTGGAAAAAGCAGCCTATTGAATTGTCTGTTAAATGCGGAGCGGGCACTGGTTAGCCCCATTGCGGGAACGACGCGCGACTTTATAACGGAAAAGACCATGATTGGCGGCCATGTGGTAAAGTTGTTCGATACGGCTGGATTGCGCAGGGATGCGGATTCGGAACTGGAGTTGCGTGGCATGGAAAAAAGCATGGAACAGATTCAGTTGGCCGATGCTTATTTGTTGGTGATTGACAGTAACACGGACCAGCCCGCATTGGATGATAAAGTTTTATCTCTGCTCAGCGAAGATAATTGCCTGGTTTTGGAAAATAAAAGTGATTTGCCGCCTAGCCGCTCCTGGGAGGGCTTTTTACCGAGGTGCGAACATGGGCGAATTTCCATAGTTAACGAACCCGGGCGGACCAGATTACTTGTTGCCAATTTTCTGGCGAAGCGCTGTTTTTTACCAGCTGAGGTGGATATCGTTGTCAATGGGCGGCACATTGATATCCTAACCCGAGCCAGGCAAGCCATCGATCGGGCGAGGGAAACTTTGCCAATAATAGGGGTGGAGTTTTCAGCGAACAACTTGCGGGATGCCCTCGAAATCCTCGGTGAAATGACAAAGCGCTACGACAACGAATCCATGCTGGATAAGTTGTTTAGTACGTTTTGCGTGGGAAAGTAATCTTCACAGTGCGGTATCGCTATGTTCCATCACTATTTTGCTAAGAGCCTTTTCCGTCGCTGTTGGCGGACTGCTAACAGCGTTGCTTACGCCATCGATGCTTGACTCCAGGTCCTCATCCCGCTTCAAGTCTAAACTCTCTACCTTTTGCTCTTCTTTGGTTCCATGCACCTTGGATTTGTCACCTACCTGCACGTTATTAGGATCTATAATTGAAATATTTTTATTTGTACCAGAGCTAAACTTGCTGTAACTTACGTCCGGTATATTATTTCCCATTCCCGTTGCCATGATTTCCTTCCATTTGATTTTCAATAGATTATAATAAAAATGGAAAACTTTTCAATTTTTATTTACAGCAAAATTAAATCTTGGTAAAATCTTGGTGGAATATACAAAATTTTGTCATATTTATGGGAACATTTATGACTGCCAAATCCTCAAATATTGCTACCGATTGCATGGATTGCATAAACGCAAAATGCTCGCTAACGAAACTCATAGCAGAAAAAGTACCAATAGCGATCTACTCACTAACCTACAACATTCCTCGAGATGAGATTTATGTGAATTTTGTTTCAGAAAATTTTGAGGATGTTACAAAGTGTGCCGTTGAGCTGTTTAGAAATTATCGAAATTTTGCCGAAATGGTTACTTTTGATAAGCAAATGTTTTGGAATGTTTTCGGCGAATACACTTCCCAAACGGGCTCATTTGTGCGGCAATATGAAATTCGAATCCCTTCGGGAGGTTGCCAGGAATTATTGGACTGTTGCCACTACAAATGTGAAAACAGTGGTGAAGTCAAATACATAGGTGTAATTGTCAATAGAACCAATAAAAAAATAACCGATTTGGCACTGCGCATGAGCGAAGATCGATTAGCGGTGGCACTGGAAGGTGCGGGTGCGGGGCTTTTTGATTGGATTCGAGAAAAAGGCAACGTTATTTTTTGTAACACACAGGCACTTGCGCTATGTGGAATAAATGCATGTGAAGCAACGGCTTGGCGATGTTTACGCGTGATTGCCCCACGGTTTTTAAAGATGTGTGCCAACAGTTTGCGCGGTGTTTTAAATGGAAATAAAACCTCTTTTAGCCTTGAATTCAACTTGCGTGATAACGAGGATCGCTGGCTGTGGGTGTCTGGTAAGGCGGTGTCTGTCGACACTGTCAATAAACGGCCCCTGCGTATTGCTGGGATTGTACGCGATATCACAGTCAGCAAGCAGCTCATCATCGAACGGGAACGAATGAATGAAATCCTTGAGGAGCGCATACGGGAACGCACGGCCCAGCTCGAGGAGGAGTTAGCAACGAAGCTTGCTGCCGAGCAGCAATTAGTGGAAAATCTTAGAAAGGAGAAGGAGCTCAACGATGCAAAAACCACATTTGTTAACATGGTTTCCCATGAATTTCGCACGCCATTGGCAATTATACAAGGTTCCGTCGACCTTTTAGGAAAGTATCATGAAAGATTGTCCGCCAATGAACGAGCGGAGTGTCTAAGCAGTGTCAACAAGTCCATACAACGCATGACCAGAACTATGGATGATATTTTCATGCTTGGCAAAATGAAAAATAATCAGCTAAAGTTTTCCCCTGCAGAAGCGGACGTTTTAGTGACTTTTCACAACATTTTAGAAAATGTTGAATGGTTGCATGGTAGTAAGCGCATTGTTTTCGAAGTTAGTCCGAATGTTCCGCCAAAGTTGCATCTCGATGAAGGATTGTTGTACCACATAATATCAAACTTGGTGAACAACGCCTTGAAATATTCTCCCAATGAAAAACCTGTCATTTGTAATTTGAATTACAGTGGCGGCGTATTGGAAATCTACGTTGAAGATTTTGGCATCGGCATTCCGGAAAAAGACAAAGCGAACATTTTCAAACTTTTTCACCGTGGTTCCAATGTTAAAAACAAACAGGGTGTTGGCGTAGGGATGTTTATCGTGAAATATTGTGTCAATTTGTATCGTGGGTCCATAGCAATTTCATCCAAAGACAGCGGCGGGACGATATTTCGTGTTAAATTACCAGCAGCGAGGGTTGATCGATGAAAAGGATACTTTTAGTGGAGGATGATACGCATTTGTGTGCCATGCTGTCCAAGATGCTAAAATTTGAGGGCATTGACACTGTTATTGCCGGCGATGGCAGCGTAGCCCAAGAAATTCTCAAGGAAATAGGCGACACCATTGACGTAATTTTATGTGACGTAATGATGCCCAATGTTAACGGCTACGAATTTTTAGCACACATCAGACACACGGTAAAATTTGCCAATATACCGTTCATATTTCTAAGTTCCTGCGTATCAAAGGAAGAGGAAAGCCGCGGCCGTGCCCTTGGTGCTCGAGCCTTCCTTAGAAAGCCGGTGGACATCTTTACCCTACTTTCCACCCTGTGATTCTCCAAGGAAAGTTGGGGGCCTGTGTATGTTTGCTACCCATGAGTTTCTCGCAGCTCCTTGTTATTTTTCTCACCAAGCTTGCCAAAGACGCCAAGGGCATTCCTTGGAATTTATTTCTTAACTTCTTTCGCTCCTGCGCCGAATTATTCTTTTTATTATTCCCTAATCTATTTAGCATGCCTCAGCTATTTTGCTGAAAAAACCACTTAGTGTCAAAATTATGCGGGGTTTCACTTGCCGCCGGATTGATAAGTTTCTTGTGTCGTGGTGAGGTTTTTTCAGGAAAGTGGGAAGCTCCGTTCGACTTCCATTTTCCGTGGCAATGGAATTTAGTGCTAGATGCGGAGTAAATTTGCACAATTTGCATGCTAAGTTTACTTGAAACAGTTGTTTTGTCGAAAAAGCAGGTATTTGTTAGGAATTCGCTTTGCCGGGGCAGTGGTGAAAATTTTCACCTGGCACTGCCCTGTGCTTCTTTCAATATGAAGGAAAGCTTCTTCGCCTACGATGCCGAATACCAACGGCTGCGAACTTTTGGTACACATTAGGTACACAGAGACGCTCGCCACTGTGCTCTTTGGAACCTATATTAGATAGTTCCTCTACTTGAACCGGTGCTTGCTTTTCCCTACCTAGCGTTTTACTTTCACAGAGCCTAAATTTTCATGTTTTCAGTGCTGGGGTGCTGTACTGTGTAATTTCTGGTGATGTGGCGAAGGTCTC
Organism: Puniceicoccales bacterium; assembly: GCA_031257495.1. Classification (GTDB taxonomy): domain Bacteria; phylum Verrucomicrobiota; class Verrucomicrobiia; order Opitutales; family JAIRKQ01; genus JAIDVZ01. Next base: position 16,919 of record JAIRON010000017.1, read on the forward strand.
CTAGGATTTGTTTTTCCGATGATTTTGGCTTTTGCTGTGCTTTGTCGTTGCTTCGCAGCATTTTGCTCACGTTGCCCTTGTACCGGGTACCTTCTATGCAAGATTCTCTTGAGGGGACCTTTCGAAGTTTGTTTAGGCTGTATTTTAGCCGAAAGCTCACCATAAAATGGTGTTTGGCGGGCATATTCCCACCATTCGTCGGCGTATGGCTGGGATGGATTAGCCCATGGCTTTGGTCCAGCAAAATGGACTATGCATGGGTTTATGCACGCTTTTTCAAACTGCTTCTTGCCGAAAATGATCCCAGCTTTTTTATAATATTCCTGCGATTTTTCGAGTATCAGTAATAGGTGGGAGAATACGTTCCATTCTGGATCTAAGAATTTTATCCTGCCAAGGCACACTTTGTTCCAGACATCTTGGTCCGCAAAAGAAAATGGTCTTTGGCCATCAATGCCGTGTTTGGCAACGGAAGTTAATTTTTCGGTCAAGCCATCTTTGCGTATTAAATCTAGGTTCATCAATAATACACCGGAATTTATATACTGATACGGGTCCGGGATCTGCAAATCGAATTTAATGTAATGTGAAAACCACTGTGAAAACCACTCACTGTCGGCTATTCCCATATCCTTCATTCCAGCGATGTAGCAGCTATCTATATCAATGTTGTACAAATCTCCAAGATCGTGAAGTACTAGGATGTCCACATCCAAGTATAGGCACTTGGTATAGTTTGGCAACAAATTTGCCGTCGCTAACCTGTAGTAAGCTGCCGCTGGATATCCTCCTGGGATTACATCGGTAAACGCCGTCCCCATGTCAATGAAGGTAATTTTACAATTATTATATTTTTCACCGAGCTTGGTGATCTCATCTTTATACCTCTGCTCGAAATTTGGGTGGATGAGCAGATAAAAGTCACAGAAAGTATTTTCATTGGCATTTTTTAGTATGGAAAACATGGTTATGTACATCAGCGGAGCGAAATTATTGTCCGCGGAAAGTATGATCGGGATGATATTTTTAGCACACTCCTCCGTAGCACTGCTTGCCGCCATGGTAACACTTTCAAGTTTTCCAGCTACAGCATTAGCATATGGAGCATCTCCAAAGTTTCCGGCTGAGCTGGCTTTTAGAGTTTCATTCTCCATTGGGGAGCCAACCTCTGTACCTGTTGGCGCGTCGCTCCCCGGATCGGCTAGAAGACCCAGAGGGGAGAACATTAGCAGCGCAAACAGC
>JAIRON010000021.1 GCA_031257495.1 Puniceicoccales bacterium
TGCACAGGGGGCTTTGGCAAAAGAAATAAGTGCTTTAAACGATCTAATTGACAATGCTAAGAAAATTAAAACTTTGCAGCTAAAACAAAAAAAACTTTCACTTGAAAGAGAGGCTAGAGAGCTTCCACAGCGAATAAGAAAAACCGCAGCTCAAATTGAAACCATTACACAAGAACAGGCAGATCGACCTTCTCCCGAAAAGTTAAGAGAGGAAAAAGCGGGAAAAGAAGCAGAGTTGGGAGCCCTTCGTAGGGATATTGCCTCAAAAGAAGAAGCGTTCGCCGCAGAAGAAAAAAATTTGAGAGACGAACTAAGTGAAAAAAGTTCCCGTTCTGAGCGTCTTAAAGAGGAGCTGCAAATAGAAAGAAATGAATTAGCAACTGCTAAAACTGAACTAGAATCAGCAATTGACTGCCTTAGAAGGGCTCATGGAAATATCCCTTCAACCATGCCGGAAGAATGGTTTTCCATGTCCGAAGAAACTCAAGGTGGATTTACTCTTACAACAACAAGAGCAAGTCCAATGCTGGAGCAAGTTTCCGAATCCCCAGTGGCCATGGAATATCTTGCCGATCAACTGGCTCAGCTAAGTGGCGTAGGAGATGTACTGGAATGCATAAGTAAACTTTATCCAACAACATTAAATTCAAAGTTGCAGAATATATGTCGTACAGTTTTTGAAAAAATATGCCAGTCTACTGTGGATGCGGAAATAAGACAAGAAGCTAATGCCGCCGATCTCAAGAAAGAAGCGGTCAACAAAATGGCTGATTTGCTAATGGCATTTAAAAATGTGGATTTTTCTTCCTTAGAGACAAAATTCTTTCCCACTGACTCAATTTCCAATGAAAGCAAAATAAGGCGAGGAATATTCATGGAAGCAAAAAGGATTTCACAAGAAATCAACAAACTTATGAACACAAGTAACCCTACCGCCTAAGGTATAACCTGGGATAAATTTTCATAAAACAAGGTGGAAAAAGGTAAAAAAACAGTGAAATAAGTGAAAAAGTGGAAGCACGAGTAAAAATTATAATGCCAATTCTTAAGCTTAGCAAAAAAAATTAGCCCCAAATAAGTAAAATTAATAAAATCGGATGTTCAGTATTACAACGAAAATTGTATGCCCTTATTGAAAAAGGTTTTCCGAGAAATATTTCCCTTCCTCAAAGGGCAAACCATTTAGGTAATTAGCGGCATCGTAGAAATGGTGAACTATTTTTATGATTCCTTGGATCGTCGGCTACACTACTCAGCAATTCGTTGGGCCACTGCGATATTGTTTTGGGAGGCAAACACTTGTTAATACATCCATATCATGGCCAGACCTGCCCTGGAGGTATGCTAAGCCGTTGTCGAAGAGGATAGATCGTATCTCGGATACTCGAGTTACTACGTTTTGTGGTCTCTTTGGAATGGCAAATTTCGGCTCCAGCTCAACACCCGGTGTGTTGCCAAATAGTTGAATTCGAACACAATTTGCCGGCAAAAAACAAAAGGGCTCGGGCGTAAATATCCGAAATTTCCTTCGCCAAATATGTTAAATTTTACTCTTCAGATTGTTTTTCACAGTTGGCCATACGGTGGCGTCCCGCTGCCCAGGGCAACTATCTTCGCTCTTATGCGCATAACCTTTTATTGTTGTAAATTTTAAATACACATTTCAATGTTTCTCCTTGCTCCATCGATTCACTCGCTTGCGGATACTATACCATTTTCCATATTTCTACAGTGACGCCCTTGGCGACCCACTTGTTCCCATCCTTCAATACCTGCAAGTTACCTTGCCTAGGATTCCTTTTGTTGTGGCAAACTTTGTACTCTCTTTTATTATTTTATGCTCCTCCCTAAAAATTTTTCCCTTATTTTTCCTAATGGCGTCAACTCGCCCTTGCTTAGCTTAAAAATCTTCCCTTGTTTTTGACCTTGAAAAGGGGCATAAAATTCTCGCAATTTTCTGCAAAATCGAGTATGGCGTGGACCTTGATGAGTACTTTGGAGATCAATAAACTAAGCGTTAGCGTTGAAGGTAGGATGATTTTGCACGATTTTTCATTGCTCATTCCCGAGGGAGAAGTTCATGCACTAATGGGCCCGAATGGTGCGGGCAAGAGTTCGCTAGCTAATGCGATTGTTGGCCACCCTCACTATAAAATAGAGTCCGGCGATATTTTGTTCGATGGAGCTTCTATTATCGGGTTGCCACCGGATGAGAGGGCACGCCTGGGAATTTTTTTATCCTTCCAATGCCCAGCGGAATTACCCGGTATTAGCGTGGCAAATTTTATGCGGGCGGCCCTGCAAGCACGCTCCAAAGAGCACGTTTCGGCAACGGAGTTTTATAAAAAATTGTACGAATGTATGGATCTTTTGCGGATCGATCGTAGCTTTACTTCCCGTTCGATGAATGTGGGTTTTTCCGGGGGCGAAAAAAAACGCTTTGAAATTTTACAAATATTAATGTTGCAACCGACGTGCATCTTGCTCGATGAAATCGACAGCGGGCTCGACATTGATGCCCTTAAAATTGTTGCCAAAGGGTTTAATTCCTTTCGTGGTGAAGGGATATCGGCCCTTGTCATTACCCATTACAAGCGACTGCTGCAGCACATCGTACCCGATGCTGTGCACATCATGGATAGCGGTCGAATTGTTCGCAGCGGCGGGCTGGAGCTAGTAGATTCGCTGGAGGAGAGCGGCTATCAACGCGTAGGAACATAGTGGAAGCGGAAATCTACAATGCGCGAAATGGTAGTGATTTTCACTGCGATGTGGAATATGCCTACAATTCCGGATTTGGGCTAAGCCACGCTACCGTCGACTATATTTCCAACGCCAAAGGCGAAGAATCCTGGTTGCGTAAATTCCGCCATAGGGCATTGGACATATTTTTTTCCAAAGATCTCCCTAAATGGTTTGATCACGGGGAAGTTAGGGCCATGAATTTCGATAAAATTCGCTACTATCTCGCTCAGGGTGAAAAAGTTGGGCATACCTGGGAAGACGTTCCCGACAAGATCAAAGAAACCTTCGAACGTTTGGGAGTTCCTGAAAACGAGCGTAAGTTTTTGGCCGGCGTGGAAGCTCAATTTGACAGTGAGGCGGCCTATTCCCGGATGAAGGATGCTTTGCTGGAACGGGGCGTGATTTTTGTCGATTCTACGGTGGGGCTGAAGGAGTATGCCCATATTTTTAGAAAATTTTTTGCCACGGTGGTTCCCGTGGATGATAACAAATTTAGCGCGCTAAACAGTGCGGTTTTCAGTGGGGGCAGTTTTATCTATGTCCCTGCGGGCGTGAAAGTTGAGCAACCGCTGCAAGCCTATTTTCGCATAAATTCTGAAAACTTTGGGCAGTTTGAGCGCACCCTAATAATAGTTGGCGAAGGCGCCGAAGTAACATACTTGGAGGGGTGCACCGCTCCAAGATTCGACACTTCGAATCTGCACTCAGCCGTCGTCGAGCTTATAGCCTTGCCCGGTGCAAAGATTCAGTACATAACGGTACAAAATTGGTCCAATAACGTCTACAATCTCGTGACAAAGCGGGCCGTTGCTCATGCCAATGGGGACATTCGCTGGATAGATTGCAACATTGGTTCCAAATTGACGGCCAAGTACCCTGCGATTATCCTGAAGGGGGAGCGTGCCCGTGGGGAAGTATTATCAATTGCGGTTGCCTCCAATGGACAGCGTCAGGATACGGGTGCTAAGATGATACACTTGGCGAATGATACCCGTTCCAATATTATCTCAAAGTCGATATCCATTCGGGATGGTGTAGCCTCTTACCGTGGTCTCGTCAAGATAGCTCCGGGGCTGTCCGGCTGCAGGAATAAAACTTGCTGCGATGCATTGCTGCTGAATGGTGGTAGCCAAAGTGCGACTTACCCGATGATTCAATCGATTGGTAGTAAGAATAGGGCGGAGCATGAGGCCAGTGTTTCCCGTATCGACGGTGAGCAAATTTTTTACATGATGCAGCGGGGAATCATGGAAAAACATGCCCTTAGCCTTAGCGTAAACGGTTTCATAAACGATCTTGTCCGTGAATTCCCCATGGAATACAGCGTCGAACTTAAGCGACTGATCGAATTGGAAACGGAAAACTCCATCGGCTAATTTTAGGAAAAATTCCGCCCTGTATCGTTTATTTTGAATTGGCAACGAGCTTTTGCAAATATTCCACCGTTCTCTTGATGGAAGTATCCTGATCGATCATGTTTTCAACGGTTTTACATGCATGAATAACCGTTCCATGATCCCGCCCACCGAATTCGTTGCCGATGTCGGACAGCGACTGGCTCGTCATGATGCGACACAGATACATGGCTACCTGCCGCGGAAAGGCAATATTTGCCGGACGCCGCTTACTCACCATGTCGGCCAGCTTAAGCCGATAATACTCTGAAACTTTTTTCTGAACGTGTTCGATGGATACCTGAGTCGCTGCTTCTTCGTGGAAAAGGTCATGCAAAAGATGTTCAACGGCTTCGGTATTTATGGGGGCATGGGTGAGGGAGGAGTAGCTCGCTAAACGCATCAGCGCCCCCTCCAATTTGCGAACATTACTCGATACACGATTGGCCAGGCACTCCACCACGTCCTGGGGGAGATACAGGTTTATTGCAGTCGCTTTTTTAGCCAATATCGCCATCCTTGTTTCAAAATCCGGCGCCTGTATGTCCGTGACAAGCCCCCATTGGAAACGGGAAACGAGCCTGCTTTCAAGTTTAGAAATCTCCGATGCGGGCCGATCGCTGCACAGCAAAATTTGTTTTTGCGATTCAAAGAGTTCGTTAAAAGTGTGGAAAAATTCCTCCTGAATACGCTCTTTACCCGATAGAAAGTGAATATCGTCGATTAGTAGTACGTCGATGTTGCGATATTTTTGCCTAAAATTTGGCAAGCTGTTCCGCTGTAGGGAATTTATAAATTCATTGGTGAATTTTTCCGTGGAGGTATACACTACGTGGGTACGGGGAGCCTTTTTCAGGATTTGGTGGGCAACAGCCTGGATCAAATGTGTTTTCCCCAGCCCTGTGTCGCCGTAGAGAAACAGCGGGTTATAGGCACGCCCGGGGGTACTTGAAACGGCTATGCATGCGGCATGAGCCATTTGGTTCCCGGAGCCGACGACAAAATTTTCAAAGGTATTCTTGAGATTAAGTAAACACGTTTCACCCGTTCTTTGTTCCGACTTGTACTTCGGTTGTTGCTTCGGTTTTACCGCTTGCTGGGGCTGTGTGGTGTTATCAACGCTGCCATCGCTGCTAACGCGTAGCGCAACGTCGACTTGATGCCCAAGGGCAAGGCTGAGCCTCTTGGTAATTACATCCAAATAATTTTCCTGTATCCAGATGAGAGCGAAATCGTTTTGCACACCGAGAACGATCGCTTTTTCATCTTCCTCAAGTATGGCTATGGGCTCAAACCATATCCTATACACATCCGGCGGGAAAATGTTAGAAAAATCGGACTTCACCGATTCCCAAAGGGGGGATTTTATTTCTATTTTATCACTGTTCACAGAAAGTTGTTCACAATTGTTGAAAACACACCGTGCCATAGAATTATAGGTTTTTCAGTGAAACACACCGGTTAAAATTTTGAAACTTTCCCATTGCAAATAATTCACTTAACTTGCCTTCAATAAATATGTTACGTTGATTTCGTGTGTTCATGAAATTTTGAAAAAAACTGATGGAATTCACCCAATTTAGCGCCTAATAGTTAAAATCAACGATAAGAAATCAACAAGTTATTAACAACCAAATGTGAATAACTTTCGTAGATTTTATGAGCCAGGAACTTAGGAGCAATTTTGGCGTAGAAAAAATTTTTTAATTTATCAATTTTTACCAATATTTGCCCAATTTTAACCAATGCTGACCTAAAAATTTTGCCAAGCATCCAGGGGAATCTGTTCCGGTCGCGCACTGGGAGAGATTTCGTTTGCCTTTAACCATGCACCGAAGCCGAACCCACATTCGTTGGCAATCCTTGAAATTTGCTTACGTCTGGTACCAAAAATTTTTCTAATTACCTGCCTGGTTTCCGGTAAAAACAGATATGGCTTTTCCTTTCGAGCTAGGAACAGCATGACGGAATCGACGGCGGGGGCGGGATGGAAGGAGTTTCGTGCTATGTTGCACATCGAAATTTTTACGTAGGTCGACTGAAGAAAGATGGATATGGGGCCAAAGGATTTCGTTCCATGTCGGGCTAAAAATCTATTGGCCGCATCGAGTTGTATTATCAATGCGAGCGATTTTGGCAAATTTTCGCACCGCAGTAGCGCTTCTATCCACGGGGATGATATGGCATAGGGCAAGCTTGCCACAACTTTATAGTCCTTACATTTTCCAGACAGGGCAGCGATGGGAAATTTAACCGCATCTCCATGCATGAGATTAAAATTTTCATTGGCTCCGTATTTCTCTTTCAGAAAGCCGAACAGTCGCCTATCCAATTCGACGGCAAACAGTTTGGTGCCATGCTTTAAAATTTCTTCGGAAACCGTTCCCAATCCCGGTCCAATTTCGACCACGTTATCCCCTAAGCCCAGGTCGGTGGAGTGCACAAATTTTTTGACCAAGTTTTTGTCTATCAGAAAATTTTGACCAAATTTTTTCGTCGGTCTGCATCCCAAAGCCGTGAGCGTGTCAACTGTATATTTAAAGAGAGAAACCATCGATCAGCCTCTAGTAGTTAAAATTTTTCTCCCTTGGCGAGAATTTTATTTCCAAGCCCTTAATAGGAAAATTTTTGCAAAAAATTATTGATAGATTATGCATTATTTATATAATCATAAGCATCGGTTCCGGCCAAAGTGTAAGCGAGGCTGGGGCTGAGTATCGCAAAGGATGGGGGGCTGGTCGTTGGATTGGTCCTAAGATTTTTTGGCCTACCGCTGCTCTTTATCTGTGATTTGACGTAGTTTTGGAGGCAGATCTAAAGTTTTATGATGCGGCGGCCTTGATCCCGATTGTTAAAACGTAGGCGTGGCAATCAGCGATTTACATGGCAATGAAATATGCATTGATAATTTTAGCGGAACGTTAATTGTTGCCCGGAGCCAAAATTTGCATGAAGGGTTTCTAAAAATAGATAATTGCCGCCCCAACGGGTATTGATTCATTTTAAAATGAACATCTATTGCTTGGTGTGTCTGGGTAAAATAATTAGCAAACTGTCGAAGTTTAAAAAATTTCTTTAAAAATTCACCTAACTTCTTCAAAAAATGTCTATTTTTTAGCTTCAAAAATAAGTAGGTTTCTTGCCTAACCAGGCATTGCGAGCGTTATTTACTTTGGCTTTTGTGAAATTTGCCCACCATAAATCTGTGTCTTGTGCCTCTTGATAGTTAATGTAATGCCAGACATGCTCTGTGTTTTCCGATTCGTCCGTGTCTATCTTTTGTACAGTTTCCACACAAATTTTAGCACGGTTACTAAAAGCTTTTAATTGGCTCTCAAATTTTTCTACACCGCTGATATTTGTAAATTTACCGATGGCCATTTCTCTTGCCTTACTGTCAATTTCGGAGGCAAGTTTATGAAGTTTTCCAGCGGTTTCTGCGTAATCTTTATTGATTTTTTCAAGCTTTTTCTTTCGTTCTGCGTTATTTGCTTCTTTAATTTTTTCAGCTGCAGCTTCGGCTATTTTTCCCGTGTCACTGATTTTTGTACGAATTGCTTCGGAATATTCTCGCATTTCTTGTATATGTTTTTGCATTTGCTAAATCTTTTCAGCTATACTTGTGGCAACGCTAATGTGATCGTCTGTATTCGGGTTTATGCGGATTGTGTATTTTTGCTTTATGTTTCGTGTAGAGTCACCATTATCGGCTCCAGCAGTTGCTTTCTCATTTGAAAAAAAGTCACTTCAATTCTTTTAAAAAGCCATAAAAAGCCACCGCGCATAACTTTCACTTGCCCAATGATACGTTTACCACTAGTGACAGGGCAAACTTTTCCGGGACTTTTGTCCCTTACTTGATCGATAATTTCTTGTACCCGTGTGCTAATATCATCCATGAAAACTTAAGTATACATGGTTTTAATTTGATGTTAATGTAAAATTTTAACAAACAACCACCCATTGGTTTGATGGGTAAATTTTAAAATTTTTGTACAAATTGCCGCCAATCTGAGGTGTGGCAATAAATAAATATGAATCTTGAAAAAACGGTGGAGACATTTGATAGTTAATATTTGTTAAATTCATTGAATAATTGATTGAATTTCACGGAAAATTTATCCATTTTGAAGCCATGGATTCATTCGTGCGAGGACGCAAATTCGGCGTAAAATTCGCTTACGATTGGGATACCCTAGGGGAAGCGGCATTGATTTCAAAGGGCCTTGTTTGCGATCAAGTTGCCTGTGCCCAGTCTGGACACTTGGGCACGGCCCTTGGCTGTTCGGCAATAGGTGCGGCGCTATTTGGGTATTTGCTGCGATTTAATCCACGGGAACCGCGCTGGTTAAATCGGGATAGGTTCATCCTATCCTGCGGCCATGCCAGTGCATTTTTGTACGCATGGTTGTACCTAGCTGGCTACGGACTTTCACTGGAGGATTTGAAAAATTTTAGGCAAGCCCATAGCAAAACGCCGGGGCATCCAGAATTTGGGGTAACGGATGGCGTGGAGTGCACAACGGGACCTCTGGGACAGGGCATTGGAAACGCTGTTGGTTTCGCCATCAGCGGCAAAAAATTGGAAGCGATGTGCAACGGTGATGGGCGGAAAATTTTTAACTACAACGTGGTGTGTTTGTGTGGAGATGGATGCTTACAAGAGGGCGTAGCATCTGAAGCCTGTTCCTTGGCTGGACACCTGAAATTGGACAATCTGATCCTGATTTACGACAGAAATAATGTCACCATAGATGGTGCATTGTCCCATTCACAGAGCGAGGATATTGAGAAAAAATTTGAGGCCTACGGATTTGAAATCGACACCATTGATGGGGGCTCTGCGGAGCAGGTTGTTGCCTCCTATGCAAAGTTGGTTTCATCGAAAAATGGACGGCCAAAAATGCTAATCGCCGACACAACGATAGGCGACGGCATCGACGAGGTTGCCGGCACGAATAAAGCTCACGGGGAAGGAGGGACGAAATTTATAAAATTGGCCAAGGCAAAACTTGGACTGCCCGACGCCGAATTTTTTGTTTCCGAAAAGGTGAGGAATTTTTTCGAAGAACGGCTAAGGGAAAGGGTAGAGGAGTATAATTCTTGGCGTTGCATTTTTGATGCATGGTCGAAGGATAATCCGAAATTGTGTAAAATTTTGCTGAAAAGTGACAGCGATAATATTTGTGAAAAGTTGAGAAATTTTGAATACGATGATTCTGTGGAAAGTGTTTCCACGCGTGTGGCCAACGGTGAAATTATGCAATTTTTAGCGAAATGTGATCCTCTCATGGTGACTGCCAGTGCCGATTTGTTCTCTTCCACAAAAAACTATCTCAATGGCTGTGGAGACTTTTCGGCCAATGATAGATACGGCCGAAATCTGGGATTTGGCGTACGCGAACATGCCATGGGGGCAGCCCTAAATGGCGTATGTTACGATGGAATCTTTAATATGTCCTGTGCAACATTTTTGGTGTTTTCCGATTACATGAGAGCAGCAATTCGCCTTGCATCCATGGCCAAATTGCATGCGCTTTATCTATTTACCCATGACTCCATTGCCGTGGGAAAAGATGGCCCAACACATCAGCCAGTAGAAACACTGGCATCTTTGAGATGTATTCCAAATTTATACGTCATGCGACCTGCCGATTATGAGGAGTTGATTGGTGTGTGGATTGCTTACTATTTGAGTAAAAATTTGCCATTCGCGTTCGTATTGTCGCGCCAAGATTTACCAATTTTGCGCAAAGATGGAACAAACAGGGCAGAGGTACTTCACGGTGCTTACATCGTCCATAGGGAAAAATTGCAACTTCGATGTATTGTGATTGCAACGGGTAGTGAATTGTCGATTGCCATTGAGGTTGCTAAGAAGTTTGACGATGTGCGTGTTGTTTCCATGCCATGCATGGAGCTTTTCGACGAACAGGAAGATGATTTCAAGGAGTCCATTCTGCCAGGGGCATGTGAAAACAGAGTGGCGATTGAAGCGGGTGTGGCAATACCCTGGTACAAGTATGTGGGAGTCGATGGTAAATGCGTGTGCGTGGATAAATTTGGTTTCAGTGGTTCGGAAGACGATTTATATATTGCCAATGAATTGACAATTGCTAACCTTACTCGCCAGTTAAGCACTTTTACATGAGGAGCGTTTTGTGAAAAAAATCGTAAAAATAATAGTATTTATATCGTTATTTGCATTTGGTATTTTCTTATTTCCCTGCCTTCCCTTTGTTCAGAGGCTTATTGTTAAGGGTATTTTATCTCACTATTTTGATGATGTGCGAATCCCAAAGGCGAGCATCGGGTTTTCCGAAGTAAAGGCGAAAAATGTTTGCATGCGCTACAAAGATATGACCATTAGGTTCGCGGATTTGGATGTGAAGTGGAGCTTGAAAGATTGGTTTAGCCAGAAAATCTTAAGTGTAAAAAGTGCGACCCTTGACGGGCTGATGTTCTCATTTGAAAATGAACCAACGGACGTGTTGTATTTCGAAAAAAAGAAGGCAAGGATTGCTGCTAAATTTGACGTGGACCATGCCTTGAGCAGAGTATTTCAGCAATTGAATAAACTTTCCGTGCTCTGCTCAAAGCCTGTCGCCATCGGAAAATTATCAGTAAATGGATCCTTTGATGTGTATGAGAAAATTTTGGGCGACTTTTCATTTGATGTATTAAATTTTGCTCGAGCTAAAACTGCCGATATTAGTTTCACATTAGATTCAGATTTTACGGGACAGTTGGTCGGTAAGCTTAAAATTTCCGGGCATTCATCCATTGACCGTGACATATCTGGGGCAATAAATTCAATGTCACTGAATTCGTTTATTGACTCGAAGGATGGCACGGCGAAAAATGAAAAATCATTTTTGCTGAATGCAGCTTATGCCAGACCCACGGCCGCAGGCAATTTGCTACAACTGACCTTCATCGATGAGCAGAATTTAGATAAAATTCTAGATGCTTCCTGTGAATTTGATGATAAGTCTCAAAACATGCGCTTTAACTTCGATGTTAAACTCACGGATCAGGAAGCCAAATACTTTGCTTTTGGTGCGGATATAAAACCATTTTTATGCCACTTATGTTCAACTGGAGAGTATAATTTGCCCCAGGCCAATGGATTAGCAAAGTCTTCATTTGAAGCAACATTTTCCAATGAAATTTTTGATCGTGTAGTACCGGAACTGAAAAACAACATTAAAGTTAGGATTGTTTTTTCCTTGGGTATTTTTGGGGAAAATATTGAGATACAGTCAATCAAGGGTGAAATTGGCGACGAGGAGAAGAAACAGATCGCTTGTTCCCTCGAATTACCGGACAAATATCGCTTTCATTGGTCAAAAAGCAGTCCTCTAAAAAGCCTAAATGGTTTGTCCATCAGTATCAATGTCGACAATATAGATACGGCGATTTTGGGGGCAATTTATAGCAATTGGCACTTGCATTCTCTGATTAGCGGCAAATGTATTTTGGCATTCAAAAATAATCAGTTAAACATTTACAGTGATGCGAAAAGGTTTCACATGACGCCGATGAGTCTCATCCGTGGCGGAAATAAAATTTTTGATGAATTTGAGTGTTCCTTTGAACCGAGGATAGTTATCGGAGATGTAATCAAATGTGACATCACGGGTTTAACATGTACGGATAAAAAAGGTGCGAGTGTTATAGAAGGAAGTTTAACTTTCACATTGGATGATAGTTTCCGTTCCTGTTCGGGAAATTTGGTGTGCGATTTGGCCGATCTCTTAAAGCAGCCTATTTTTAAAAATGATCTTAAAGTTTCTTCCGGTTTAGCTTCCGGCGATTTCAATTTGGTGCAAAAAGACCATTTTTATACCGGCAATGCCGAATTAAAATTGAAAGCGGTAAATTACGGCGAGGACAAAACACCATTGAATGGAAATTTAGACGTTGTTGTTGGTACTACGCCCACAAAAAATGAAATGAAATTCAACATTAGCGGCAGCTTACACAATACCATGGATTCCGATGTATTGATAAATGGAATAGTTGGGGTGACAAATAACAAAAAGGAAGCGCTGGACAGTAACATCCGCGTGGATATCAGGAGTTCGGTTATTTGTTTGTCAGATATCGTCATTCTTTCCAAATTATTTGCAATGAAGGAGTTTCAGAGCCCTGGCCCACAGGATGAATTTTTTGCAAAGCGTATCGAGTCGAGCAGAGTATCATTGTGGGATGAAATTTTATTCGATGCTTCCATTCAAGCTAATGCACTATACATGAACGATGTTCAGCTCTGTTCTGACCTGTCTTGTGGACTAAAAGTGAACCCCAAGACAATTAATTTGCAAAATATGATGTGTTCCGTTTTTGGTGCATCTTTTTTAGGTTCGGGTTCGATTACCTTTGCTAGCGATGACTATGAAGGAACGTACAATGCCAAGGCGTATTTTTCCTTATCAGATCTGAGTGCCAGCAAATGCATGTTGCTCCTAAAGAGAGACCCAAGGGCTTTTACCGGCATATTTGGGGCGAAGGGGAGTCTTTCCGCTTCCCAGCGTCTTTTGAGCGATTTACTGCCCCACATACAGGGTAAGGTCGATGTGGTTGGGATTAATGGAAATATTTCCCCAATGAAATTGCTTAGTAACACCCAGAAAGGCTTTATAGGGATTGTTGGAATTGCAGATAGTTTGTTAAATACGAACATTGCAAACGATGTGATACTGGCCTTTGAAAATATACCCTATGACAAGATGTCCACGTCCATAATTCGGCAAAGCAATGGGGATATAATTTTAGACTCCTCTATCATCGTAGGGGAAAATATCAGGATGGTGGCAAATGGAATGGTAACTTCAAAGGTGGGCTACCCATTTCAGGATTACGGTCTACGAGTCGAGTCACAGATAAGTACGAAAGGAAGCATGACGGAGCTCTTTAGTAGATTGGGATGGACGACTGACAAGGCCTTCGATTATTACGGATATAGACTGGGGCCGAAAGTCAATATAGGGGGAACGGTTGGAAATCCGAATTTGAGTGATCTCAAAATGTTAATAGGAACAGCAACCACTAAAATACTAGCGGAACAAGGGACGAATGGCGCACCTCAGCCGATCATCAACCCGGAAACTTTACTAAAAATGTTTCAGAAATAGGTTGATTTTATGTTGTATTTTAAATGGTCCTGCTTATGGTGGGGAAACTTAGATCAGAAGGATATGCCGAGAGAATATATAATTTTGGAATGTGCGGAAGCAAAAGCTGAGGGAAAACCTGCTTCTCGCTACATGTCTACGCGTAATAAAAAAGTGCAGACTGAGCGCATTGAGAAAATGAAGTATAACAAATTTTTAAGAAGGCACACATTGCACCGGGAAATAAAGGGTTGAGATACCCTTTAAAATTTTTTTTGAATGGCTTGTTAGCTCGTTTCTACGTTTTTTAGATGGTTCCCAAAAAATAAAAAACAGTGGGGATTTTATGTTTGATGTTAGCCAATTTCGCTCCCATTTTCCCATTTTAAATTCTTCCCTGGACTCTGGTAAAAAGCTGGTCTATGTCGATACCGCCTCCACTTCACAAAAGCCTTCCTGTGTCATTGATAGTGTGTGTGATTTTTACCGCTCCTATAACGCTAATGTAAACCATGGATTATACGATTTTGCCGTTCGTGCCACGGAGGCCTATGAGTTGACCCGTTCCCGCATCGGGAAATATTTCAATGTTTCCGAAAAGGAAATAGTATTCACCTACGGTACAACGGATGGCATGAACACCTTGGCTGCTTCCTATGGCAGAAAGTTTTTAAGCGCGGGCGATGAAGTTTTAATCGGTGCGGCGGAACACCATTCCTCCTGTTTGCCGTGGAGAAGGGCCTGTGCAGACACCGGTGCCACTGTGAAAATTATTCCCCTCAGGGGCAAACAATACGAGCTGGATGTGGATTTTTACCGATCCATGTTTGGAAAGCGCACAAAGCTTGTTGTCATCCAGCACATAAGCAACGTTTTGGGGAACATTAACGACATTAAGTTATTTACGAGTATTGCCCACGAGAATGGAGCAAAAATAGTTATTGATGGTGCGGCGAGCATGGCTCATGGCCCCCTTGATCTAAGTGATATCGATTGTGATTTTTTTGTAACTTCCGGCCACAAGGCCTTTGGTCCGAGCGGAAGTGGGTTCCTCTTTGGCAAATATTATCTCCTAGATGAGATGCCGCCCTTCCGTGTCGGTGGCCGAATGGTAAACGAAGTGTCTTTCGCCGATGCCCTGTATAAGTTACCGCCTGAGCGCTTCGAAGGAGGCACACCCAGCATCGCTTCTGTCATTGGTTTCGGTGAAAGTATAAGATTTTTATCGGAGATAGATTGGGTTTCCGCTAGGCAATATCTTGCTGAGTTGGCCAAGTATTTCCGCGACAGGTTGCTTGAAGTTGATGGCATTGAGTTGTACGGTTCTGGAAATGCCGGTATTTTTTCCTTCAACATTGCGCCCTTGCATTGTCACGACGTTGCAACCATCTTAGCGAAGTACGGTATTGCGATCCGCGCCGGGCACCATTGTGTCCAACCACTAATGAGCCTGCTTGGCACAAGTGGAACGGCGAGAATATCCCTTTGCCTCTACAATACCGTCGAAGAAATCGATTTCATTGTCGACATCCTAAAAACTTGTAAAAGTTACTTTACTCGCCGTGCCTAAGCACCAAATATTTTTCATTTAGCCTTTCCACTCCGATAAATTTTTGTTTCAGTTCAGGTAAGTTCTTGTCAACGTAATAGCGATTGACTCCGTACTGGTATGCAAACTCATAATCGTTTGCCGATAATATATCTTCCCATTTTTGTTGAGTTGGTATCATGGTGCATGGCTCCGTTGCTTCTATTACGAATATTTTGGGTCGAAAATTTTGAAAATCGAAACCAAGTAGCACTTCCCGTTCGAATCCCTCCACATCTATTTTGCAAAATTGGATTTCCTGATCCCTTGGGCAATATTCTCTGCAAATATCACCCAATGGAACTACCTTAACTTTCCTGGGAGATGGGATGTATTCCCATGTTTTAGCGATGTTTGGATCTAAAGTGGAAAGCCCACCCCTTTCATATAGCTCGAGCTCTCCGTAATTTTCCCCAGCGCAGACGCACAGATTTACATCGCGATCCCTGTCTATGACGAGCTCACCGTATTCCTTTAGAAGCGGCTCAATATTGATGCCACGATAGCCATTTTCGTAGAAAAATTTCGTCACGGAATCGTGGATCGGGTGGTTCGCTCCAACATCAATATAAAACCCATTTTTAACGTCACCGAGGGCATCATATAAAATTAGATCTTCTAAAACCTGCGCATAGGAAACAAATGCAATTTTTTTAGATAAAATCTTCACTTTATCGCTGTACTTTGTTATTTTCTTTCGCAATTCCGTTACTTCGTTCCCTGGCCTTTTACGATTACCGGCGACTTGCCCTATATTTTTTTTGGTAAATACTCTTTGGCTATACTTTTTAATTTTGTGATCCGTTCTTTTAGGTTCACCGTTCAAAGAAGATTGCCAGGGCAATCCGACAAACATACACGTAACTAAAGTTGCCAGCGAAGCACAACATTTTTTATTCATATAATCCCTCCCTTATTATAAATTGAGAAGGAAATTATATGGAAAAACTTACGTTTGTAAATGCTAAATTTTAGCAAAAAAAGAAAGCTATAAGGATCAAAAATCCTTTTAGCAAAAAACCTAGGAATAGTGCCTTAGCGCATGCGCATCACTTTTGTTACAGTGAAAACTTTCAATTCAATAATAGTTTGCTGAGATTTTCTATCTAAAAACTCGCTTTCCAAGCGGCTCATAAACTTTTTTTAATTATTCCGAGAGGACGGCTTGGGCAGCTGCAAGCCTAGCTACGGGAACGCGATTCGGCGAACAACTAACATAGGTCAATCCATATTGGTGACATAATTTTATGGAATCCGGGTCGCCACCGTGCTCCCCACAGATGCCAAGTTTAATGTCTGGCCGCGTCGATCTACCACGTTCACAGGCCATCTTTATCAAGCCGCCAACGCCAACGAGATCTATGGACGCGAAGGGGTTTGTTTTTAAAATTTCCAAATCAAAGTACTTTGGCAGGAATCCATTGACATCATCCCGACTCATGCCTAGGCATGTTTGGGTCAAATCGTTGGTACCGAAGCTGAAAAATTGGGCATCCTTGGCAATTTCATCGGCACAGAAACAAGCGCGTGGAATTTCTATCATTGTTCCCACTTTGTATTTTATTTGCATGCCCGTTTCCGATATAATTTCTTTGGCTACGCCGTGTATTATATCGGTCTGATTTTTCATTTCCGCGGGAAATGCCGTCAAAGGAACCATGATTTCCAGATCGACTTTGACTCCCGCTTGGGTGACGTCGGCTGCCGCTTTAAAGATGGACCGAGCTTGCATGCGTGTGATCTCGGGATAGCTAATTCCCAAGCGGCAACCGCGGTGTCCAAGCATGGGATTTGCTTCTTTCAGCGAGGCGACGCGCAGCTTCATTTTTTCCTGGTCCACGTGGAGCTTTTGGGAGAGTAGCTCTATTGCCGTGGCGTCGTGGGGCAAAAATTCATGTAAAGGTGGGTCCAGTAAGCGTATGGTTACGGGAAAGCCTTTCATTTCCTTGAATATGCCCTCAAAGTCACCCCGTTGCAGCGGTTCAAGTTTTGCTAGAGCTGTTTCCCGCTCCGCCGTGCTGTCGGCCAGGATCATTTCCCTCATGTGGTCGATGCGATCATTTTCGAAAAACATATGCTCCGTGCGGCATAGGCCGATGCCTTCAGCTCCCAACTGCATAGCCACCCTAGCTTGTTTGGGACTGTCCGCATTTGTTCTAATTCCAAGTCGACGATATCCATCTGCCCATTCCATTACGGTGTTAAACAATCTATAAGTATAACTTTTTTCCGGAATGAGACTTCCCTGTAGCACCTGATTGACTTCCGAAGGGGCGGTTTCAAGCTTCCCTATGAAAACTTCCCCCGTGGTCCCATCTATGGATATGGGATCACCTTCATTTATAACCGTATCATCGATGAAAATCTTTTTTAGGGAGTAGTCTATGCCCAACTTGCCGGCGCCGCATACGCATACCTTGCCCATTTGCCGTGCAACTAGTGCGGCGTGGGAACTTACCCCGCCTCTGCTCGTTAAAATTCCCTCCGCGGCGAGCATTCCTCGAATATCTTCTGGGGAAGTTTCTATCCTGCAAAGAATGACATTTTCACCCTTGCCATGCATCTCTTCCGCTTTCTTTGCTGAAAAATAGATACTCCCCGAAGCCGCACCCGGTCCGGCGGGAAGGCCGGAAGCGATGCTACGCACCTGTCCCTTGCTCTTGATGTCAAAGATTGGGACAAGTAGGGTTGATATGGAGTCAGCGGGTATGCGTTGTATGGCAGCCTTTTTATCAATTAGGCCTTCTTCCACCATCTCTACAGCAATCCTGATAGCGGACAAACCAGTTCTTTTCCCGTTCCTCGTTTGGAGCATGTAAAGTTTATCATTTTCGATGGTGAACTCAAAATCCTGCATATCGCGGAAGTGGGACTCCAGAGTTTTGCATACGTTTACGAGCTGATCATATACGACGGGCATATCCCTTTTTAGATTTGCAATGGGATTTGGCGTGCGGATCCCCGCCACAACATCTTCACCCTGAGCATTGATCAAATACTCGCCGTAAAATTCCTTTTTACCAGTGGCCGGATTGCGGGTAAATGCGACGCCCGTGGCGCAATTATTACCCATGTTGCCAAAAACCATACACTGCACATTAACTGCTGTGCCGTATTCACTCGGTATGCGATATTTTCTCCTATACACTATGGCCCGCTCATTGTTCCAGGATTCGAAAACCGCGCATATTGCCCCATGTAGCTGTTCGAAGACGTCCTGGGGAAATTCCTTGCCGGTGTGCTCCACTATGATTTTCTTATAGGATGCAATCAATTCTTTAAGATTATCCGCCGATAATTCGGTGTCCACTTGGACTCGAGCCTTTTCCTTTGCTGCGTCGAGCGCTTCCTCGAATGGATCCTTCGAATTCTCATCCTTCGCCTTAACGCCGAGGACGACGTCGCCATACATCTGAATAAATCTTCGGTAGCAATCGTAAGCAAAGCGCTCATTGCCACTTTTTTTAACTTGCCCCAATACTGTTTCGTCGTTGAGCCCCAAATTTAAAATTGTGTCCATCATGCCTGGCATGGATTCCCGAGCTCCGGAACGAACTGAAAAGAGAAGAGGATTGTCCCTGTCGCCAAATATTTTTCCTTGTTGCGTTTCCAAATTTTTCACTGCGGCCTTGGTATTTCCCCATATGTCCTGGGAAAGAGTGTTTCCGTCCTTATAGTATCTGTTGCAAATTTCCGTTGTTATTGTGAAGCCGGGAGGGACGGGCAGGCCTATCCTTGCCATTTCTGCTAGATTTGCACCTTTCCCTCCGAGCAATGCTCGCATTGAAGCTTCTCCATCGGTATGCCTGCCGAACTCGTATATATCCTTTGAAATTTCCATAGTATGCTGGCTGCCAAAATCAGGAAAAATTTTTGGTTGTCAAATTATTATATGGATTAATGTTGACATTTGATATGATTCAATTTCCCTTGCACTAGTTTTATTTAGAAGAGCATTCCCCATATGCCTAAAGCTTCCTTGGGTAGGGGTGCTTGATAGGCGTATGATAACAAAATGTGTAGGTGGTTTTTTGTTGGCCATAATTGTAGGTTTTTTTGTATCTCCAGCTATTTTTGCCTTTTTCAGAAAAAAAAAGTTTAATCAAATTGAAAGGGGGCGTGAAATTATCCGCAACTTAGCTGATTTGCACCGGGATAAAAATGATACGCCAACTATGGGAGGAGTGGCGATATTTTTATCGGCGATGATTCCGGTTATATTTCTAGTAAAATTTAATTTATATACAATCCTTGTTTTGTTTGTCTGTGTGACGCTGGGGTTGTTGGGATTTATAGATGACTTTTTCAAGCTTTCCAAAAAAAATGTTAAAGGGATTTCGGGAAGAAAAAAATTGGCCATACAATTGGCAGTGTCTACCGTTGTTTTCGTTGTTCTATACCGATTCTCCGGAAGGGATATCATTGAAATGCTGCCATTTTTTGGTTGGTGCCCCAAGTGGATTTTTATTTTGATCGCATTTTCTTTTGTTTTTTTCGTCCTTGCGGGAACGAGCAATACGGTCAATTTGACGGATGGGTTGGACGGTCTAGCTTCGGTTTGTATTATTCCCAATTTTATTTTTTTCGCTGCGGCGGCTTGCATCTTCGGTTCGGAAAGGCTATCTTCTCTTTGCGGCTTTGTTTACCTATCTGGAGCAGGGGAGTTAGCCATCATACTATCTTGCTTTTGCGGAGCACTGTTAGTGTTTTTGTGGTATAATGCACATCCGGCGAGCATTATGATGGGTGATACCGGCTCGTTGATGTTGGGTGGACTGTTAGCAGTCAGTGCACTGTTGCTTTACATGCCATTTTGCTTGCTATTGACTGGGATTGTTTTCCTGGTTGAGGCTCTGTCGGACATTATCCAGGTTGGATCGAAAAAAATTAGACACGGAAAAAGAGTGTTTTTAATGGCTCCCATACACCACCACTTTGAGCTTGCTGGTGTTAAGGAAACAAAGATTGTGGCCCGTGCGGGAATTGTAACTTGGATTGCAACCGCGCTGTGTGCCGCTATTTTGCTCTATGTTAGATGATGTTTTTAGTAAGGGCTTCAGGATCGGGATTTTTGGCGAAGGTGTTTCTGGCAAAGCTGTATCCAAGTGGTGCAATCAAAACAATATCGATTACACCATTTTTAGCGAAGATGGCAGGGAAATTTTTACAAATGCCATTGCTAGCTCTTTCAATCTAATAATTCGAAGCCCAAGTTTTTTGAATGATCACCTTTGGCTGGCCGTGGCACGGGCAAATGGGGTGCCATGTATCGGAGAATTGGATTTAGCTGCCAAATTTTGGAAGGGTAAAATAATCGCCGTTACTGGAACGGATGGCAAAACTACAACGGTTGAATTTCTTAAATATTCTCTGCGTAACGCCGGTTATGAAGCCGTGGCCGTAGGAAATATTGGATTACCGTTCATAGCCGTTGTTGACGATACTGTAAATTTTCCTGATTCATGGGCAATTGTGGAAGTTAGTTCCTTTCAAGGGCAGCAATTACAAATGATGCATCCTGACTATGTTTTGTGGATAAACTTTGCTCCGGATCATATGGATAGTCATCATTCTTTGCATGAATACTTCAGGTCGAAGTACAAGTTAATTGAAGTGGCAAAATTTTGCGATACCGACCACATATTTATCGGCAAGAGTGTTCTAAATTATGCCAGAAATAATCCTGAATTTGAATCGTTGAATAATGTTACGGTTTGTGAAAAATTCTGCAGTGTGCCTTCCGGATCATGTTTAGATATACCCGTTCAACGGGAAAATTTTGCACTCGTTCAAAACTTTTGGAAAGCCCAAAACTTAGATTTGGACGTACTCAGCGCTTCTGCTGAAACCTTTCGGCTTCCAAAACACAGGTTGCAGAAAATATGTTCCATCGAAAAAGTTGGCTCAAATGGCGAAAAATTTAATGTGGAATTTTGGAATGATTCGAAGGCCACAAATTTCCATTCTTTCAAAGCAGCTGTGGATTCGTTTGATAAAAAATTGATTCTCATTGTTGGAGGAAAGTCGAAGGGGGAAAACATTGAGCAGTATATTGGAATTTTATTAAAAAAAGTTAGAATTTTATTCTTGCTTGGAGAGACGGGAAAGATAATTTTCGATGCATTGAATAAGAGTAATTTTATCAAAATGTTTGATTGTTGCGAATTTTTTTGCGACTATCTGTTTGATTCACAAATTGTTATGCACAATTTAGTAAAACGTGCATTTAGTGTTGCAAAAGGGGAGGACATAGTGTTATTATGTCCAGGATTTTCAAGTTTGGACATGTTCAGCGGATATGATCAGCGTGGTTCTTTGTTTGAGGAATATGTTAAGAAATTGAAAGAGGAGAATGTTTAATTTAAGGGGAACTTTGTTATGAACAAAAATTCAGTTTTTAGTGTGTGTGTAACTTGCGGGATCGTGTTGCTCACAGGATGTTCGGCTACTTACAAAAACAGGGGACAAGCCAACAATGTTGCCTATAGCGTCCCTGAGAGCGTAGCCAGGGATGGCATGGAGGTAAGAGTAAGGCCACTCAGGCCATATTGGACCGAGGATGATTTTTCGGTGGCAAATTTTAGAAGAAGAGGAAGGGCAGAATCTAGGGCTAATGCAGTTACGTTTAGGCCTGAAACTTACGTTGTAAAAAAAGGTGACACAGTTTATAGCATAGCACGTCGTTTCGGAATTTCTGCGCGGGAAATTATGGATTTGAATAACTTGGATGGGTTTTTACAGCTTCGTGTTGGCCAAGAAATAAAACTCCCAAGGGAAGATGGAGAAGCAGAGTTTGATCACATTGCTAAAAAATACGGCTTCTCTACGAGAGATACCATCAAGTATACCGTTGAGCGCGGTGATTCTCTGTTGAAGATAGCTAAAATGCATTCAATGAAAGTGGATGAACTCAAGGAACTTAATGGTTTAACAAGCGATTTTATTAGGGCTGGTCAACGGTTGGATGTTTATAGGCCAAATGGTTTTGTGTCAGATATGGACAGCGTTGGCAGCAAAAGAGACATCGTCAAGTATACCGTTGAGCACGGTGACTCTTTGTCGAAGATTGCCAAAAAGCATTCTATGAAAATTGCTGAACTTATGGAATTAAATGGTTTGTCCGGTGATTTAATTAGAGTTGGCCAGCGATTAGAGGTTTATAAACCCGATGGTCGGATAGCTAAAAGTGGAACTGCAAAGGTAAAGGCTGATCTGGGTAAAAGGAAAGTAGTGAAGTACGTTGTTAAACAGGGTGATTCTCTGTCAAAGATAGCTAAGATGCACTCCATGAAAATTGCCGAGCTTAGGAAGTTAAACACTTTATCTAGCGATACTATCGTGATTGGTCAACAATTGGATGTTTACAGTCCAAATGATCCTACATCTTTTAAAGTAAAAGAGACTTCTCCCAAAAAATACACCCTTGATGCAGATGGTCTTTACACCATCCAAGAGGGTGATTCTTTGGATAAAATTGCCCGTGGTTTTGGAGTTAGTTCCAAAGTTTTGGGAGAAGTCAATGGGGTCGATGATCCGTTAAAACTGCAAGTTGGCAAGAAATTAGTCATACCTTCCAATGATGCTGTCTCAAAGCCTGTGATTGGGTCTGCAGTCTCTGCTCAAGATCGTGCTAAACCTAGAGTTCCTTCTGAAGATAGGATGAAGGTTCCTGGCACTGGAAATAATCTTTCCCGAGAAGGGAGTGATGATGATTTTTTTGAAACATTCGATAATATTGAAGTCTTTGAAGTTGATTAGTTAGTGGCCACTTTTTTTGAAAGGTTGCGCAGGTGTGTCTCCCCTGACAAAAGCTTTGCTTGTTTAACCGCGCTGTTCTGTCCGGTTGTTCTTACTTTTGTTGGGCTGGTTGCATTATCTAGCGCCAGCTTGTCATTTTATAGGAACGAATCGCTGTTTTCTAAGCAATTGTATTGGTTTTTGATTTCCCTGTTTTTTTTTCTAATTGGAACATTTGTCGATCTTAACTTCATAAGGAAGCACATATCGAAGGTATTGATTGCCTTTTTTGTTTTGTTGATACTGGTGCTGATACCTGGCATTGGGCATTCCGTTAACGGTTCTCGACGTTGGCTCTTAATCTTTGGCATGAACTTACAAGTTTCCGAATTTGTCAAAATAGTTCTTATTTTGTGGCTAGCCAATTACATCAGTCTCGCTGAAAGGGAAATTAAGTCCTTTTTCAAAGGTTTTTTTAAACCATTTTTGGTGGCGGCATGCATAAGCGGTCTAGTTTTACTCGAACCCGACTACGGAACAGCGATCCTGCTGGGCGGCATAGCCATATCACTGCTGTTTTTGTATGGATCTAAAGTTTTATACATTGGAGGATCGCTGGTAGTGGCTTTGGTTTCCGTATCGATTTTAATATTTTTTAACCCGGTACGCATGCGCAGGGTCATGGCTTTTATGGACATCGATGCCAATAGGCTTGGGGGAGCATATCAGTTGTGGCAAGGAATTTTAGGGTTTGTTTCCGGAGGGCTGTGGGGAAGCGGTGTAGGGAATGGTAAGCAGCAATTGGTTTATCTGCCCGAGGCTCACACGGATTTTATCCTGCCAATCTTGGGTGAAGAGTTTGGTTCCATAGCCGTTGTCTTCGTTTTAATTTTATATTTTGTTTTTTTCATCACTTGCATCGTACATGGAATGAGGATCAAATCTATTTATTATTCCGCTGTTTCTTGCGGAATAGCATTGCTGGTTGCTTACCAGGTTGTCATAAATGTTGGTGTTGTCAGCGGGCTCTTGCCGACAAAGGGCATAGTTTTGCCGTTCATAAGTTACGGCAGGTCCAACTTGCTTGCAATGTATTTTATGCTTGGAATTTTGCTAAATTGTTTCCTATTTAATCAGGATTTACCCTCAGAAATTGAATAAAATGAAAAAGTACGCCATAGTTTGTGGTGGGACGGGAGGACATATTGCACCAGGAATAGCCGTTGCCGAGCGGCTCTTTGAAAGAAATAATGAGTGCATTTTGGTCATCAGTAAAAAAGAAGTTGATGGCGTTTTTCTGCGCAAGTATTCCTCCATTAAAAGCGTAGCGTTTTCCGCTGCACCCTTTTCCAAGAGGCCATTTAAATTTTTAAAATTTCTCTTTTCCCAAACATTTTCCTTTTTTACCGCCCTGTTTTTTCTTTTAAAAAATAAAATAGATTGTGTCATTGGATTCGGAGGATTTACGAATGTGCCAATCGTTTTAGCGGCGTTTTTTCTGAGAAGGCAAATTGTTCTCCACGAATCAAATCGAATTATAGGGAAGAGTGTAAAACTTTTGTCTATGTTTGCAGATACGGTTTATTTGCCACATGAAGTAAAATTTCGATCAAAGTTTCTAAATAAAAAAGTCAAAAATGTCACCTGTCCACTCAGAAGAGAAATCTTTAAATTTAGCCAATCGGTGGCTAGAAAAAGACTCGGTATGAGCACGGAATCTCGTCTAATTTTAATCTTGGGAGGAAGTCAAGGGGCGAAAATTTTGACAAACTGGGCAATGGAAAATTGTGAAAATTTTAACAGAAGAAAAGTTCATTTATACTGCATAAGCGGCAGCCACGCTCCCAAAAATTTCGAGGTCAATGGCAATAAATTTATTCCCTTTTGCAATGATATGAATCTGCTCTACAATGCGGCGGATATTATCGTAGCCCGTGCCGGTTCGGGGACGATTTTTGAGGCGATGAGGTGCCAAAAAAAGATGGTTCTTGTTCCGTACAAGCGTGCAGCCGATGAGCATCAGCTGGCGAATGCCAAATATGCAGAAAAATTGGGATTTGCGACCTACGTTGAGGAACAAGAAATTGATAAGTTATTCGGCAGAGTCATGCAAGCTTTAGAATCAAAAAATAAACCCCTTCCCGTTACTTCTCACGAAATTGATCCGGCGACGGTGATGATCGGTGACATCGATAAGCCGCAAAACATTCACATGATAGGAGTTTGTGGAGCTGGGATGGCTCCGTTGGCGATTTATTTGGCTGAAATCGGGTTTAACGTGTATGGCTGGGATGATTTTCCAGACTTAAATGTCAAGGATATGTTGCTGCGGCACAGGGTTATTTTCATGCCGAACAGAGTATTGCCGCGCAAGTGTGATTACGTTGTTGTGTCGAGTGCGATAAATGTGAAAACAGATAATTTGTGCCTCCAGGCTAAGGAACTTGGGCTTAGCATTTTCAAGCGTGGTGAATTTCTAGCAAAAATTATCAAGCACAAAAAATTGTTGGCAATCGTCGGTTCCCACGGCAAAACTTCCGTGTGTGCGCGCATGGCTCAAATTTTGACTTCCTCAGATATGCCTTTTGACTATATCGTCGGTGGGTTTTTCAAGGACAGCGCTGTTGCTCCGGCGAAGTACAATCCAGGTTCCGAATGGGTCGTTGCGGAGATTGATGAAAGCGATTGTACGATCAGGAATTTTTCACCGGAAGTGACCGTTGCCCTAAACTATGACGATGATCATATTGTAAACTACCATGGAAGCGAAAGGCTCAAAGAAACTTTCCGAGACTTATTTGCTCGTACGAAGTCAAAGGTTTACATTACTGCTGATGACGCCGTTTTCGTTCCAATGGCAGCGCTGATGCCTGGAAAATTTTCTATCATGGAAGGGCTACCAAGCAATGATTTCATGGATCGCAATAGTCAGATTGCTGATTTCGTTGTTGGAGATTTTTTCGCCATTGAGCGGGATGGAAACATCCATTTCAGTGGGGTGAAGCGCCGCAATGACTTGATGTGTGAGGTCGATAATTTGACTTTTGTCCAGGATTATGCCCACCATCCAACGGAAATTAGGGCCATATTGACCTATGCCCGTTCCCACTACCCCAACTACAAAATTACCGCTGTTTTCCAGCCACACAGGGTGTCTCGTACGAGGCAGTATTTCGAGGAATTTGCTCGAGTTTTGCAGGGATTCGATGCAGTTATACTAGTAGAGATATACTGTGCTTTTGAGGAGCGGCTAGGTGGGGTTTCCAGCAAACTTATCTACGATAGGTTGAAAAATGGGAAAAAAATTTTTGTCGAAAACATTAACAATTTGGGCAATGAACTGGAAAAATATTGCGCTTCTCTGGATAGGAATAGGAAGCATTTGATTCTGTTCGTTTGTGCCGGTGATTTACTCAAATACGGGAGGGCATTTGTGGACGAGTATCGTGCGAGCATAGCTGTGAAGAAACTCGGTGCAGATATTTGTTCCCAAGATGTGCCCCTTGCAACTAAGACCACCTTCGGTTGTTCCTCCTTGGCAAAAATGTTCACCGAACCAAAGAATGGAGAAGACTTGCTGAAAATTTTACACCTGTGTAAAGACTTAAACCTTGACTATGTCCTGCTCGGTAGCGGTTCAAACGTGGTGTTCCCCGACGGAATTTACAGCAAAATTATCATAAAATTTAGCGGGGAATATTGGCGACGCATTGAATCTCTGTCAGAGCAATGTCTGCGTGTTTATGCCGGTGCAAAGTTGAACGATATAGTTGCAACAGCATGGGAAAGAGGTTTTTCCTGTCTCGCATTCTTGGAGTATATTCCGGGAACTATCGGTGGGGCGTTAGTTATGAATGCCGGTGCCCATGGGCATTCAATTTCGGAATTTGTGTCAAAGGTTTGCGTGCTAAACGGTGATGGAAAGGAGAAGATTCTTTCCAGAGAGGAATGTAATTTTGGCTACCGTTCCTCCGGATTCGAACGCGAATCCATAATTGTTTACGTTGATTTGGAGTTGAAACGGACGGATGAAACGGAGAATAATTACAAAAAAATACGCCAATTGACGCAACCGCAAGGAAAAACCTTCGGTTGTATTTTTAAAAATCCAAGGGAAGATTACGCTGGCCGCCTAATAGACGAATGCGGGTTAAAGGGGTATCGCTGTGGTGATGCGGTTATTTCCGAGAAACATGCCAATTTTTTGATGAACGTGAGAAAAGCATCAGCGAAAGATGTGGAGCATGTTATTGACAATGTGCGCTATGAAGTCTTTGATAGGTTCAAT
The DNA here is from genome assembly GCA_031257495.1 of Puniceicoccales bacterium. Taxonomy (GTDB): domain Bacteria; phylum Verrucomicrobiota; class Verrucomicrobiia; order Opitutales; family JAIRKQ01; genus JAIDVZ01. The sequence goes on from JAIRON010000021.1 coordinate 26,869, forward strand.
GTGTTTTTGGAAACAGAAGTCCTGTTACTGAGAAAATGAGAGATGTTATAATTTTATCCGGTGGTGAACGCTCATCTGAGCGCGACGTTTCCCTGCGTTCAGGAAGGGCACTTTACGATTCGCTGTCGAAAAATTTTAGGACGGAGCTGATTGTTTACGATAAGGATGAGCTGCCGAGCGTCGTTGTCGAGCGTCGCGACGCGATAATATTCCCCATAACGCTCGGTGAATTTGGCGAAGATGGGGGCTTGCAGGCCTTGATGGACAATGCAGGCCTATGCTACGTTGGTTCCGGTAGAGAGGCTAGCGCTCTGTGCATGGACAAATTTGCCACCAAAGCCACCGTTGCAGAGAGGAGCGTTCCCGTTATCGATGGCGTGAAATTTTCCGTCAAAGGTGGCAAAGCGATGGACTTGAGCAAGGGGTTCCGTTTTACCGGTGATTGCGTTTTAAAACCAAACGATCGTGGTAGCAGCATTGGGGTAAAAAAGGTAGCTGGAGAAAATATCGATGCTGCACTTATCAATGCCCATGACGGTGAATTTTTGCTCGAAAAAAATATTGTTGGCAAAGACTTGACAGTTGGGGTGTTGGATGGTCGGGCGTTGGAAGTTGTAGAAATCTTGCCGAAGCATGGCTTCCTTGACTACGACAGTAAATATACGGTAGGAGCAGCGGATAAAATTTGCCCTGCCCCCATTAGTCCCGGAGCAACAAAAAAAGTGAAAACGTATGCCGAGACTGCGTACCGTGCCTGTGGTTGCCGCGATTGGGCTCGCGTCGATTTCATGATTAATGATTCCGGCGATGTGTTTTTTCTGGAAGTTAATACGATCCCCGGTATGACCCAGACCAGCTTTTATCCCCTGAGTGCGCAAACGGCAGGAATTTCCTTCGATGATCTGCT
>JAIRON010000025.1 GCA_031257495.1 Puniceicoccales bacterium
CCAAACCCCGATGAGGCATTGTGTGACGCGGCAAATCAACTGTCCTTCAATCATTTTGCCCGAGTTATTGCCGAATGTTCGGCCATTTGGCGCGTTTGCAAGGGTATGTCGGATAATTAGCTTCGTCTTTGCAAGATTAAAATTCAAAATTTTACTTGTTTTTTTACGTAAAGTATTTTTTGTTCTGAGACTTGCCTATTTGGAGTATTTTTTTCATTTGACCTTGATCGGGTCGATATGAGTTGCTTTAACGGGAACACGCAGATGTGGAATCTGCGATTTTTAGTGAATGGAAGTAATATTATGACAGGGATATTTTGGTTTGTGCCCCTAGCGGCTGTTATTGCGCTAGGTTTTGCACGCTACTTTTTTGTTACCATGAAGAAGGCTCACGAGGGCAATGCCACGATGATTGCCATTGCATCGAGTGTGCGCAAGGGAGCCATGGCTTATTTGAAGCAACAATATGGGGTTGTTTTTTTAGTTTTTCTCGCAGTGGGGTTGATGCTGGCGTTTCTTTCCTATGTGGTTAAAATTCAGAATAAGTGGGTTCCTATGGCGTTTATGACGGCAGGGTTTTGTTCAGCGTTGGCGGGATTTTTAGGAATGAAAACTGCAACGGCAGCATCTTCTAGGACGGCTTATGCGGCTTCAAAGTCGTTGAATGCTGGCTTAAAAGTGGCCTTTCGCAGTGGTGCGGTGATGGGACTTGTCGTTGTTGGGTTAGCCTTATTGGACTATTCGCTTTGGTATTTTATCCTAAACATGTTCGTCGATCTGAGCAAGCCGTCCGCCAAAATATTGGCCATCACCAGTACGATGCTTACTTTTTCCATAGGAACTTCCCTACAGGCATTGTTCGCCCGTGTGGGTGGTGGAATATTTACAAAAGCTGCCGATGTTGGTGCCGATTTGGTCGGAAAAGTAGAGGCTGGAATTCCCGAAGATGACGTACGCAATCCTGCTACGATTGCCGATAACGTTGGTGACAATGTTGGCGATGTTGCGGGAATGGGTGCCGATTTGTACGAATCCTACTCCGGTTCCATTTTAGCTGCCGCATCTTTGGGTGCCGTTGCATTCAGGTATATGGGTGCCGTTACGCAATTGCATGCGGTTTTAGCTCCGCTGTTGATCTGCGCGTTGGGGGTCTTTGCCTCCATTGCGGGTATATTTTTCGTAAAAACTACGGAAAAAAGTTCCAGCTTCGATTTGCTGTGCTCCCTGTCTAGGGGAACGAAAGTTAGTTCCGTTATCGTTTGTGTGGGTTCCATTTTAATTCTAAAAATGCTGGGCATTCCAAATTTTTTAGGCATTTGGGGATCGGTCATGGTTGGGTTAGGGATCGGGATATTCATCGGAGAAACTACGGAATATTTCACTTCCCAGGCTCATAGGCCAACGAAGCGTATTGCAGAATACGCGAATACGGGAGCAGCGACGGTTATCATTTCCGGATTTGGAAATGGTATGATATCAACTTTGCTTCCGGTATTGGCTGTAACATTGGGAATTGTCTGTTCCTACCATCTTGCTGCATACGGAAGTGACAATACTACCATGGGTTTATATGGTATTGCGATTTCGGCTGTTGGCATGCTTTCGACACTAGCCATAACACTTGCAACTGATGCCTATGGCCCCATTGCAGACAACGCTGGTGGCAACGCGGAGATGAGCAAGCTTGGGGCCCACGTTCGCGCCCGCACCGATGCCCTCGATGCTCTCGGCAACACAACGGCAGCCACGGGCAAAGGCTTTGCCATTGGTTCCGCGGCTTTGACGGCCTTGGCCCTCATGGCTTCCTACGTTGAGGGAGTAAAATTTGCTCTGCTCAATGCGGGTGGAAAATTTATTTCCGTCAATGGGGTGGATATTGCCCTGAAAAAAGCAACAATGAGTAATATTTTACATGCCTACGATGTAAATCTGCTCAACCCCAATGTTTTGATCGGGATGCTTATGGGCTCAATGTTGACTTTTTTGTTTTCGGGACTAACGGTCAATTCCGTTGGCCGTGCGGCTGCAAAAATGGTGGAAGAAGTGCGGCGACAATTTCGTGAAATAAAAGGCATAATGAGCGGAGAAGCGGTGCCCGATTACGCTCGCTGTGTAACGATCGCAACTTCTGCAGCTCAAAGGGAAATGATGTTTCCTGCAGCCATCGCCATCGCATCGCCGATCATCGTCGGACTTATTTTTGGCATACCTGGCGTGATGGGCCTTCTTGGTGGAGCCTTGTCTAGTGGTTTTGTCTTGGCGATATTTTTGTCGAATTCCGGTGGAGCGTGGGATAATGCTAAAAAATACATCGAGGAAGGCGCCTGCGGAGGGAAGGGTTCCAATGCGCACAAGGCCACCGTCGTTGGAGACACGGTTGGCGATCCATTTAAGGACACAGCCGGGCCAAGTCTTAATATTCTAATAAAGCTAATGACCATTGTTTCCGTAGTTACGGTCGGACTTGCGGTTTCCCATAGCCTATTTTAAAAGGCTGAGAGACGATATCGAAGGGAAAAGAGGAAGGAAATGGTAATCCTAAACAAAACCGCCCTACAGTCATTTATAAAAAATTGCCATCATGAGTTTCGTTAATTTGTTTCTTTTGCCACATTTTGAGACATAAATGTCTCCAATAGCCCACTGTATTCAACTTGCCTTGCTGTATTTTCCTCAGAATTATCATTTGGTTCAGTTTTGATTATACCTGTTAGTACTCTTTGGGCAAGATCATCGCCGTATTTTGCTGCAAATGACATGATTTTTTGCATTTTAGCAGGATGTCCTCTTCCTTCCAGTTCCCCCCTTCTAGGAGCATAGATTTTAGTGCAATATTCAAAGGCTGCCCCATTGTCATCTCTCGTTCGTCGTTCCCGTTAGACGTCGACATTGCAGCTGAATCTATTGGTGTTTGTATTAGAGAAGAATTGGCTAAAGTAGCTGCTCCGTAAATGATACCGCTCATTGTTTCTGTTCTTAAGAATAGGCTAGCCCTTTCTCAATGGCGAACAATGCCCTCATGTCGATGTCCTCATAACCTTCGCTGGTTAAAATTTCTCTACAAGCATTTGAGAGTGAATTTAGAAAAAAGATTTTCTGACAGAAGCATGGTAGACGCAAGCTTGAAAATATTTATTTTTCATCGTTATTTTAAGTATTTGTCATTGTGCCGTACCATTTTTTCCAAACTTAAAAGTAAAACAATTAGAAAGTTGATAACACTTTTCTATTGGTAATTTGTAAAAAATGTGCATGTTTATGGCAATAAAAGTATTGAGAAATTTGGCGTTGTTGTTATTTTAGTAGAAATTTTTTGCCTAAATGTACAACAACAAGCGGCCGAATAACAAATATGATGAAAATTCGCTTCCGGATTGGCGGGAAAAAATGTCACGCCTTAACCGCAATTTCGCTTTCCAAAAGGATATTATGGCCAAGGGAAGGATGGTGTGGGCGGCAAATGCCATAAAAAGTATTGATTTGCAACAGGATCGCGCAAAGGCACTGGTTAAGTACAATGGCGAGGACTGCACAATTACTTTCAACGTTGATGACGCTGGTGACTTGGAATCGGAGTCCAATTTGGCCGATAAGAAAATTTGCTCCATAATTTGTGCCATATGCATAGAAATCGATCTTCTGCTATCCGCCCATCCAGGTCTTGGCAAAGTGTCCGAGCCGGAATACGACGAGTCTTTCCTAGAAAACAAGCCCGAGGATGTAAAAAAATGCCTACTGGTAAAATTTGCTATTAAGGATCAAAACTTGGTCATGCATTCGTTTTTAGACAATGACCTACATAAGCCAATTTTCATGCAGACAAACCGTGGCTTATCTAAAATTTCCGGTGACGAAAAAAAAATCAGCATCCTGCGCCTACTTCTCAATGCAAGGAAGGCAAATTTTAAGTTTTGCTTTGAGCACCGTGACTGCAGAATAGCGGAGTGGCGTGATGCTGTAGTGTTCTACAAAGAAAAGTTACCCATTTGGCAAAAATATTTCAATACGGAACTGGATGATTCCTGTTCGTTCCTGGAGCGAGGACTGATTTACATCGTAACTTCGGCGAAAGTTACTGCCGTCGATGGCAGCAAAATTAGGATAGTTTGGCATCTAAATTCGGATTTCGGCGAAATTGATGGTGCACAGTTGGAGGCATTACTCCATGCCAATGGGCGTCCTCGCTTTATCGAAAATTTTGGCGTTGTCGTTTTACCGGAAAATCAAGCCGATGTTATCCGCTCCCTATCATCTTTGCGACTTGGAGACGATATTTTTCCCCACTACATGCTATATTTTTTGTTCAATCAGAGCGCCGTAAAACTCGACACTGATCTTAAAATCAGCGATTCATTTGTGGAATGTGCGCCAGATTTATCCCTCCCTGCCTATTTGAAGGACTACCAGAAGAATGGTGTGCGATGGATGAGGAGTGTGCTGGATGCCGGCTGCCAGTGCCTATTAGCCGACGAAATGGGTCTCGGTAAGACCTTGCAAACTCTTTCCCTAATTTGCACGGATCAAAATGCCAAATGCAGTTTGATTATTTGTCCTGCCAGTGTGCTCCCAGTATGGGAGGGAGAAATTGATAAATTTTTCCCCGATAAGACGGTGTCAGTGCTGCGAAACGGTGAAATAGAAGAATCAGATTTTATATTGACTAGTTACAACCAAGCTCGGCGGTTGAATAGTATATTACACGGCAAAAGATTTGATTATGTAATTCTCGACGAGGCGCAATATATCAAAAATTCTTCCTCTAAGACTGCGCGAGCATGCTGCTCAGTTGGTGCCAAGTTTAGGATCGCCATTACGGGTACGCCCATCGAAAATAACTTGAACGATGTGTGGAGTATATTTAAGTTCCTGATGCCAGGGTTACTGCCCAATTACAGAGATTTTCAGAGAAAAATTGCCCATGTGGAGTTTCGGTCAAAGCTAAGGAACCAAATTGCTCCCTTTGTTTTGAGGCGAACAAAGGATTCTGTACGCTTACAATTACCGGAACGCAATGAAATTGAGCTTCTGTGTCCATTGAATCAATCGCAAGCCAAGGTTTACCACTCCCTCAAGGAAAAGCTTGCCTCGAGTTACACCAGTTACACGGAGCAAGCCTCTTCTAAAGAGAGGATGAACATCTTGACGACTATCATGCGCATGCGCCAGACCACAGATTGTCTAGATATTTTGCCGAAAAAATACAACCCCTATAGGGAGACAAATTCACCAAAAATCGATGCTCTCATGCTCAAGTTGGAGGAAATTGTTTCCGAAAACAAAAAGGTTGTAATTTTTAGCCAATTTTTGGGATTTTTGGCTAAAATTGAGTCGGAAATAGAAAACAAATTAGCCGGGTGCGAGATCTTTAAATTGACGGGAGCTACGGGTAAGCGCAAAATTGTAATTGATGGCTTTCAAAATCATCCCGCATCGGCTGTAATGTTGATAAGCTTGAAAGCCGGTGGAGTGGGGATAACTTTGCATGCCGCCGAGTACGCATTTTTGATGGAACCGTGGTGGAACCCAGCGGTTGAAGAGCAGGCGATTGCACGCATACACCGCATTGGTCAGAAAAAAGTCACAACAATTTACCGCATGATTGCACCGAATACGATTGAGCAGCACATGCGTGCCATGCAGGTTGAGAAAAAAAATCTCTTCGATGAAGTCATCCAAAACAGTGGCGGCGATATATCTTTTGCAAATTTTTATATGCAAAATCTCAGCGAATTCCTAAAGTGAAAAAATGGCAAGGGTTCACTTTAGTCGGTGCGTTAGAAATTTAATCGCGGATCTGCGTTCGCTACCCCACGAAGAAAATAATGCTTCACTGCGCCGTTCTAGGCAAATTGGTTCGATTGCCGATGCGGTTATTAAAAATTTCACCATAAAAAGTCGATGCGAAGACATTTTATTAGAAAATTGGTCATCGATCGTGGGGGAAAATTTTTGCTCCCGCTGTTCGCCGGTTACGATTTTGTCTGGAGATGTTTTACTTATCGGTTGTGCCAACGCCGTGATCCGCAACGAGCTTAGTTTGATAAAACTGTTAATTCTTAGGAATATTTCACAGCTATCTCGGTGCAAACATATCAAAGATGTGAAATTCCGGTTAATTTGAATTTTTAACTGGTTCCAGTTGGTAACAAAAAAAGCTTGACTTCGAAAGTATTTTTCTTGGAGGGACCCGTATAACACGAACCAGAGAATTAAAAATGGAAGGGATTGATAGAGCTAAGCAGGCAAATATTATCACAGGATCACAGGCAGGCCTTCTGCGTAAGTTTGCAAGAGGAATCACTAAAAATTTGGCTGGAGCAACACAAGAAGCTTTCAATAAGCTGGATGAACAAACGCAAACCGCCGTAATGGCACATCATGCGCTAAATACGCGTAGCGTGTTAATCAGTAGTGCGAGGGAACCTAGCGAAAGCATACCGGCCCAAGGTTCAAGTGCGGACTTGGATAGTATAATCAGGGAGAACGGCCTCAGTGGCACGGATATTACTCTCTTGAAAAGACTTGTGAGTAACAAAACAAGAAAAATCGATGGAAGGACATTGCAAATTTTTAATAGATTGGACGATGCTTCTAAAGCCAATCTTATCCGCTTATATCCCGGTTTAAAAGCATGTATTGTAAAATCAACGGGTATCAGCGAAAGTGCAAGCAACGGTGACATGTTTGCTTTCTTGATGGAAAGGGAAAGTAACGAAACATGGGCGGAAAAGGTATTTAAGGGATCCAATGGCAAGGACTTAAAACATGGGGGACAAATGCGTAATGCCTTTCATAGGCTTGACAATGGGATGCAAAACCTTCTCAGGTCGGATTGCGATCCCCAGGAAAAATTTGACGCCATCGACGCTAAAATTAGAGCCGGTGATATTGATGAAAGCGATGGTCAATATTTAAAAGAAATTGTCCAAGTTGACCAAATTGAGAAGGATAGGGAAGCAGGACGCGTTACTGGAAAGGAAGCGGGACAAGCTAAAAGGTTTGTCGAAGGTTTCACCAGAAACGTAAGAGAAGGTAGTGCTACGGAAAGGGCTATTTTTAAGTTGAGTGACAAAACATTAGCTTCCTTTGTAAATTATCATCAATTGAAAGAGCGCATGGCAAAAGAAGAAAAGAAGCACGCAGAAAAAGAGAAGGAAGAAAGAGAAGCAAAGGCAAACAAAAAAACGACACAAAATTGCGCCAATGTGCATGCTTCAATTAGAGCAAAAGCTATACAGCACGGCGTACTTTTACACCAACTTAATCAGAGCAGACGCAAAGCTCACATGGATTTTGAAGCGGTAAGTGAGGCGATAGCTAGCTCTGATGTTGAGCGTCGTTTCCGCCAGTTTGCCTGTAAAATCATATAAAATCATAGCAACATAAAACAAGAGCCAACGATTATCGTTGGTAGAATTGCTCCCAAAAATAGCTTTACAGGCGATATCCCATTCCCAAAATACTTGGCCAGTATGCTCTGGCCAGCTGGGTTGGGAGCGTTTGCTATTACAGTCAGTCCTCCGCCCGTTATCGCTCCTGCCAAAACCGCTTTTTGCAAAACTTTATTCGTTGCAAAAACGGGAACAAGGGAGGCCAAGTAGGTAATAGCGGCATTATCGTTGAATGCCGTCAAAATCGTCGATCCGAGAAACAGGGAGGTTTCGCCCAAGGATGATAGTATGGGAGATAGCCACCACGTCTGAAATTTGCCATGGGTAACAAGTGCAGCGAGAAAAAAGCCAACTAGGAGTGGATTTTTTATTCCCAGTTCAATTTGGTGATTCCTGGTGGCTTTCATGAATCCGAGCAGAAATAAGTATCCACTGACGACAAGGGCAGGAATATGAACGGTTAATACGGTCCAAACCATGAATGCAATGTGAATTGCAGTTATATACTTTGGTATTTGGGCGTTATCTTCACCATTGGGTATGAACTCTTCGGCCATTTTTTTAAATTCTTTGCGAAAAATCAAAAAATATGTAGCTGTGCTCAGTGTAATACCGAGGATGGCATGAATTCCGAACTCTAGGAACATTCTGCTCAGGTTTAGGGACCACTTACTGGCGACCATTAATATCGGTGGGGCGGCAAAATGTGTTAGCGTTCCACCCACAGATATGTTGACAAAAAGCAAGGCTAGGGTTGCGTATTTCAGTGCATTCGATGGCGAGCAGTGGTAAAATTTCTTTGCGAGTAACATTGCTCCTATGGTCATTGCCGCCGGTTCAGTTATGAGAGAGCCCATGAGGGGAGACAGGGCAAGTATGGTTAGCCACCAAGCCTTGGGGCTGTAGTTCCCAATTTTGGCTACGTAACCCAATGCGGATTCGGCCAAGGTTACTATGGGTTTTGTTGACGCCATCGACATTATGACAATGACGAAAATAGGTTCTTCAAAGCTAACACTATTGTTAAAGTAGGATGTAACGCCAACCCAGCCAAAATTATAGGCAATTACCAGGACCAGTGGCACACACCATAGCCCAAAAATCAACTCCACTTCACCCAAAAAAGTACATATTTCAGCGAAGAAACATACCTTGTTTTCATTTTCAGGTTTATCGGCAAAATCTTTGTATACGCGCTTTGCGTATTTCGATATTTTGGCGGCAAAAAATGTGTGAATGATCGCCAAGAAGAAAATTACCGTGGCAATCAAATTGAAAGGAGAAATGCGTACCCTGTTCAGCAAAATTTGCGACAGCGATAAATTTTTGCCAAGCTCCGCTGCTTCGTAAACTGATAGAGGAGTAGGTATGGCGACATTTGCTCCTGTTTCTGAACAAAGAGCGATGCCGGTGGTTGCAAATATCGAAATAACTAGTATGCAGAGCAATCTTCTCATAAATTATATAGAAAATCGATAAGTATCAATGGCGGCAACATAAATATGGATAAAATGAAAAATAGCAAAAATTTCGTAATATTTGCCGATGGAAAAAATGAAATTTTCAATGGAAAAGGTTTTCAGGCTTTATTTCCAGGTCAAACCGTGATCGCCCTCGATGGTGCTAGCGAAATTTTGCGAAAGGCTTCCATTATCCCAGACGTGATCCTTGGGGATATGGACAATGTTTCTTCTGAGACATTGAAATTTTTCGCAAAACTTGGCACCGAAATTTTGCTCAGGCCGGATCAAAATTTTTCAGATCTGGAAAAGGCAATTTTTTACTGCAAAGAAAATGGTGCACAGTCAATCACCATAACCAATGCCACTTCTGGACGCTTCGATCACACCATCGCAAACATATTTTTTTTAAAAAAATACCATTCATTAGAATGCGATATGAAAATATTGGATAATGGTGCTACAATAATGTACGAAGAGGAATCAGAGCTGGTTATTCGCGCAAAAGTGGGGTGTAAGTGTGGATTTTTTGGTGCGCCGCAGTGTAAAATTTCGTCCCATGGCTTGAAATACGAGTTGGACAATTTTGAATCACTTTTGGGCTTTAGTGAAAGTCTAGCCAATGAGTTTAGTCGAAGTGATGTGCAACTAAAGATTAGTGGGCAGTGCCTCCTAACGTTCGAACTTGGGGATAAATTTCCTTTGACACTCCGCTCCAGGTCACTTTAGATATTTCCGGTTGATGGGGCAGTAGCTCAGTGGATAGAGCAGCGGTCTTCTAAACCGAAGGTCGAGAGTTCGACTCTCTCTTGCCCCGCCAGCTTCAAAGCCGCTCAAATAAAAGAATGGCAGAAGATTGGGAAGGGTAGGGAACAGCGAAGGTAAAAGGCTTACAAAAAAATGATTTCTGAAAAAAGCCTAAACTTAAACAATTATCATCCCCTGTAGTGCCTAAGTTATATGAAAATTTTGAATGATTGGCTAATCTAAACCGACACATTATTTCTACCCGCGAATCTGTACTTTAGGTAGACTCTCTGCAGAACTCGCATTTTAGAATTTTAAAAAATTTGCCAAAGCTCGATAGTTATTGGGCTAATAAGCAAAATACAACCCGCAAAGCCTGCTAATGTTAAGCCATGACTAAAATTTAAACTTGGATGCGTTTAAGAAACCGAAAATGGTTAGGAAAATAACCAATCACAATAGGTGGAAAATTTTCCGCCATA
>JAIRON010000047.1 GCA_031257495.1 Puniceicoccales bacterium
GTTACCAAGCCCTTATACGTTAGAAATACCATCGAATCAAAAATGGTCCTCGCGATATTCGGATTATCCGAACCCATTAGCCACTTAAATGTTCTATCAAAGGTTGGATCCAGGTAAGCTACACCTGCGTCTCGCAAAACATTTTGCCCTCGTTGTACGTTCTCACGCTTACGCTCGGAATACCAATTTCTAAATTCCTGCTGTTGCACAGCTGTCAACCCACTAATATCTATTATGTTTTCCATAATACGATGCTGGTCTTTTTCTATTTAGCATAAAAGGGAAGTCAAGCATTATCAATCCAATATAATAATTTGATATTTAATTAACAAAGTAACTCGAAACTTAACCCACATTGCTCCCCTTGGGTAATACTATTTCAACAAATTTTATCTTTTGCTGCGATTCTTAGCATAACCCTAATTGCTCTTAGCCAATTACTTTTCACTCGTTTCCGGCATCACGGGAATTTCGGTCGAGGGAAATGAGGCCCTTACTTTCGAGAGCTTCCATGATCCTTGCCGCACGGTTGTAGCCAATTTTTAAACGGCGTTGCAGGAGAGAGGTTGAGGCTCTATCGCTGCTCCGCAGTACCTCGAGGGCTTGGGGAATCATGTCGTCTTCCCAATCCTCGGATTCAAAATTTTCGTCTCCGTCGAAACTTTCTATTTGCTCGTGTACGTCCATCATGTACTTTGGTGGACCATTTTTCTCTTTCAAAAATTGAACGATATTGTTGATTTCGTCGTCGGAAACAAGGGCTCCCTGGGCACGCAATAAACCACTCGCTCCCGGGGGTTGGAATAGCATATCTCCACGGCCTAGCAAAGATTCCGCCCCACCAATGTCTAAAATTGTTCTACTATCAACCTTTGAAGCAACCTTGAATGCTATTCTGCTCGGTAAATTTGCTTTAATTATGCCCGTTATGACATTCACCGATGGTCGCTGCGTTGCCAAGATTAGGTGTATGCCCGCTGCACGGGCGAGCTGGGCGAGCCGGGCTACGGAAGTTTCAATGTCCGCTGGAGCTACCAACATTAGGTCGGCAAGCTCGTCTATGATGCACACAATATAGGACATTTTCGTTTTTGGGACATCCACATTGCCACCACGAATTTCCGCCATATCGTTGATTGCAGAGCGCTCCTCGGGGGATAGGGAAAGTTCCAGTTCTTTGGCTTTTTCCTGTTCTGTCGCATCGCGCAAAATTTTAGCATTGAATCCGGCTATGTTGCGCACACCGATTTTGGCGAAAATTTTGTATCGCCGCTCCATTTCGGAAATTAACCATTTCAGCGCATTTGGCACTTTTTTTGGATCGGTTACCACGGGGATCAGCATGTGGGGAAGGTCGTTGAATACTTGCATTTCGACAATCTTTGGATCTACCATGATGAAGCGCAGGTCCTCCGGCGAAGCATGGTAAACAAGGGATGCGATTATGGCGTTTATGCACACAGTTTTACCTGAGCCCGTTGATCCTGCGATCAATAGGTGCGGCATCTTGGCAAGGTCATTTATCATTGGGTCGCCAGTTGTACCGCGCCCAAGAACGATGGGGATGTCCGCCTTCATGTGGGCCCAGTCCTGGGACTCCAAAATTTCCCGCAAGCACACCATCTGCGGCGCTTTGTTTGGCAATTCCACGCCGACACAACCTTTGCCTGGCACGGGGGCCAATATGCGCACCGATTGTGCCCGAAGATTGAGGGCGATATTTTTATCCAGGTTGAGGATCTTTTCGACTCGTACGCCAGGGGCGGGAGTTATTTCGTACCTGGTTATCACTGGACCGGTATGAACCTCGCCTGGATGTACTTCAATGCCAAATTGTGCCAAAGTTTGGACAAGCTGAGCTGAGATTGCTCCGTGATCGTCGCCATTTCTATTTGTACGTGGAGACTGCTGTAAAAGATCAATGGTTGGAAAAATGTAGTCTCCGGATTTTTTTTCACTGTGCAATTCCCTAGTTGGCGGGGAAGGACGCATGTTTTTTTCAAGTTTTTTGTCGATTTTACCCGAAGGTTGGCGGTTATTGGCGAAATAATTTTTCACTGCCTTTTTTTTAAAGGCTTTAAATATCGAAGCAAACAGCCATGATGTTAGCTTAAACAGAATCTTTATTATCTTCCACAGCAGAAGAAATAGACGCTTTATATTTTTTAAAATTATTGCTCTAAAATAACCATATTTTTCGACCTCACGTTCTAGTATCACGTTGGACGATGTATTTTTGGCTAAGGAATATACCAAACTTAAAATTAGGATTGTTGATAGAATTATGATACCCCCAATTTCTCCAAAAATTGGCTCCATGAGGTAATAAAAAACGTAGGTGCCAACGATGCCTCCCAAACCTCCGGAATATTTGTTCTGCGAAAATTTGAGGAATCCATCGGCGCTCATCATATGCTGATGAATAAACTCACATATTCCCGCTATGCTCAGGATGGCAAAAATCATGGCAAGAATTCGCCTTTTGTTCAAGTTTCGCAAATTTGGGAACAGCAAAACATAACCGGTGAATATCAGGGCGAGAGGAATTAACCAGTAAGCTAGCCCCAAATAGCGTATGCTGTAGAAAGTGGCATAGGCACCGAACCTTCCGATTAAATTTTCATGGCTGCTACCGTCATTTAAGCCGGTGCTTATTAGTTTTGTTTGCTGTGGCTGAAAATCAAGGAAAGAGATGAGAAAGAGAGCCCCAAACATGAAGCACAAAAGGGCAGGAAAAATCTTTCTGATTTTTTTTTCTGATTTTACCTGTGTGCTTTTGTCAAGTACGCCCATGGAGACTGATTTATTCTGGGTTTACCATTTCGATCTTGGTTTTCAATCTCTGAATATCCCGTTCATTGCCGGTCAGGAGAAGGATGTCATTTTGTTGCAATTCCGTTTCCGCACTAATATCCACAATTTTTTCTGCACTGCGCTGTATTCCTACCACACTCACGCCATAGGTCTTACGCAGCTTTGCTTCCCCGAGAGCCTTACCCACAAAATCTTCGTGATTTCCTATGCAAACTTGGGCCAAGTTGAATTCGGTCTTTTTTAAATTTTTTTGCGCCGATTCCGTTTCCAATATATCTTTGGCGAGGTTTATTTGGGATTGTTCCCCGAGCAAAATTAAGCGATCACCTGGAAAAAGCATGGTTTCCGGTTGAGGGTTGTAATCCGTATAGCCGCAGCGTGTGATGGCAATTATGGTTGCTCCTGCGCGTGGTCGCAATGTAGTATCTGCTATGCGCGAACCAACGACATCATAACCTGGCCGCAAGATAACCTCGTTAATAACCACGGGCCAGGGATATTTTTCCGTGGTTTGCCTCAGAATTAATGCCCTTTGTTTTTGCTCACGCGTCTCCACCTTATAATTAAAGTTAGCGATGAAAGCGTGCTCAAGCTTGTTATTAAAAATTAAAAGTTTCCGCCACAAAAGAGTTCCAATTGCGAGAATGGCTAGGCCAAATGTCAGTATCGAGGTTCCGCTTGGCAAATACTTGGCTGCAATACCGAGAAATGCCCCACTGAAAAAAAACAGTACAACTAGACTCGTAATATACCTAAAAATTCCAAAAGCCCGGGATTGAACTTTTTCATTTCTAATGTGGTTACTGGTGAGATTTCCCAATATGCCAAACAAGATGTCATTAAGGTTTTTTGTTAACCCGATCAAGAAGGGCAGACACAGTAAAAATGCACAGCCCCATATCGCACTTTGGATTATGTTAAGTTGAAATATGTGGTTAAATTTCCCGGTATGGGTAAATTTTGCCAAAGTTGACACTGAAACCAATGTGCCGCTTAAAAGAAAAAACCAAAGAATGCCTTTCAGGGCTGGCTTGGTTACTATGGCAATCAAATCACTTTTAGATAGGCGATTGTCAGCCGAACTCAGGATATTGTGATAAAATACGCCGATCTCTTTTAGAAAATCTGGGCAATGTGCTTCTAGAAATTTAAAAATTTGCGTTGCCCGTCTATTTAGCATCGATGAAAGCAATATGGTTCCAATTGCCACACCGGATGTGACGGAGACAAAGTCTCGGTCAACAACACCGAGACTATTTCCGAGGGCTGCTATTATGAAGCTAAATTCTCCGATTTGGGATTGGCAAAATGCTGCTCTAAATGCGGTTTCAGCCCTCTGCCCACTTAAAAATAATCCAGCCGAACCAAAAAATGTTTGCCCCACAATCGTTATGATCGATAGCCCAATCACAAGAAGTCCATGGTTTAATACGCTGTTCAGGTTAGTCATGATGCCGATGGAGGCGAAAAATACGGCACCAAAAATGTTTCTTAGGGGAGCTGTTAAGGTTTCGACATCGTCGGCGATGCTGGTTTGAGACAATATGGAACCTACTAAAAATGATCCAAGTGCCACGGAAAGCTCAAAGCGTTGAGCTAAAACACAAACGGCGAGCATAGTGCCAACTATCACCACGATCAAAATTTCCGGTGATTCCGAGCCAAACAGCGTCTTTACGAACCACGGAGCTACAAATTTTCCTACACAAAACACCATGACAACAAACACGCCAAGCAGAAAAGTTTTGTCCCATGCCGTATCCCAAGCAAAATGACCGGTGAGTGCTATACCTGAGAGAATAACGATCATCAAGATGGCCAACATATCTTCCATGATCAGTCGCCCAATGGCGCATTGGGCGAAATCTGTGCGCAATGCGTTCTGTTCCTTCAAAATTGGGATCGTTATCATCGTTGATCCCATCGATAGTAGCGCTCCGAGGAAAAGTCCGTTCAGCCCGGACCAGTGAAACATAGGAGCGACCATTATGCCTATGAGAATCATTCCAACCGTTTGCGATACGAGGGCGGTAAGCGATGGAATGAAAAGCTTTTTTAGCTTTAAAAGATCGAATTCCAGTCCGATAAAGAACATTAGGAAAATTACACCCAATTCGCTCAGATGGTTTATAATATTTGTGTCATACACGGATGGAATCAAATGAAAATTTGGTCCAACCAAAAACCCGGCAACTATGTACCCCAGAAGCAAAGGAAGCCTTAAATAATGGAATATAATGGCAAATATGCCGCACGCGAACAGCACAATGGCAAGATCCCTAAGCAAATGAAGTTCCATTTTTACCCAAAGTAGAATTTATTCTCTAAGTGTTGAAATTTTTTATGCAGGCATACTGCCCCAATTTAGGGCCCGTGTCAAATTATTTTTAGGAAAATATCAAAAATAAACTTGACATTATGGGTTTTGTTAAGAAGACGCATGAAAGTTGTCAAAAACACTAAGACAAAGTTCAGAAAACTTAATTAAAGGGATATCATGGACAGTAATAACGGGAGCAATGCTACGAATGAAGCAAGAAAATCATCGCCAAATGAAGAACTTTTAAGGCTCATTCGTGATAAAGTAAGAAAATTTGTTTAGAATTTTGGTGTACACTGTGCACCAAATCAATCCGTTTCTCTCCAAACGTTAAACAGGCGGCGTGTTTGAGTGTTTTTATACCTTTGTTACACCAAACGCGCCGCTCTTTTTATGCCCATTTATATGAGAGTCAATACATTTCCTAGTTGACATTTCCCTTTTTTGCACCTTAAGGATTGCGCCATTCATTGGTGGCTGTAGCTCAGTTGGTTAGAGCATCGGATTGTGGTTCCGAGGGTCGCCGGTTCGAATCCGGTCTGCCACCCCATGATCTAAAATCGATTCTTTTTTGTGTATTTTTGAAAAAAGATGAATGAAAATTATTGCATTTCTCCTTCCAGGCCTATTCCCTGTTCGTGTTGTTCCTTCATCTCGTACACCCAGCGTAAAACTTCGGCGACCGGTTCTATGAGCTCGGTTGGGATATACTGCATGATTTCCGCGGAATCCATGAGTGAGTGGGCAAGGGGTACGTTTCTCATGATGGGTATGCCAGCTCGCTTTGCCACTTCGATCATCTCTTCCGCGACGTGCCCTTTCCCTTTTGCGACAACGATTGGCAATGCCAGCCCCTTGGACTTTACGTTGTAGTATATGGCAATGGCCATGTGCTCAGGGTTAGTCACTAGTACACTGGATTGTTTGGTTTTCTGTGCGGCACCACCCTGTTCTATCATTTCCCTATGAAGTTGCTTGCGTTTGGACTTTATCTGGGGATCGCCCTCCGATTCTTTGTATTCCCGTTTCACCTCATCCTTGGACATCATCATCTTTTTCATAAAATCCCTCTTTTGAAAAATAAAGTCGAGTGCCGCAACGACGACGTAGGCGAATATGACATTATAAGCAAACCTGCGCATGATGGGGCCCAAAATTTCATATGTTCCCTTTATTTCGGTAAATGGCAAAAGCAGCAAATCGTGAATTAGGCGCTTTATTACTAGGTAAATAAGAATGCTGAGAAATATTATTTTCAGCGTTGATTTTAAAAATTCGAACAGATTTTTTTTGGAAAAAATGTGCTTCAGCTTTTCCATGGGATTAATTTTTTTGAAGTCGGGTTTAACTACTTCCGGAGCAAATAGCAGCCCAATTTGGGCGCAATTTGCTGCGATGGCGAATAGTATGGTTATGCCGAGCACTGGCAATATTGTCAAAAATGTCTTAGAAAGCACTCCCGGTACAACTTGGGAAAGGGCCGTTTTGAAGTCGCAGCTCATATATTGAACGGGAAAAATCATCAGTTGCATGAGGTTTTTTACGTGGGAATTCCAACCGGCCCCTATGTAGGCGTACAATCCAATGAGAAGCGCCGTCGACACAACGTCCGTACTTTTGTTGACTTGCCCCTTTTTGCGCGCATCTCGCAACCGCTTCGGGGTAGGCATTTCTGTTTTTTCACTGCTCATTTACTAAAAATATTTAGAAACTCCAACACCTTACTGTTGTACATAAAATATTTTGCGAAAAAATGTCCGATTATGCCCATGTACATCAATAAAAAGGCCATTGATAGCCAACTTTTAATGGGCATTGCGAGGAAGAAAACGTTTAACTGGGGGGCAAACCTGTTAACCATACCGAGCCCAAATTCAGCTAAAAACAGTACTATCAGTATGGGTGCCGCCAGGCAGAGCATGACCTCCATAATTTGGTCAAGCATATCCACGAAAAACTGAGCGAAACTGGCATCTGGGATGGGACAGGACAAAAATACCGGCCAGGCCGTGTAGGTTTTGTATATTATGCTCATCAGAAACAAAAAGCCGCCCATTGAAAAGAACATTGCCGACATTATTTGTAAAAGTATGCTTCCCATCAGGGAAGTTTGGGATCCGGCCATGGGATCGAATATTGTAGCCATCGAAGACCCTCTCTGCACATCGACTACGAAGCCAACACCTTCGGCCACGTAAAATATAAATCCTGTCGCAAATCCCAACGTCACTCCAATGATTACTTCCTTTATGAGGACTCCCGATACGGTCAAAAAGTCTAAGCTGTGTTTTGGCAACTGGGCAATGAGCAATGGCAGAAGTGGTAAAATCATTGCAAATATCACCACATTTCTGCCCATACCGACGACAAATTGTTTGGAAAAAAATGGAACAACAGCCAATACGGCAGCCAATCGTACGGCACTTATTACTAGCAGCAGCAAAACATTAGTAATTTCTTCGATGGGAAAATTCATCGCCTTATTTTATTATTGATGGAAAATCTCTAAACAAATACTCCGTGTAGGAAAACATTTCTCCGCCAATCCAGTAAGTGGTTAAGGTTAGGACAATGGTTACGCAGATTAGTTTGATTGCAAAGCCTAGCGTTTGCTCCTGTACCTGAGTTAAGGCTTGTATCAAGCTGACGAACAGTCCAACGAACGTTGCCACTAGAATTGGAGGCATGGATAGGATAAGGACGAGTATCAATGCCTTGGAGGTTACACTTAATATTAAAGCTTCATTCATATAAATCCGATGGTCAAATTTAGCAAAATGGCTTACATATTACAAGGTTTAAATTTACTCAAGTGAGTATAGATATATATGCAGCGACAAAGAAAATGTCCAGACATGACTAAGATTTATGATGACCATTCGTCCCTTGCGTAAAACAGAGATGAAGACTGA